>JBIQLU010000226.1:0-3877 GCA_044463985.1 Gemmatimonas aurantiaca | reverse complement strand
CGGAGCTGGGCGAGCCCCATGCTCGCCTGGATGTCCGTCATGTTGTACTTGAAGCCGGGCGCCTGGATCTCGTAGCGCCAGCTCCCGCCCTTCTCGTAGCGGCGGAGCGCGTCGCGCGTCATCCCGTGCAGCGACACCGGGCGCGCGCGCTCGAGGAAGTCGGTGCTCCCCGTGAGCATCCCGCCTTCGCCGGTGGTGAGATTCTTCGTGGCGTAGAAGCTGAACGCCGTGGGGTTGTTGCCCGCTCCGATCATCCGGCCGCGGTACCACGCGGGAATGGAGTGCGCGGCGTCTTCGATGACGGTGATGCCGTGGGCGCGCGCGATATCCTCGATCGGGTCCATGTCGGCCGGGTGGCCGGCGTAATGGACGGCGATGATTGCGCGCGTGCGCGGCGTGATCGCGGCCTCCACGCGCGCCGGGTCGATGTTCAGCGTATCCGGTTCGACATCCACGAGCACCGGGCGCGCGCCCACGTGCTCGATCACGTTCACGGTGGCGGCGAACGTCATCGTGGTGGTGATGACCTCGTCGCCGGGTCCGATTCCGAGCGCCACCAGCGCGGTGTGCAGACCGGCCGTGCACGAATTCAGCGCGAGCGCGCCGCGCGCGCCGACGAACTCGGCGAAAGCGCGCTCGAAGCGCTGCGTCTTGGGGCCGGTGGTGAGCCAGTCGGAGCGGAGCGCGTTGACGACCTCCTCGACCTCTTCCTCGCCGACCGACGGCGGGGAGAAGGGGAGATACGTCGCGCGCGGAATGTAGACCCCGGCCGCGGGAGCGAAGGCGCGCTCGCGCCCGGTCTCGCGATAGAGCGCGATGGCGGCTGGGCGATCGCCGCGGGAGCGGCGAGGAGCAACCAGGGGTTGTGAGAGGTCCGGCACCGATACCGGACCTACCGGATTAACTGGAAAGTCTGCCACCCTTTCTCTGACATCGGACGACATCAAGCCGCTCCGTCGAACGTGGCGGGCGAGCGGGAGAGGTCGTCAGCGACCAGCCAGCGGGCCCGAAAAGATTAAAGAATTCCAACCCTTCCTGCGACGGCGTACGATACGCCATCCCGTGGTAAAGGTTCAACCGCGGTTGAAGCAGAGCTTATGCCTGAATTAGGGGCGTTAAGTGCGGCTCAGGGCGGGGATTGCGGGGCTTTTTCCACAGCGGCAACAGAAGTGTTGTGGGGATGATGCATCAGGTGCCGTCGAAGCGAGGTACGTGCCACTCTCCGGCCAGATCGCCAAGGGAAGCGACGCGCCGCTGCTCCTACCTCCCCGATCGGCGAATCGTGCCGGCGTAGTGGGTGCACAGGAACGGGAAGATCGAGAGCGCAGTTCCCGCCACCCAGGAACGCGGAGCGATCCACCGGGCGAGTGGAGGCGCGAGCGTGGTTCTGCGGAGATCCATCGCGCACGATGGGAACAGCTTCTCGAGCTCGCGGCGCCGGACCGCGCGAACGTCGGGATTGCGCGGATTGTCAACGAAGAAGTCGTACCAGAGCAGCACGCCCGACGGACGCAGAACCCGCAGCATCTCCGCTGCCGCGTGCGCGCGCAGCTGCTCGTCCAGGATCGATGTGAACACCGTCGACTGCAGAACGATGTCGAACGACGCGTCCGGGAAAGGAAGCTTCGCCGCGCTCCCAGCGAGCAGCCTCGAGCCGGGCGCGCAGAGCTGCCGCGCCGACGCGATCCGGTCGGCGAGCAGGTCCACGCCGGTCACTCGCGATGGCTGGGCCCCCCAGCGCACGAGCGCACGTATCCACTGCCCCGTGCCGCAGCCGACCTCGAGTATCGTCCGGTCGGCGATCGAGGTGATGCCGGCACGGCGAAGCGCATGAAGGAGGGCGCGCTCCGCGCTCTGGATGATCATCTGGTGGCCATCGTTGAACCACGAATAGCGATCCTCGCCGGTGCGATGCTCGTACACTTCGCGGATCCGCGCCTCCTCAGTCGCATCGCTGTTCCGCGGGGCGTTCATGTGCGCGCCTCCGACTCTAGCATGTCGATGAAGCGCCGTGCTATCTCGCTCCGATCAAAGTGCGCTTCCGCCGCGCGTCTCCCGTTAGCGCCCAACTCGGCGCGCAGCGCAGGGTCATCTCGCAGCTTGCGCAGTGCCGCCACCACTCCCTCCAGATCGCCGGGTGCCACCACTATTCCCGCCCGATACTCGTTCACGATATCCGCGGCCTCCCCGGTCGCGATCAGCAGCACCGGGCGACCGGTGGCCATCGCCTCGTACAGCTTTGATGGAACTGCGCCGGGGATGCTCATTCCCAGCGGTACGAGCAGGATGTCAGCTGAGGCGAGCAGCGGCGGAAGATCCGCTGCGGGACGCGCATCCATGAAGCGAACCGCATCGAGTCCTCGCTCGCCGGCATCGCGCACGAGCTCGTCCTTCATCGGACCCGTCCCGATGAACACCATCTTCGGACCGCGTTCATTCCGAAGCGCGTCGGCGGCGTCCAGAAGCTGTGCGAGTCCCTGCGCCATACCGTGGAGGCCGGCGTACAACGCCACGCAGTCATCCTCGCGCTCGGCGATCGCGGCGCGCGATTCCGGCGTAGCACGCTCGGCGCCGAACGAAGCACAGTCGACGCCGTTCGAGAGCCGATAGGTTCGCGCTCGAGGAAAGCGACGCGCTATGTCGCCGACTATCTCGCGACTCTGGCCGGTGATCAGCCACGAGCGAGAATAGCAGAAGCTCTCGAGCCGCTGGCTCAGTCGATGGAGTACGCTTCCCTCGCGAACCACACCGAGGTGCACTGCGGTCTCGGGCCAGAGATCCGAGACGTTGAAGATCAGTCGCGTGCGCCTCACGCGACTGAGCCAGAACCCCGACAGACCGAGGAAGAGTGGCGGACTCTCGACCAACAGGAAGTCGGGACGCTCCAGCCGGAACGTACCGACCGCTGCCGACGAGAGCACGAAAGAGAAATAGTTCGCCAGCCGCCGCGGGAAGTCAGTCTTCTGGGTGGGATAGATGAATGTCCTCGACACCCGCGCGCCATCGATGACCTCGCTGCTGCTCATGCCGCCGTAGCCATCGTAGATGCGTCCGAGCGGATAGTTGGGCATCGCGGTGAGAATCCGGACCTCGTGTCCCGCGCGGATGAAGTGGCCCACCAGACTGGAGAGTCGGCGCTGCGGAGCGCCGATCTCGGGGGGATAGTACTGCGTGAGGATGGCAAGCTTCACGCGGTGCCTCCGCGTCCCGCACCTACGCTCGCCAGTTCTTCTTGCGAGAGCTCGCACACCACCGCGCGGAGTTTCCCGTTAGCGGTGCGCGGGATGTGCTCGACCTTCTCGAGCTCGACCGCAACGTCGCCGAGCCGCTCGCGGACTCGCTCCCTGATGGCCTCCGAGTCCGCGGCTGTGAAACCGGCGGCCGGCACGACCCGCACGAGCACATCGTCGAGCGATCGCTGGACGATCTGCGCCTCGCGCACCGCGAGACGGCTCTTGAACACGGGATCCATCCGACCTATCGCGCGTCCGTCGCGCGTGTACAGCGTGTCGTCGATCCGCCCCTCGATGGCCGCCACGCGCGGCAGCGTTCGGCCGCACGCGCATGGCGACGAATCCGGATCGAGCCTGGCGCGATCGCCTACGCGATAGCGCACGAGCGGCATGTCGGCGTTCACCAGGCCGGTGCACACCAGATCGCCGACAGCACCGCTTTGAACCGGAGCGGTGCCATCGAGTAACTCCACCACACCCGTATCGGGCCAGAGGTGAAGGCGCCCCTTCTCGCATTCACCCCCAGCGGTCACGATCTCCGCCATCCCGTACGTCTCGCGCAGCGGAGCGCCGAACGCCTCCTCTATCGCGCCGCGCTGGTAGGCGAGCACCGGCTCGGCGTTCGTGATCACCACCGCCAGACC
>JBIQLU010000225.1:0-3978 GCA_044463985.1 Gemmatimonas aurantiaca | reverse complement strand
GAACATGCGCACGAGCCATCGTTCCCCACGCAGCATCGGCCAGTTCTCGGCCAGAGGCGTGCAGTTGCTCGCGATCATCCTCGCCGCGGTCGCGATCAGCTACCTCGCGATGCTCGTCTTCTTCCAGTTCGTGTACCCGCACTTCGTACGCGGCGCGATCGAGGGGATGCTTCAGAGCCTGTACGGTGCCGCCGACCTCGATGCGAGCGCCGATACGCGCTTCGCACAGGGGTTCATGTTTCTGAACGGGGCTCTGCTCTCGCTAACCGGCACCATAATCGTGTCGGCGGCGGCGTACTTCATTGTGACGCGTGCGCAGGAGAAGGCGACCGAGACGGCGCTCGACATCGAGCGACTGCGCCTGCTGCACGAGCTGGAGTCCGAGATCGAGTCGATCCAGTCGACAAACGCCGTGCGGCTCGAGGGAGTCGCCGGATTCTCCGACGATGTGCCATACCCGTTCAACGTCGCGCTCACCCGTGCGTTCACCTGGTCGTTCGACGACGCGGTCGGACGACGTACGCGGTTCATCGCGGGAGTCGGGCGGATGGAGATGTTCCTCGCGGGGAACGAATCGCTGATCACAACGGACGTCCTGCACCGCGCGCTGCACTGGTACCGGCGCATCGATCGCGGTCGCGAGCTGGGCCTGGTGACCGACCACGATCTGTATCTGATGTGGCGCTACATCCTGACCTTCGCGACCGATGGGCGCTTCCGGTTCATCGATCACTATTTTGGCGGAACCGGGCGCGGTGGTAGCGAAGACACCGATGCAATCCGCCGTACGCTGGTAGACCTGATCGTCTACGCGTTCACCGAGCAGAAATCGGCGGTGCTGGACTATCTGCGAAACCGGGTCGACCCGTCGCTGCTCGCCGAGGCGAGTCGGAGAAGCGGGCGTGACGACATGGAGGCAATGCTGCGTCCCGGGATCATGACAGCGGCCCGAAGTGGCCCAGTGGGGAAGCAGCCAACGGCTTCGTAGCACAGGCGGCGTACGCCCGGCGCGAGCTCGCGCCGGGCGCTGCGGTGAACTACACGGCCGCGACGGCCTCGCCCACGCTGCTCGCCACCTCATCGATCAGGCGGGCGACATCGGCCGGGTGAGAGATATAGGCGACGTGACTCGAATCAAGTTCCGATGTCCGGGCGCCCATCCGTTCGGCCATGAAACGCTGGAGCTCCGGCTTGATCGTGCGATCGTTGCGGGCCACGACATACCAGGACGGGATCGTCCGCCAGGCCGGCGCCCCTCCGATCGAGGCGCCGAAGATGGCGCCGGCGAAAGGTTTCTGCGTCGCGGCCATCACACGCGCCTGCTCCGCTGGCAAGTCGCCGGCGAAGACATCGTTGAACTTTGTGGGGTCGATGTAGAATGAGCCCGCTGCGTCGGGCGCAATCGCCGCGTTGATGTCGGAGTCGCCGAAGCGTCCGAGCAGCGCGCCGAACACCTCACCCTCGTCGGGCGCGAAGGCGGTGATGTACACGAGCGCGCGCACGTTGGGCCGTCCGGCGGCCGCGGCGGTGATGACCGCGCCACCATACGAGTGTGCGACAACGACCACCGGTCCCGTCTGTGCGTCGATCATCCGCCCGGTCGTCGCGACGTCGTCGGCGAAGGATGTGAGCGCATTCTCGACGGCGACCACGCGATATCCCTCGCGCTGCAGGAGGGGGATGACACCCTGCCAGCTCAGGGCGTCGGCCCAGGCTCCGTGCACGAGCACGACCGTCGGCCGCCCTGCATTTCCGCGTGTCGACTCCATGGTGCTACCCTCCTGGCGATCTGGCCGCCGTGAAGTCCGGAAGGTGCACGCTCGAAGTGAGCGCAGCGTTCCTCCGGGGTGGTCGCCAAAATAGGTGTCCATGGCGAATGGTACAAACGCGGCCGTGGAGCGAGGCGTGGCCCGCAGGCACACTCGGAAATGGCCTGGCCAGTGTAAGGCACCTCATCGTCGAGGACGATGGCGATGAGACACAAATGTGTCGTCCTCTCGCAGTCGATCGTCAATCGATACATGTCAGCATGAGCGCACGCGCTCGTGCCGGGCTGGAGTAGCAGTGTGTCGATAATCGCATGGGAGGCATCGCATGAAGTGGCATGGCAGTCTGGTTGCTTTACTTGGTGTGGTCCTGGCGTCGAGTCAGGCAGTTGCCCAGCAGGCCGGATCGGTGGAGCTGGGCGCCTTTGGCAGGTACGAGATATTCGACAATTCCCTCGACCTGGATTCGAAGATCGGCTTCGGTGGCAGGCTGGGGATCTTCGCGACTCGGCGCCTGGAGTTGGAAGCTGACGTATCGCGGATCGCGACCAACGTGACGGATGTGCCGAACAGTGATGTGCGACACGTTCCGATACATGCGCGGCTGATCTACAATCAGCCGCTGGGCAATGCGTGGGCGCTGCTCATCGGTGCGGGCTACGTTCGCAACGAGTACCGCGCGACCGTCAAAGACCATGACGACGGAGTCGGCGCGTTGCTCGGCGCGCGCGCGATGCTCAACGAGTGGCTGAACTTCCGCGTCGACGTCACCTCCGATTACATGCCGAGTCCCGTCAACGGGGCTTCGGATAACTGGAATACCGGCATCCAGGCCGGCCTCGGCATCCTTCTCTTCAACCGGAAGCATCAGGCAGCGCCGGTCGTCATGCCGCCTGCACCCAGGCCGGTCGATTCGGATGGAGATGGTGTAGCTGACGCGGCGGACAGGTGCGCGGGCACGGCTCCGGGCGCGGCGGTAGATGCCAACGGTTGCTCGGCGAGTCAACTCGATGCCGATGGCGACGGAGTGAGCAACACGGCCGATCGCTGTCCCAACACTCCTGCCGGCTCTTCGGTTGACGGCAACGGCTGCGCAGCCAGCCAGAAGGACAGCGACAACGATGGCGTGAACGATGACAGGGACCGCTGCGCCAACACACCCGCGGGTACGCGCGTGGATGGGAGCGGCTGCCCCGTGATATTCGAGGAATCGAAGACCGCGGTCGTGCTGGACGGAGTGAACTTCGAGCTCGGCAAGGCAACACTGCTTCCCGAGGCGCGCACGGTACTCGATCAGGTAGCGGCGAGTCTCGTTGCGAACCCCGATGTTCGGGTCGAGGTTGCCGGCTACACCGACAACACCGGATCGAAAGCCTTGAACGTCAGACTATCGAACGATCGTGCCGGCGCAGTGCGCGCGTATCTGATCGAGCGCGGCGTTTCCGCGGGCCAGCTCGAGGCAAAGGGATATGGTCCTGCGAGCCCGGTAGCATCGAACGCCACGAAGGAAGGACGGGCACAGAACCGCCGCGTGGAGCTGCACAAGATCAACTGACGCAGGTTCCTCGGGTAGTGAAGCGGCTCGTGGCCGGCGCAGCATCGGCCACGAGCCGCTTTCTCTTTTCGGAATGCCCGAGCTGCAGTCCACCTCGTACGGATCTTCGTGAGGAGCGCGATGGTGGAGGCGTTACGGGCGGAATAGCGACGGCACGTTCCCGGCAACGCTCGACGCCGAAAATCCGTCCGGACTCTGGCCGCATCCTCCCACCTTTCACATGTTCCATGGTATGAGACGACGTGGGATGACCTATCGTGTCGTGACTCTCGCGAGTGAGGAAGCTCGCGACGCCCGGCTCGGCACGACAGCGACGGAGCGACTGGCGATGCTCGCCGAGCTATCCAGGCTCGCCTGGACTGCGAGCGGCCGTCCCTTTCCCGCGTATGAGCGCGCACGCATGCCAGTTCGACTCACCACGCTTGGCGATCAGGGCGGTCCGGACGACGAGTGATCGACGATTTCACCCGACCGGATATCGTGGCGCAACTCGGCGTGCCACCATATCGGATCGACATCCTGACGTCGATCAGCGGGGTGGACTTCGAATCGGCGTGGGCGGATCGCGTGGAAGCAGAGATCGCCGGGGTGCGGGTTCCGGTAGGTGATCGCTTTGTTCACCATATAGGCGCCCAACACCGGCACCCGAATACGAAT
>JBIQLU010000224.1:0-3983 GCA_044463985.1 Gemmatimonas aurantiaca | reverse complement strand
AGCTCGCCAGATCGTACGCCGCCCCGTGCCTCCCCGGCGGGTAGATCCGGAGAGCCACGTCCTTTCCCGCGGTGGTGAACGCGGTGAGCATCTGCATCGTGTTCTGCGGATGCACGTTGTCATCCATCATCGAATGGATGAGCAGCAGGTGGCCCGTGAGCTTCGCCGCGTTCTCCACCGCCGAGCTCTGCTCGTAGCCGCTCTGATTGTCGCCGAGCAGTCCCATGTAGCGCTCGGTGTAGATGCTGTCGTACAGGCGCCAATCGGCCACGGCGGAGTTCGCGATGCCGATGGTGAAGATGTCGGGGTACATCTCCATCGTGTACAGCGTGCTGTAGCCGCCGTAGCTCGTTCCCATGATCGCGATCTTCGATGCGTCCACGTATGGGAGCTTCGCCATGTAGCGCGCCGTCTCGGCGAAGTCGTGGCTTTCCCACTTCCCGAGTTGACGGTAGACGCTCTTCATGAACGTGCGGCCGTAGTTGTTGGTGCCGCGGTTGTTGACGCCCACCACTATGTAGCCCTGCTGCGCGAGCCACTGCGTCCAGGTGCTCGCGTCGAAGCTGTCGTACACCTGCTGCGAGCCGGGGCCGCCGTAAACGGCGAAGATGACGGGGTATCTGCGCGTCGAATCGAACGGCACCGGGCGCACCATCGACGCATCGATGTGGACTGAGTCGGACGTGGTGAAACCGAAGATCACCGGTGGCGAGTACGCGTTCGCGGCGAGCCACGCCTGCACCCCTGCGTTGTCCTCGAGCGTCCGGATCATCCTGCTACCCGTCGCCCGGAGCTCGACCTGCGTGGGCTGCGCTGTGGACGACCAGCTATCGATGTAGTAGCGGGTGTCCGGCGACATGTCGATCGAGTGCGTTCCGGCAGTGGTCGTGATGCGGCGCTGCGCGTTGCCGTCGAAGCGTATCGAGTAGAGCTGTCGCTGGAGCGGCGATGCCTGTGTGGATGTGTAGTAGATGGTCCGGCTCTTCGGGTCCGTGCCCTCGATCCGGGTCACGCTCCAGGCTCCCTTCGTCACCTGGTTGATCAGCTTTCCGGAGTAGTCGTAGCGGTAGATGTGCTGCCACCCGTCCCGGTCCGAGATCCAGAAGAACTCGTGCGACCCTTCCGGAAACGACAGCATGTCCAGGATCCCCGCGTAGAAATCGAAGACGTCGATCCACGTGTCCGACTTCTCCGTCATGACGAGCCGCTTCCCGCCGCTGTGCACATCGAAGAAGAACAGCTTCATCTCGTTCTGCGGGCGGTTCAACGTCAGAACCGCGAGTGTGTCGGGCCGGCTCGTCCAGTAGATGCGCGGGATGTAGAACTCGCCCTTCTCGCCCGTGTCGAGCCACGTGCGCGTGCCGCTCTTCACATCGACCACGCCGATGCGCACGGTGGCGTTCGAGTCTCCGGGCTGCGGGATGCGTATCCGCTCCCAGTCCGGATGCCGACCGGAGTAGTCGGTGAGCTGCACCACGGGTTCGGCGCCGTCGTCGGTCTGCCAGAAGGCGATGAAGCGGGAGTCGGGCGACCAGTTCCACGCCTGGGGAAGTCCGAATTCCTCCTCGTACACCCAGTCGAAGTGGCCGTTGTACAGGTGCTCCGCGGCGTCGCTGGTGAGCCGCTTCTCCTGGTGCGTGGCGAGCGTCTGCACGTACATGTCGCCGTTCCGCTCGTAGCCGAGCATGGAGCCGTCGGGCGAGAGCTCGGCGCTGCGGGCGCCGCTCGCTGCGAGCTGCAGTGAGCGGTCGCCGATCGAGTAGACGTAGTAGTCGGCGGTTCCGGAGTTGCGATAGATGCTCTGGAAGTTCGTCTGGAAGATCAGGTGCCTGGAGTCGTGCGCCCACTGGAACGAGTGGTACGTGAACGGCTCGGTGGTTCCCGGGAAGGTGAGCCCCGTGGCGCTGAAGATGAGCGTGTCGCCTCCGGTGGCCGGGTCGAGCGCGCGGATCGATTCCTCGTGTGTAGCGGGGTCCGTGCTGGTGTACGAGAAGCGCGCGCCGCGCTCTATCCAGTTGACGTCTCGGGGGCCGGAGCCGCCTGCGAGCTGGCCGCCCGCGAAAATGGCGCTGTCGAGATTCGCGAAACGCCGCTTCTGTTGCTGGGCACCAGCGGGCGCGGCGATCGTACCCGCTGCCAGCGCCACGAGCACAGCGATACGTACAGCGATACGCAGACGCATCTTGATCAGTCTCCGAGTCTGGATATGCGGTGAATCTACCGCGGGGCCGGGCAAAAGAAGACCCCGGACGACGGTGGCCGTCGCCCGGGGTTCTTCATCTCAGCTCCCTCTCGTGGAGCCCGATCGATCGAGATTCCCTGCCCAGCCTCAGTGCTGGAACGGAGTGCGGCTCGTGTCGGGGAGCGTGGTGGTGGTGGGTGGCGTCGTCGGCATCGACGGCATCGAATCACGCGTCATCGCCGAGGTATCGCGCGGAAACATGGTCGTGTCGCGCTGTACCGTGCTCGTGTCCGGCAGTGCAGTCGTGTCGCGCTGCAGAACTCCGGAATCCGTCTGGAACGTGGTGTCCGACTTCATCGTCGAGTCGGTGGTGTCGCTGCTGATGGCGTTCTGTTCAGTCGTGCTGCCGGCCGTGAACGGAAGGCCGAGCGCCTTCAGTACTTCGTTGATATCGGTGCTTTCGATTCCCTTCGCATCGCGAACGCACTGGATCCCTTCGCGAGTGGCATCATCCACCACGCCCGTCACATCACCGGCGTTGCAGCCGTTCTCGTTGATCGCTTTCTGAAGCTGCTTCACCTGATCGGTCGTGAGACCGAAATTGGCGCTCGGTTCGGCGAGTACGCCTTCCGAGGTCGTGTACGTCGTGTCGCGCTGGGTCGTGTCGCTCGTGGTCTGTTGTGCCAGTGCGAGCGACGGGATCAATGCGAGTGCGCCGATTGCCGTGAGCTTGAATCTCATCACTTACCTCCTGTTCTACGCGGATCTGCGGCGAAACTGTCCGCTGCGGGGCAGCGGGATACGTCGCGGGTACAGGTGCAAGGTCCGCACCCATCCGCGGTACGAATTCGAATTGCCGACGCGGATTTCGCCATTCGCGGTCTGCCGTTCGCACAGTGTGATGAGCATCACGATGCGACATGGGCGGCCATCACGAAACGTGATAGTTGGACGTCGAAGCAACTCGAGTGACGCACGAGTCCGCCGCCGTGAGCGAATCGTACAGAGGCGCGAGCACGATGTACGGTTCTTGCCCGGGGAGCACCCGACCGCCGCGCTGATCGCCGGCGCGGATCATCCAATCGGAACGGAGGAGAGTGATGACCATGAACAATTTCTGCCGCACGCATGCCCGACTGGGAAGCGCAGCGCTGGCACTGGTGGCGGCCGCATCGATCGCGGCCTGCTCATCGCGCAGCGACGATACGTTCGCGGACGCCGACAGCGCAGCGAGCAGCGCTGCAAGCCGTATCGGCTCCGCCGTTGACACCGCAGCCGCAGCCGGCGCCATCGCTGCCGACTCGGTCTCCAACCGTGTGGGCGCGGCGCTCGATGGCGACTGGACCGACGCCGACATCGTCGCCTATCTCGTGGCCGCGGATTCGGCGGAGATGGCGGTCGGCGATCTGGCCGGCACGAAGGCCACCAATCCATCGGTGAAGGCGTTCGCGAAGAAGATGGTGAGCGACCACTCCACCATGCTCGATGAAACGGTGGCGCTCGCGAAGAAAGCCGGGATTTCCTACGCGTCGGCGACGAACGGCGACATCGGTGACCTTCGAAGCGACGGGAGCGACGCGCTGAAGGACCTGACCGAGAAGCAGGCGGGGAGCGACTGGGACTCGGACTACGTCGGCAAGCAGGTCGACGCGCACCAGGCAGTGATCGACCATGTGAACGACTTCGCGCAGCGGGCGACGAATCCGCAGCTCGTCAGCATGCTGCAGCAGGCGCTTCCGAAACTCCAGGGGCACCTCGATGCCGCGAAGGCGCTGCAGGAGACGACGGTGGGGAACTGAGG
>JBIQLU010000223.1:0-3986 GCA_044463985.1 Gemmatimonas aurantiaca | reverse complement strand
ACCGGCATGATGATCCGCGGTTGCGCGCTCCCGCTCTCCTCCAGCACCACCCCCACCACTCCCCACCCGGCGCGGCGCACGATCACGTAGCCCACGGCTGCGGCGGCGCACTGCGTGATGATGTCCGTCACGTCGAAGGTGCGACCCACCACGAACAGTTGGCCCACCTCGAGCAGCACCGACAGGTACATCGCGGGGAGCACGAACGCCAGCCAGCCGCGCTGGCGCAGCGGCCAGACCGCGAGCAGCACGCCGATCGCGAGGAAGAGTGAGAACTGGCGGATCAGGTCCGCCACTCCATAAAGGTCGATCTCTCCGCTCATCAGGCCGAGCGGCGTGAGATGCGGGAGCGAGAGCTGCTCGCGGAGCACCGCGGGATCCACGTGAAAGAGAAATGGTCGCCAGCTCCACACTGCCAGCAGGAGCGCCGATGCGCCCAGCAGCATCGCGACCATCCCTCGCCGTCCACTGTATCCGCCGCGCCCTGCGCGGCCGAGCACCGCCGGTGCTCCGCGCCACGCGACGAGCGCGCCGAGCGCTATCGCGATGGTGTGCGACACCATCGCGCCGGGCTGGATCACCTGGCCCGCTATCCCGTGCGCTATCTCGAGTCCCACCGATCCCGCCAGGCCGAGCGCGATGGTGAGAGCGCACGCCGCGCCGTACGTCATCCCCAGCTCGGCGAGCGCCACAACCATCAGGAATCCAGCGGGCATCCCCGCCACCAGATCGAACGGCGAGAACATCGGTCGCTCGGAAAGGCCGCCGCGCATCTGCAGCGCGTACGCCAGCCGCTCGCGGATGGAATTCCCCGGACTGTAGATCCGGTCGCGTCCGTAGAACGGCGCGAAGATGTCGGTGGCCACCGCGAGCGCGTACGCGCCCGCCACCGGATAGAGCGGGAAGCCGATCACGCTCCGCGACAATTGGGGTCTGACCCTTTTCAGGACGAGGACCAGCAGTACGATCGCGGCGGCGCCGAGGAACGCACCGAAGGTGTTCGTGGCGATGTCGTTGATGCTCGACGTGCGGCTCTGCGCGAAGAGCTGGACTATCTCCACCGCACAGCTCAGGAGAAAGCCGAGCAGCGTGATCCACGCGACCCGCCGCCACGGTCGATCGGCGGGCGACGTCACCAGCCACACCACGCCGAATCCGGCGAAGAGCGCCACGTTGCGCGCGGCGTCCACCACATCGCTTCCGCGGAGCGACCAGTGCAGCGCGCGCGCGAGGCGCATCGCTGCGCGACCCGGATCGGGATCGAAGTTGAGATGCGTGGTCGTGGCGAGGAGTATCACGACCACGTACCCCGCCCGCGCGAACACGCGCAGGCGCCGGAGTGCGGCGGGAGAAAGCATCTACAGCGGCAGTGCGAGCACTACGTGCCGATAGTGATGCCCACGCCGGCGAGCCAGTTGCCGGTCGAGAGGAAGGCGCGGCTGATCCCGGCGTGCGCGGTGAAGCCGTGTGAGGTGCGCACCCCGATCCCCGCACCGAGCGTGAAGAGCAGCCCGACCTCGGAGCCGGTGGAATCGTGCACCAGCCCACCGCCCACGCCGGGCGCCACGTACGGGATCACCGTGGTCGAGCGGCGTGCGGGAACGAGCGAGATCGGGATCGAGAGCCGCCCGGAAGCGAGCGTCGTCTCGTCCACTTTGGCGTAGCCGAGCTCCCACCCCGATCCGATGTTCAGCGAGCCCGATCCGACGCCGCTGCCGAGCGACAGCCGCACCAGGTTCTGGCTGAACGACGCGCCGAACATGGCGTGCCCGGTGCAGCGGCCGTTGCAGTTCGGCCAGTAGTACCCTCCCGTGATCCCGATCGACGACGATCCGGTGGGGATCCTGAGCGTGACTCCGAAGTCGTGCACGTACTCGCGATCGTCGTAGCTCATGATCCCGTAGCGCACCGTCACGCCGCTGCGGTCGCGGAGTCCCGTGATCGAGACGTCCATCTGCATCGGGAGCGCGCCCGGCGGCGTCTGGGTCAGCGCGCGGTACGCCGCCGAATCGCTCGCGTCCTGCGCCACCAGCGGCTGTGCCGCGGCGAGAATGAATGCACTCGTGATGGCCGCGGTCAGCAGGCTACGGAGCATCAGGGGCGACGGGGTGAGAGAGGAAGTGAACCACGAAGGGCTGCAAAAACTAACGGCATACGAGCCGCCACGCCAACGACGGGGTCAGGTACTTGATCGTAGAGGGCTCGTGGGCGTCGCTCACGAGCCCTCTACGATCAAGTACCTGACCCCGTCGTTGGCGGTCGCCCGCGCCTGCTCAGGCGATTCAGTCACCAGACGGCGAGGACTGGTTGCCGGCGCGACGCGCGGCTCCGCGCGCTTCGCCGCCCTTGCGGCCGATCGCCGACATGTGCTCGCGATCCCGGCTGACGGCCTGGCCACCCTTCCTGCCAGCCTGACGCGCCTCCTCGGGGGAAAACTCGTGTGCAGTTCCCTGCGCGTGCGCCGCACGGCCTCCCTTGCTCGCGATCTCGCGCTGCTTGCTGGAATCCATGGCGGCGAATCCACGGTTGCTCCGTCCTTCTCTGTTACTGGGCATCTGCGGCACTCCTTTTTCATTTGTGGTTGTTCCTCACCGACCCGCCGCGCGCCCACCGGCCGAAGTGAGGAGACTTCGGAACGGGAGCACCACGGCCGCCACGGTCGGCGCCCTGAGCACGCGTGCAATGCTCAGGCCACCACAATACTCCAGAGTCAGGAGTGCCGCCATATCCCCTCCCATCCCCCTTTCCCGACCACCGATCCCGCCGACGCCTTCCGCCGGATCACCCCTTCGAACCGTACGAGTAATACGAGGAGTACCCGTACTGATCGTACAGCGGAACCCGCGCCTTCGGATCGTTCAGTACCACGCCGAGCACGCGCGCGTCCACGTCCTCGAGCTGCTGCACCGCGAGCTGCGCCGCCTTCCTGTTGGTAGCGCCGGCGCGCACCACCAGCAGCGCGCCATCCGCCATCGTGGCGAGTATCGAGGCGTCGGCCACCGGAAGCACCGGCGGCGAGTCGATTACTATGACGTCGAACGACTCCGCGAAACGGGCCAGCAGCTCGCGCATCCGCGTGCTCCCCACTATCTCCGACGGATCGGGCGGGAGCGAGCCCGCCGTGATGAGCGAGAGCCCCTCGATGTTCGTGCGCCGGCCGGTGCCGGTCACCATCGTATCGCCCGAGAGCATCTCGGTGAGCCCCGGCTCACGCGGCACGCGGAAGACATCGTGCAGCGTGGGGCGGCGCAGGTCGCAATCGATGAGCAGCGTGCGCATCCCGTGCTGCGCGAAGGTCGTGGCGAGGTTCGCCGCAGTCGTCGACTTCCCATCCTGCGAGAACGGGCTCGTAACCACCAGCGTCTTGAGATCGCCCGCGGCGCGCGAGAAGAGGAGCTTCGTGCGCAGCGTACGATACGCCTCCGCGCCCGGCGAGTGCACGTCGTTCACCGTGACGAGCGCGCCGGACACCTGCGAGCCCGGAGCGAGCCGCCCCGGAACCCTCACGGTGCCATTGCCGTTGCCGTTGTGCGCCGTCGCACCCGCCTTCGCCAGCCGCTTGAGCGCGCTCTTCTGATCGAACTTCGGGATGACCGCCAGCCCCGGAAGCTGCAGCGACGATTCCACGTCGTCGCGCCCCCGGATGGCCGTGTTGAGGTGCTCGAGTATGAGCGCTATCCCGACTCCCATGAATACGCCCAGGAGCACCCCGAATATCACCTTGCGGCTCGCCGGGACTCCCACTGGCGCCTTCGGAAGCGTGGCCAGATCCACGATGTCGATCTGCCCCACCTCGGCCGCCTCGGCGAGGCGTGCCTTCTGGTATTCGTCGCGCAACTGGTCGGCGATCTTCCTGTACGACTCCTGCCGCTCGAGGAGCACTGCTTCCTCGGCGTCGGTGGCCGGGATCTGCACGAGCGACGCCGTGTTCTGCGCCTGCAGCTTCGAGAGCGAAGCGCGCCGGTCGTCGAGCACTCCCACTATCA
>JBIQLU010000222.1:0-4031 GCA_044463985.1 Gemmatimonas aurantiaca | reverse complement strand
TCCGTGTTCATCGCGGTGGCGGAGGCAAAGGGATTTCGCGCCGCCGGCGAGCGCCTGGGTGTGAGCGCGTCGGCCGTGAGCCAGACGCTGAGAAAGCTCGAGGAGCGGCTCGGCGTGATGCTCATGCAGCGCACCACGAGAAGCGTCCACCTCACGGACGCAGGCGAACGACTCTACGCCTCCGTGAAACCGGCGCTCGAAGACGTGCGGGCGGCCGTGGCCGCAGTGGGCGAGCTCAGCGCCGAGCCCCGCGGCACGCTGCGGCTCCTCGTTGCCAGTGGTGCGGAAGTGTTCCTCCGCGATGCGGTGCTCGCGGGCTTTCTCGCCGCTCATCCCCACGTGCGGCTCGACATCGCCGTGAGCAACGAGATCACCGACATCGTCGCGCGCGGCTACGATGCCGGGATTCAGCTCGGTGAGGTGATCGACACGGACATGATCGCCGTGCCGCTCTCCGGCGATCTCCGCCTGGCCGTGGTTGGCGCGCCTTCGTACTTCGCACGGCATCCGAAACCCAGGCATCCGCGTGATCTGGTCCAGCATGAATGCATCAACTGGCACCCCACGCCCGACTCGCCGCCATACAGGTGGGAGTTCACGGAAGATGGACGCGACTTCTCGGTCGCTGTCCCAACGCGCGTGCTGACAACCGATCCGGGGCTCGTCGTCCGTCTCGCTGGCGCCGGAGCAGGGTTGACCATCGTCTACGAGGAGCAGGTGCGCGAGGAACTGTCACGCGGCGAACTCGTGCCGGTGCTCGAGAAGTTCTCGACCCCCTTCCCGGGCTTCTACCTGTACTATCCGTACTACCCGAAGCGGCGGCACGCCTCGCGCGTGCTCGAGGCGCTCGTCGAGTACCTGCAGAGCACCCGGCGGAAACCGCGCAGCCGACGCAGTTCCGGACGCGGGCGCTAGCGACGGAGAACTTCCCGCCCACTCCCGGCGACGACCGCTTCGATGATCAGCGGCTGTGCTTGTGCATCATCTCGACGAGCTCGTCGTACATCGACTCCGCCGCGTCCGGATCGCCCGAGCGGATCGCCGATGTCGCGCAGTGCTTGAGATGGTTCCGCATCAGCTCGCGGCCCACCGCCCGCAGCGCTTCGTGCACCGAGGAGATCTGGGTCATGACGTCTCCGCAGTAGCGGTCATCCTCGACCATCCGCTGCAGCCCGCGCACCTGGCCTTCGATGCGACGCAGTCGCTTGAGGTTGCGCTCCTTGATGTCGGCCTCGACGCCGACTGCCTTCCGCCCGCCGGCAGCCGAATGACCGCCGTTCACTTCGCGCGCGCCCTTTGCCGACTCACGCGGCGCGCGCGCCTGTCGCGTAGTTCTCGTTGTCATCTATCCATCCTCCATGAATATCGGCGGCATCATGTTCGCGCACCGACGCGCCGCCGACAACGAAACATCTCACTCCCCGCGACCCCGTTCACTTCTCACGCGATCCGCGCCCGGCGCAACCGAAGACTGTTCGTCACCACGCTCACCGAGCTGAATGCCATCGCCGCGCTCGCGAGTATGGGGCTCAGCAGCAGTCCGAACGCCGGGTAGAGTACGCCCGCGGCGACCGGGATTCCGATCACGTTGTAGATGAAGGCCCAGAACAGGTTCTGCTTCATCGTGCGCATCGTGCGACGCGAGAGCTCCACCGCCTGCGCGGCCGCGCGCAGGTCGCCGCGCATGAGCACCACATCGCCCGCCTCCACGGCGATGTCGGTTCCCGTCCCTATCGCCATCCCGATGTCGGCCTTCGCGAGCGCTGGAGCGTCGTTGATCCCGTCGCCCACCATCGCCACCACCTGGCCCTCGGACTGCAACCGCTCGATCTCGGCCACTTTCCCATCGGGCAGCACCTCCGCCACCACTCGGTCGATTCCCGCCTCCCTCGCCACCGCCTCCGCCGTACGGCGGTTGTCTCCGGTGAGCATCACGACCTCCAGTCCGAGATCATGAAAGCGCCGGATCGCGTCGCGCGAGCTCTCCTTGATCGGATCGGCCACCGCTATCACTGCCGCGAGCACACCGTCTGCCGACACGTACATCGGCGTCTTCCCACCGGCGGCGAGCCGATCTGCGACCGCCAGCATCGGCGCATAGTCTATCGCCCAATCCGCCAGCAGCGTCGCGTTTCCGATCGCGAGCGCGTGCCCCTCCACCGCGCCCACTATTCCGCGTCCCGTGATCGAGTCGAACGCCTCGGGCACCGCGAGCGCGAGGCCGCGCTCGCGCGCATCGCGCACGATCGCGTCCGACAGTGGATGCTCCGACAGCGTCTCGAGCGAGGCAACGAGCCGGAGCAGTTCAGCCGGCTGCCATGCGGACGACGGCGCCACCTCGATGTCGGTTACGCTCGGACGTCCCTCGGTGACCGTACCGGTCTTGTCGAGCACTATCGTGTCGAGATCGCCGGCGCGCTGCAGCGCCTCGCCGCCCTTGATCAGCACACCGAGCTCGGCGCCCTTTCCTGTGGCGACCATCACCGCGGTCGGCACCGCCAGTCCCATGGCGCATGGGCACGCGATGATCAGCACGGCGACGGCGGCCGCGAAGGCGCGCACCCCGGGAGCGGTTTCCGCCACCACGAACCAGGTGACGAACGTCGCGATCGCGATGGAGATGACCACCGGTACGAAGATCCCGCTGATGCGATCAGCGAGTCTCTGGATCGGCGCGCGGCTCCCCTGCGCATCGCGCATGAGCTTCACTATCCGCGCGAGCACGCTGTCGGCACCGAGCGTGGTGGCACGATAGCGAAAGGCTCCCGTGCGGTTGATCGTGCCGCCTATCACCTGATCGCCCGCCTTCTTCGCCACGGGCAGCGATTCGCCGGTGAGCATGCTCTCGTCCACAGCGCTCTCGCCGGAGAGCACCTCGCCATCCACCGGGATCCGCTCGCCGGGGCGAACGATCACGACCTCTCCCGCTTCGACTGTCTCGATGGGCGCATCCACCTCGGCCTCGGCGCCGTCCGGCCCCTGCCGCACGACACGCGCGGTCTTCGGCTGCAACTGGACGAGCGCGCGCAGCGCGGAAGACGTCTGCTTCTTCGCGCGTGCCTCGAACGTGTTGCCGGTGAGGATGAGCGCGATGATGATGATCACCGCCTCGTAGTACACGTCGGGCGCAATTCCGCGGGAGATGAAGAAACCCGGCGCCACAGTCGCGAGCACCGAATACAGGAAAGCCGCGCCGGTGCCCACTGCCACGAGCGTGTTCATGTCGGCCGAATGGTGGCGGAAGGCCGACCAGGCACGCGTGTAGAAGTGCCGTCCGGCCCACGCCATCACGCCGAGCGTGATGATGAGCAGTCCCCACGAGATGACCGCGCCGGGAATCGCGTAGAGCCACGGTGCGACGGCGCGCAGCGCTGGAGTGAGCGAATCCATCGCCCAGCGCATGAAGGGGTCCGCCACCACGCCGCCCGCGTGCTCGCCGGCCATCAGCGGCATGGAGAGGATCATCGCGAACGCGCCGGCAACCCCGCTCGCAATCGCCTTCCGCTTCAATTCAAGAAACTCTTCGGCCGTGGCGCGGTCGCGCGCTTCCTGCTCCTCGAACGCCGTCTCGTCCGGAGAGGCGAGGTGGGCCCCGTAGCCGGTTTCCTCGATCGCCTCGACGAGCCGCGCGGGTGTGACGACGCCGGGATCGAAGTGCACCGTCGCCGTCTTCATCATCAGGTTCACGTTCGCGTCGGCAACGCCGGGCTGCTTCTCGAGCGCGCGCTGGACGCGTGCCGAGCACGCCGAGCACGTCATCCCGCTCACGGGAATGCGCACGGCCTCGGTCATTGCATCAAGTGTCGTCATCTTCGCTGGTCGCGCGCGGCGCCGGTGTCCGCCCGGCGATGAAGAAGTACCAGTTGACCCAGGCAATCGCGGCTACTCCCGCGAGGATGACCAGCCAGTCGGTTCCCCCGATCATCGCCCGATCTTCCTCAGGCGGCCGGCGCTGCCGAGTAGCCCGCCTCGCTCACCGCGCCGACGATCTTCTCGGGCGAGACGACTGCCGGATCGTATTCGACGGTGGC
>JBIQLU010000221.1:0-4041 GCA_044463985.1 Gemmatimonas aurantiaca | reverse complement strand
TCGTGGCGCTCGCCGCTGTCGCGCTCGCATCTGCATCGGCACCACTGTCGGCGCAGATAGCGGGTACGGTTCGCGAGCCCGGCGGTGTCCCCGTCGCCGAGGCGACAGTGGCGCTCTGGAAGGGCTCTCGCGAGGTGGCGCGAACGTTGACCGATGGCCAGGGCGGCTTCCGGTTCACCGGAGACTACAGCTCCGAAGCCACGGCGCTGCTGGTGCGCAGGATCGGCTTCAGACCCACCTCCATATCGCTGGGCGCCGAACGCACTGCGCTCTCGGTCACGCTGGAGCCGGTGGTGACGGCTCTCCCCGAAGTGGTCACCACGGCTGCACGGCGCGCCTGCCCCAACCGCGACGAGCCCGAGGCTCGACGTCTGTGGCATGCGATGAGCGAGCACTACGCCACCCACCTGCACAACGATGACATACTGGCCGACGGGATCGGACGAGGCGGGGAGGTCACCGCCCTCGAGGTGGGCGACGTGGATGAGGACCGCTTCCGACCAGGTGGCTTCGGCATGGCCGGAGCGCAGCGGGCGGCGCTGTTTCAATCGATCGCCCGCGACGGTTACGCACGCCGGTTGAAACCGGGTGACGATCTGATTGGCGAATACTTCTACTGGCGCTACGCGCGACTCGATCGCGAGCTCGAAGAACACTTCGTGGAAAGCGACTTCGCCCGCAACCATTCGCTCGGCCTCTGGCGTACGGACGATGGATCGGTCACCATCACGTTCTGCGGGCGGGATCACTCGAGGCCCTACCTCGAAGGCACGCTCCTCATCTCGCGCGACACCGCTCTCGTGAGAGCACGTTGGAAGTATCGCACGCCGTCGCCGCACGAGGACGCCGGTGCCGAGGTGAGTTTCGTCTCGCCACCACGACGGGCGAGCATCTGGCTGCTCGTGCCTCTGCGCAGCGTCTTCTGGCGGAGGCTGGGTGGGTCCGACAAGCTGTACGTGCAGACCGCGTCAGTATACCGTGAGTGGAAGATCGGACCCAACGTCGCGCGCTGAGCCGCGGCGCGCTTAGCCTGCCACTCGAGCCGTCTGGAGCTGCTCCCGCCGCGCATCAGGCGCGGAGCCCTCGCCTCCCCGCACGTAATCTTCCGCCACCGTCTCGTCCGCACCGCGCGCCACGCCCATCGCGTTGAGCACAGCGCTCGCTACCACAGTCACGATCACGTTGACAATGAACGCGTAGAACGCGCCGTAGCCGCGCAGATCGAAGCCGCCTATTTGCAGCGGGTAGATGGCCGTGAAGTGCTGCGACGCCGCCATCGCCGTGCCCGTGACCATCCCCACCGCCCAGCCGGCCAGCAGCGCCCACCGATGGAACCAGCGCGTGTACAGCCCGAAGATCACCGCCGGGAAGGTCTGCAGAATCCACACGCCGCCGAGTAGCTGGAAGTCGATCGCCTCCTGCCGCGCGTTCTCGAGCGCGAGTATGAACACCAGCGCGCCGAACTTCACCACCAGCGACGCGAGCTTCGCCATCCGCGCTTCGTCGCGCGGCGATGCGTCGCGCCGCAGGTACTCCTTGTAGATGTTGCGCGTGAAGAGATTCGCCGTCGCGATCGACATGATCGCCGCCGGCACCAGCGCGCCGATGGCGATCGCGGCGAACGCCACGCCCGTGAACCAGTCGGGGAACATCGCGTCGAAGAGCGCGGGCACCGCCCACTGCGTGCCGTAGATGGGATCCGGCTTGATCCCCGCCGCTATCGCCATGTAGCCGAGCAGCGCTATGAGCCCGAGCAGGAAGCTGTACGCCGGCAGAAACGCGGCGTTGCGCTTGATCACCTTCCGTCCGCTGCTGCTCAACACTCCCGTGATGGAGTGCGGGTAGAGAAAGAGGGCCAGCGCCGAACCCAGCGCGAGCGTGGCGTACGAGCCGTACTGTGCCGGCGCCAGTACCAGCTTCTCCTTCGGTACCGCGGCGAACACCGCTCCGTAGCCGCCGAGCTTCGCGGGGATGATCACCACCGCCGCGATGACGGTGATGAAGATCAGCAGATCCTTCACCAGCGCTATAAGCGCGGGCGCGCGCAGCCCGCTCGAGTACGTGTACGCCGCCAGGATCACGAACGCGATGATGAGCGGCATGTCGCCCATGAGCCCCGTGCCCGTGATCCCGAGTCCGGCGATCACCACCTGGATCCCCACGAGCTGCAGCGCGATGTACGGCATCGTCGCGAGTATTCCGGTCGCCGCTATCGCCAGCGCGAGCGTGCTGCTGTCGTAGCGTCCACGCACGAAATCCGCCGGCGTCACGTAGCCGTGCGCGCGACATACCGACCACAGTCGTGGCATGGTGAGGAATACGAACGGGTACACGATGATCGTGTACGGCACGGCGAAGAAGCCGATGGCACCGGCGCCGAACACCAGCGCCGGGACGGCTATGAACGTGTACGCCGTGTAGAGATCGCCGCCGAGGAGGAACCACGTCACCACCGTTCCGAATCGGCCGCCGGCGAGTCCCCACTCGTGAAGGAGATCGAGGTCGCCCTTCCGCCAGCGCGCGGCGAGGAAGCCGAGCACCGTCACGAGCGCGAAGAGCGCCACGGCGACAATGAGCGCCGTAACGTTCATCGCCCTCGTTTCTCCTCCGAACGCTCGACCAGATAGACCACGATCGTGAGCAGTGCGGAGATCGCGATCCAGAGGAACTGATACCAGTAGAAGAAGGGTATCCCTCCGAGCGCCGGCTCCAGCGAAGCGTAGGAGGAAACCCACAGCGTCCCGATGAACGGGATGATGAGCAGCAGCGGGACGAGCCGCCGCCACCCCCTGCCGCGGGTCTCCGCACTCACCGGATCACAGCTCCCGCAATTCGATACCCCGCTTCGCCAGCGCGCTGATGTACTCCTTCGCCGGCATGCACTCGTCGGGGGTGTTCACTCCCTTCTTCACCGCTCCGCGTGCCTGCAACTGCCCCGTGATCGAAAGCGAGTAGCCCGTGGTACGCTCCATCGCGCTGATCCTGTGCTCCGCGTCGTAATAATCGACGAGCTCCCAGCCGAGCTTCTTCGACTTTCCGTCCTTCTTCCCCGTCACTATCACGCGGAGCGCCACGAGATCCTTCCCCTCGGGCTTCGTGAGACGCGGACCCGCCGCCGCGACGAACACGTCGCGCGGTGCGACCTTCACTCCCTTCACCTCCACCGGCTTCAGCTCCAGCAGGCCGAGCTCCCGGATCGCTTCCATGATGTGCGCGTGCCCGGGATAGCGGAGCGTCTTGTACTCCATGGTAGGGATCTTCCCCTCGTAGCGATCGGCCATCGTGGAGAGGCCGCCCGCCGTGTGGAACGCCTCGAGCTTTCCTACCGGCGCGGGGAACTCGACTGTCTCGAGCTCCGAGAGCGCCGTCACCTGCGTGCGCTTTCCGTCGCGCAGCACCCACGAGAGCGTGGTGTAGTAGTCGAGCACTCCCTCGAGCGAATACACGATCTGATAGTTGAGCGGCGGCTCGGGATGCTGCGGCAGGCCGCCCACGTAGATCTTCACCGACTCCACTTCGTCGAGCTGCTCGATCCCATACTCGGCGAGGATGTTCACCATCCCCGGCGCCAGCCCGCAGTCGGGGATCACGCTGAGCCCCTTCTCCTTCGCCTTCGCATCGAGCTTTCGCTGCTCGACCACGATCTCCGTGTTACCGCCCAGGTCGCAGAAGTTGGTCCCCGCTTCCACAGCCAGCTTCGCGAGGTCGCCGTTGAAGTAGTAGGGGATCGCGCTCATCACCGCGTCGCTCTCGCGCATGAGCGCCAGCGTCGCTTCCTTGTCGCGGACGTCGAGGGGGGTGGGTATCAATCGCTTCCCGGAAAGTGGCGCGAGGAAAGCCGGCAGGTTGGCGATGTTGATGTCTGCGAGGCGTACCTCGGTGACTTCGGGATTCTGCAAGAGATCGTACGCACAGGCCGAGCCCTGCAGCCCTGCCCCCAGAACGAGCATCCGCATGTATGCATTCTCCTTGTTCTTCCAGGATCGACTATTGATGAGCTTTTCAACTTACGTGGCGCGTCGGGCGGTCGAAAGATCCCGG
>JBIQLU010000220.1:0-4059 GCA_044463985.1 Gemmatimonas aurantiaca | reverse complement strand
GTGATGCTGCCGGGGTGGGGGTGCTCGGCGTACGCGTTCAGGAAGAACATCGGCGCGATCGCGGCGGGCGGAGCGCGGGTCACGGTGGTGGAGATGAAGGGGCAGGGATGGAGCGACAAGCCGCTGGGATCCGGCGAATACACGGTGGCGGCGCTTACCAGACACGTGCTCGACGTGCTCGATGCATTGGAGGTGGAGACCGCTTCGCTGGTGGGGCTCTCCCTCGGAGGACTCGTGGCCGCGAAGGTGGCGCTCGCGGCACCGGAGCGAGTCGAGCGGTTGGCGCTGCTGGATCCCGTGGGGTTCGGGCGTGTGAGGCTCGTTGGGCTGGCGCGGCTCTTTCCTGCTGGAATGGGGTCGGCGCTTCCCGCGGCTGCGGCACGCCGCTGGGCGTTCGCGCTGGCGTTGCGGAGCGCCTATGGATCGCGCGGACGGCCAACGGTGCGCGACATCGATGAATACTTCGCCCCGGCGCGCGACCCGGCGTTCGTTCGAGCGCTCTGGGCACAACTCCACGAGATCGACTGGCGCGTCCTCACGGCGGACGAACTGCGGCGAATAGCGGTGCCGCTGCTCGTGATTTTCGGAAGCGAGGATCGACTCGTCTCGCCGCGCGAATGCGAGGAGCTGGTGAAGCACGCAGCCGACGGTCGTGCGCTCCTCATCGAAGGCGCGGGGCACGCCACCCCGGAGGAAGTACCGGACGAAGTGAACGAGGCGCTGACGGCGTTCATGCGCGACACCGCACTCTCGCGTCATCCCCGCGAAGGCGGAAACTCATTCTGAACCAGGCCGGATATCCATGGGCACCCAACGATTGGAGGCGTTCAGCGACGGCGTGATCGCCATCATCATCACGATCATGGTTCTGGAGCTCCGACCGCCGCACGTCACCGAATTCCATGCACTCCGGCCGCTGATCCCCGTCTTCCTGAGCTACGTGCTGAGCTTCATCTATCTGGGGATCTACTGGAACAACCACCATCACATGCTGCACGTCACCGAGCGCGTGGACGGCGGTGTGTTGTGGGCCAATCTGCATCTTCTCTTCTGGCTCTCGCTCATTCCATTCGTCACGGCGTGGATCGGCGAGAATCACTACGCGTCGATTCCGATGGCGATGTACGGCGTGGTTCTCCTGATGGCGGCGCTCGCGTACTGGTTGCTGCAGCGCCTGATCATCAGGAGGCAGGGGCCCGATTCCGTGCTCGAGCGAGCGGTGGGACGTGATCTGAAGGGGAAGTTGTCACCCGTCTTCTATCTGCTCGCGATATTCGCGTCATTCATCCGACCGTGGATCGCGGGAGTCCTGTACGTGTTCGTGGCGCTCATGTGGCTGGTGCCCGACCGTCGAATCGAGCGCACGATCGAGCCGGACTCCGGCCTGGCTCCGCCAGGCGGCAGCGCGGCTGCGGGCAGCTAGTCGCGGAGTCGGTCGCGACGGAGAGCGAGCGCTCCGGCCGGGGCAGGAGGAGCGCGCGAGGCAACCCGACGTGCGCTGAAACTGTCTCTGTCATGAAGGAGTAGGGTCCACACCTGCACCGGAGATGCCAGTGGCTTTCACGAATTGGTGGGATGGCTTCGTTCGCGACCTCCGTTACGCGATCAGGGGCCTGCGGGCAAGGCCGGGGTTCGCGACCGCGGTCGTGCTCACGCTCGCACTGGGGATCGGCGCCAACGCCGCGATCTTCTCGGTAGTGGACCGGCTTCTCTTTCGTCCCCCGCCCTTGCTCAGCGATCCGTCGCTCACACACCGGATCTACATCTCGTCCATGTTCAGGGGCGAGCCGTTCGTGAACGGGAGCATCCAGTACGCGCGCTACGTGGATCTCACGAAGTGGACGAAGTCGTTCGAGCGTACGGCGGAGGTCACGAGTCGCAAGCTCGCCATAGGAGTGGGGACGGCGGCTCGCGAGATGCAGGTGGGTGCCGTGAGCGCGAGCTTCTTCGGCTTCTTCGATGCGCCTCCGGCCTTGGGCCGCTACTTCGGCGCAGCCGAGGATACGCCACCCAGTGGGACTCCCGTGGCCGTGCTGAGCTACGCGATGTGGCAGAGCAGCTACGGCGGGCGCAATGACGTACTCGGAACCACGCTGCAGATCGGACCAACGATCTACACCGTTATCGGAGTAGCGGCGAAGGGGTTCGGCGGCCTCTGGCCGGCGCAGCCACCGGTGGCATACGTCCCCATCTCCACGTACGCCGCAGGGATGGACATTCGGCTTCCCGGCGAGCATTGGTGGGACACGTATCACTGGACCTGGGCGAACATGATCGCTCAGAGGAAGCCCGGTGTGACGATAGCCGCGGCGAACGCGGATCTCACGTCGGCACTGAAGCGAAGCTATCAGGCCGCTGATGAGAAGTACGGCGAGACGCAGGCGACGAGGGATGATCGTTCGCGGAACCACGCGCTCGCCGCTTCGATCCTGAGCGAGCGCGGGCCGCGACAGAGCAGTACCGCGAAGGTCGCCGCCCTGGTGGCGGGGATGGCGCTGGTGGTGCTCCTCATCGCCTGCGCCAACGTGGCGAATCTCCTTTTCGCGCGTGCCCTGCGCCGCAGGAGAGAGGTCGCCGTGCGCGTGGCGCTCGGCGTGGGCCGCGGGCGGCTCCTCTCACAACTTCTCACGGAGAGCCTGCTGCTGGCCATCCTCGGAGGCGCGGCGGGGCTCATCGTAGCGCAGTGGGGTGGTGCCGCGTTGCGAGCGGCGTTCCTCCCGCCGGGGGCGGATTCACCCGTCATGACGGACACGCGAACGCTTCTCGCGGTGGGTGCCGCCGTCATCATCGCGGGAATCCTCACGGGCCTCGCTCCCGCATTCCAGGCGGGCCGCACCGATCTCACGCTCGATCTGAAGGCGGGACAGCGCGAGGGGATGATTCACAAATCGCGAACGCGCGTCGTGCTTCTGGTTCTGCAGGGCGCGCTGTCGGTGATACTGCTCGTCGGCGCGGGCCTCTTCGTGCGCAGCCTGAACAACGTGCGGAGCGTGCGGTTCGGCTACGATCCCGATTCGGTGCTGGTGGCCAATCTGGCGATGCGCGGCGTGGCGCTGGATAGCGTGCAGGCACTCACGCTGCGACGAAATCTGCTCGAGCGCGCGCAGAGCATTCCGGGAGTCGCGCACGCGGCGCTCAACGTCACGCTCCCGTTCTGGAGCACGTGGAGCATGGGGATGAACGTGGCAGGCGTCGACTCGGCGCTCCTGCAGGAAGAGTACGACCTCAACTCCGTCTCGCCCGACTACTTCGCCACGATGGGCACGCGAATCGTGAAAGGGCGGGGGATCGAGGCGGGCGACGTCGCCGGGGCGCCGGGAGCGGCTGTCGTGAGCAATTCCATGGCGAAGAAGCTCTGGCCCAGGGAAGATCCGATCGGGCAGTGCATCAGGATCGGCGCTGATTCCACTCCATGCTACTACGTGGTCGGCGTCGCCGAGGACATCAAGAACTCCAAGCTCACGGACGACCCGGGACTCTTCTATTATCTGTCGGCCGAGCAGTACCATCCCGAACAGGCCGGACTCCTTCTGCGCATGCACGGCGACGCGGGGAGTCAGGTGGAGAACGTGCGGCGTGAACTGCAGAAGCTGATGCCGGGCGCGTCGTACATCACTGTGATACCATTCTCCGACATCATCGGCCAGGAGATGCAATCGTGGTCGCTCGGCGCGACCATGTTCACGGTGTTCGGAGCGCTCGCGCTGGTGCTGGCCACCATCGGCCTCTACGGAGTGATAGCGTACAACGTGGTGCAGCGCTCGCACGAGATGGGAGTGCGAATAGCGCTGGGTGCCCAGGAGGGAGACGTGGTCTGGCTGGTGCTGCGACAGGGACTCCTGCTCGCCGCCGTGGGGATCGTGCTGGGAGGGGCGATCACCTTCCTGGCCGCCAGGCGGATAGGCCCGCTGCTCTTCGGCGTCTCCCCCCGGGACCCGTTGGTGTACGGCGGCGTCGTGCTGGTGATGCTCTTCGTTGCCGCCGCCGCGAGCTTCCTCCCCGCCCGCCGCGCCTCGCGCGTCGACCCGAACGTGGCGTTGAGAGCGGAGTAGACGGGAC
>JBIQLU010000219.1:2537-4081 GCA_044463985.1 Gemmatimonas aurantiaca | reverse complement strand
GCTGCCGTCGGCAGCGCCCCTCTACTTAAAGTGCCTGACCCCCTCGTTTACCGCACGAAGCGAATGTTCTTCACACGCCCCGTCTGCGCGGTGAACGATCGTGCCGCACCCGCACCGCTGTCGAAGCGCAGCGTCACCGGAATGCTCGCGCCGCCGCCGGAGGCACGCAGCGTGACGCGATCCTCGGCGGTGGTGCGGGTGTCGGGCGAGTTCGGACGGCGCAGCATGAGCTGCCCATCGCTCACGAATATTTCGTACGTCGCTCCGAGCTCCTCGCTGTAGTAGCTCCCCGCCAGACGGGCGCGTTCGGCGGCGCTCAGCGTCACGGTCGATCGCGTCGGGCGCTCGCGCTGCTCGGGATCTTCCTCCGCGGGGCCCATCTGGTCACCGATGTAGAGCTCAGCGATCTTCCGCGCGATCGGACCCGGGTTGATGGAGCCGAGGTTGCACGTTTCGATCACGCTGAACTTCTGGTCGGGGAAGCGGAGGAAGTGTGCCCTGTAGCCCATGAGGCTCCCTCCGTGCTCGACTGCGCGCAGTCCGCGATACGTGAAGACGTTGTTCCCGAACGCGTACGCGATGGTGTCGCCGTTCGTCAGCACGCCGCGTGTGTGGATGAGCTTCTGCAGCTCGTCGCCGCCCACCTGGTGCGTGTAGTAGTTGGCGTCCCACCGGGCCAGGTCCTCGACGGTGGTATAGAGACCGCCGTCCCCGGTCTTGTCGAAGTTCTGCAGATAGCTCAGACGGAAGTCGAGCGCGCTGTCGGGCACGTAGCTCATCGCCCTGTTCTTCACGACCCGTCCCGCATCGTCGTGGAAGTGCGTGTGCGTCATACCCAGCGGCTGGAAAATCCGCTCATCGGCGAAGACGCGCAGCGGCTTCCCGCTCACGCGCTCCACGATCAGGCTGAGTAGCTGATAGCCGGTGTTGCTGTAGAGATACTCGCTGCCGGGCGCGAAGTTGAGCTCCTTCTGCCGCGCGATCAGCGCCATCGACGAATCATCGGTCAGCACGTTCTCCACACGGATCCCCGCCAGGCCCATGAGCGTGAAGATGTCGCGCAGGCCGCTCGTGTGATGCACGAGCTCTCCGACCGTGACCGGAACGCCGTAACGCTTCGAGTAGTCGGGAAGCTCGGGCACGTACTTCCTGACGTCATCGTCGAGCGAGAGCTTCCCGTCCAGCACCAGGAGTCCGATCGCGGCGGCCGTGAACTGCTTCGAGTCGGAGGCGATGTAGTAGGCCATCCGCGGCGAGTTGGGGATGTCGTAGTCCAGATTCGCCATCCCGTAGCCATGTTCGTAAATGAACTCGCCGTCCCTTATCACTCCCACCGCGCACCCGGGCGAGTCGGGCTTGTCCCACTCCGCGAAGAGCGAGTCGATGCCAGGATTTGCAGCAGTGGTTCGAGCGGCAGAGTTGCATGCGGCTACGCTGCCGCAGAACGCGAGCGCTGCTATCGAGCCGCCGAACACATTGCGGCGGGTGACGTTCGTGCGCACTTGCATGGTCCTCCCGAGGGTGGGCGTCGTGATCCGAAGCAA
>JBIQLU010000219.1:0-2437 GCA_044463985.1 Gemmatimonas aurantiaca | reverse complement strand
CGTTCGTGCGCACTTGCATGGTCCTCCCGAGGGTGGGCGTCGTGATCCGAAGCAAAGTACAGGGCGGCGCACCTTTCGCGAAATGCGCGGACGGCGCGCGGCCGCTCGCGCGCCGAGCGATGTGACATTCCCGACGCGCGACCACGCCATCTCCGCCGGTGCACATTGCCTCGCCGCGGTTCCGCGGGCCATCATTCCGCCTCCCCGCCTCACTCACGATGATCCGAATCATGCGACCACTCGCCTCTCTTCTCGCCCTCGCTCTCCTCGCTTCGCTCGCCGCCTGCGGGCGCGATTCCCCGTCTACCGACCGCGCCGCGCCGGGGAGCTACGACATCCTCATCGCGGGCGGCACCGTGATCGACGGGAGCGGCTCCCCCGGCTACCGCGCCGACGTCGCCATCACGGGCGACCGCATCGTGCGCGTCTCCCGCACCGCGATCGACCCATCGAGTGCGAAGCGCGTCATAGATGCGAAGGGACGCGTGGTTGCGCCGGGCTTCATCGATCTGCACGCGCATCTCGATCCGCTCCTCCGCCTGCCAGGCGCGGAGAGCGCGGTGCGCCAGGGCGTCACCACAGCGCTCGGCGGTCCCGATGGAACCGCGCCCTTCCCGCTCGCGCCATACCTCGACTCCGCGCAGGCGCTCGGCCTCGGACTCAACGTCGCAATGCTCGCGGGGCACAACACCATCCGCCGGCGCGTGATGGGGATGGCCGATCGTGCACCCACCGCCGCGGAGCTCGAGCGGATGCGCACGATGGTGGCGCAGGCTATGGGCGACGGCGCGTGGGGGATTTCCACGGGCCTCAAGTATCTCCCGGGCGCATACGCGAAGACCGACGAGATAGTGGCGCTCGCGCAGGTGGCGGCCGACTCGGGCGGGATCTACACGTCGCATCTCCGCGAGGAGGGGCTCGGCCTGATCGACGGCGTCGCCGAGGCGATCGAGATCGGACGGCAGACGCACATCCCGATCGAGCTCACGCATCACAAGGTGGTGGGTAAGCCGATGTGGGGAGCCAGCAGGCGCACGCTCGCGATGATCGACTCGGCGCGCGCCGAGGGGATCGACGTGATGGCGGACCAGTATCCGTACACTGCCACGTACACGGGAATTGGCGTGCTCGTACCCGCCTGGGCGAGGGCGGATGGCGACAGCGCGTTCGAGCGGAGACTGCGCGATCCCGCGCTGCGCGACAGCATCGTGAAGGGGATCGTGTTCAACATCCTCAACGACCGCGGCGGCGGCGATCTCGCGCGCGTGCAGCTCGCCAAGGTGCCCTGGCAGCGCGACCTGGAGGGGAAGACGCTGGAGGACTGGGCGGTGCAGCGCGGCATGAAGCCCACGCCGGAGACCGGCGCCGAGCTGGTGATCGAGGCGCTGCAGCGCGGCGGCGTGTCGGCCATCTACCACGTTCTGGACGACGGCGATGTCGACCGCATCATGAAGTATCCGTACACCATGATCGCATCGGACGGCCGGCTGGTGCAGCCGGGCGAGGGTCATCCGCATCCGCGCTGGTACGGCACCTTCCCGCGCGTGCTCGCCCGCTACGTGCGCGAGCGCAACGTGCTCACGCTCGAGGAGGCCGTGCACAAGATGACCGGGATGCCGGCGCAGCGGCTCCGCCTCGGCGAGCGCGGAACCGTGGCGGAGGGGAAGTACGCGGATCTCGTGGTGTTCGACCCGGCCACGGTCGAGGATCGCGCCACGTTCGAGCAGCCGCACCAGTATCCAACGGGAATCGACTACGTGTTCGTGAACGGAGTCGCCGCGGTGGACGGCGCGAAGTTCACGGACGCGCGGGCCGGGCGGGTTCTCCGTCGGGGGTCAGGCACTTAATGTAGAGGTGCCAGGGCAGTTGCCCTGGGACCTCTACATTAAGTGCCTGACCCCCTGGACACGCGTTGACAGATCCGCTCACGCGAACTATCGTCCCGACTCCATGATCTTCGACCGCCACGCGTACATGCCCATCTGTTGTTGTCGCCCGTTCTCCCCCGGAGAGCTGGTGCCGATTCGCGTGCGCAGTCGCGAACGAATGACATAAACGTCTCCACGAGACGTAGTCATATCGCCGGCCCTCTCTCAGGGGGCCGGCTTTTTTGTGTTCTCTCCCTATTCCGTTCGCGCACCCAGCCGCTCGCGGACGATCACCTCCACGGCTTCGATAGCTCATCCCGACTCATGCGCAGAGCCTGCATTCTCACGATCATAGCGCTCGCCGCGTGCAGCGCGGCGACGCGGCATCCCGGCGAAGGGAACTTCTCGCCGGCGGAAGTGGCACGGGCCAACAACGGCCGTCCGCCGTACGCTGCCGCCGACGTTCACTTCATGCAAGGAATGATCAGCCACCATCGCCAGGCCGTGGTGATGTCCGGCTGGGCGCCGACGCACGCGGCGAGCCGCGACGTGCGCGTGCTCGCCGAGCG
>JBIQLU010000218.1:1862-4123 GCA_044463985.1 Gemmatimonas aurantiaca | reverse complement strand
TGCGGCAAGGGGTCTGACCCCATCAGGCGCTCACGCGCGCGCGAGTGCCAGGAGTTGCCGTACGTTCACGCCGCGCCAGAGCCGCTCGCGCATCGCGTGCGTGTCGGCCAGCGCACGCGCGCCCTCGGGAGTGACGTCGAAGACACGGCGCGATGAACCGTCGTCGTCCACGCGACTGGATGCGAGCAGCCCCTTCGACTCCAGACGGTCGAGCGTCGCGTAGACCGCGCCGATGGAGAGCTCGCGGCCGGTGGCCTTCTCGATCTCGCGGCGCGCCTGCATCCCGTACGCCTCGCCGCGCGTGCGAAGGACGGCTAGTACCACCTGCTCCTCGAGCACGCCAAGCGGAGCGAACGGAGAATCGGGCACCGGCTGCGATCTCGTGCTCATTGTTCGCGCATGACCAGGGCGGGATCCACCGTAGCCGCCCGCCGCGCCGGAATCGCCGCCGCAGCTATCCCTATCACGAGCAGCACAGCACTCGCCGCGGCAAAGGCCAGCAGATCCACCGTTCCCACGCCGAAGAGGAACGACGCGAGCACTCGCGCGAGCAGCACGGTACCCACCGCGCCCAGCACGATGCCCACGCTCACCAGCGCCGCGCCCTGACCAACGATGTGGCTCACGACGCGCGAGCCGGGGAGGCCGAGCGCCACGCGGATCGCCCAGTCTCGCTTGCGCCGAGCCGCGAAGTGCGAGATGACGCCGTAGATCCCAACCGCACCAAGCACCAGCGCGAGCGCGGACAACAATGTCAGCAGCGCCATGATCTGCCGCGCCGGACCGACCGCCGTGTCGAACACGCGCTCCATGGTCGTGGTTCCCTGCACCGCGAGCTCCGGGGCCACATCCCGCACGGTGCGGCGCGCGGCGTCGAGCACCGCCGGCGCGTCGCCCGGACGCGCGGTGCGCAGCACGAAGGCGGCCACGTTGCTGAACCATGGAGCCTGCCCCGCCAGGTAGTAGCGCACGGGCGCCGCTTCGTCGGTGAGCGCCGCCTCCTGGACGTCGTTTACCACTCCTATCACTCGCTGCGGCGATGTGAAGCCGCCGCCCAGCCGCCGGCCGATCGGGTTCTCCCCCGCGAAATACTTCTTCACGAACGCCTCGTTCACCACCACCGAAATCTCGGCGGTGCTGTCGCCCGCGGCTATCGGCTGGTCGGAGCCGTCGAAGGCGCGGCCGTCGCGGAGCTTCATCCCCATCGTCTCGAAGTAGTCGCGCGTGACGATGCGGAAGTAGGTGAATGTGTTCGAGGCTTCGGGGTGCCCCTCCACCGTCACCCCGAAGCTGTTGCCGCCGCCGCGCAGCGGGAGCTTCATCGCGGCGCCAACGGAGCGGACGCCCTGAAGCGAGCCGAATGAGCGGACCAGCTCCTCTATTTTCTGCAGGCGCGGAGCGGACGCCATCTGCGGACTCGACGTCACGTCGACAACGGCGATCCCCTTCGTCGTGACCCCCGGATCGATTGCGTAGAGATTGGCGACGCTCCGCACGAGCAGCGCCGCGGACGAAGCGATGAGCATCGCGAGCGCCACTTCCGCGACTACGAGCCCACGCTCCAGACGCCCGCCGCGTCCCTGGATCCCGCCGGTGCGTGCTCGCGTGAGAGCGCCGCGCAGGTCGCCCCGCCAGAGCGATATCGCCGGCACGAGCAGTACCAGCGCCACCGACACGATGGCGACCACTGGCGCGGCGGCGAAGATGCTCCAGCCGAAAGACGCGTTCTCCCCCCACGCTCCTATGGGAAGCGCGCCGGCGAGGAGGCGGTAGCCGCCCGCCGCGAGCGCGGCGCCGAGCAGCCCGGCTCCGAGCCCCACCAGCATCGCTTCCACCACGAGCTGCTGCATGATCCGCCCCCGCGTCGCACCGAGCGCGGAACGCACGGCGAGCTCGGAGGCGCGCCCCTCCACCTGGCCGAGCATCAGCGCGGCGACGTTGGCGCAGGCGATGAGCAGGATGAGCCCCATCGCCGCGAAGGTCGCGACGAGTGCCGGGCGCATCGAGCCCACCAGCGCTTCGCGCAGAGGAGTGAGCACGGCGTTCTGCGTCTTGTCGGCCCCAACCTCGTATTGAAAGCGATCGCCGATCATCCCGGTGAGACGCTGGATCTGCGGCCCCATGTCGTGCACGTCGGCGCCGGGCGCGACGCGGCCCAGGAGGGTGTAGCTCCCATTCCGCCCCTCGGGATCGAGCGGCCTGGTGTGCCAGATCCGGATGGATGGATCGGGGAACCAGAAGCCGCGCGGCATCACGCCGAT
>JBIQLU010000218.1:0-1762 GCA_044463985.1 Gemmatimonas aurantiaca | reverse complement strand
TCGCCGGGACGGTATGCCGCCACGGCGCGGAAGCCGGGGAAGTTGCCGCGCAGGTAGAGGAATTCCTCTTCGGTCCACCACCCTGGCATCCAGAACGATCCGACCTCGTCCGCGTGCGAGTACGGGAGCGGCTCGAACATGAGCGGTCGGGCGATTCCGAAGACGGCGGCGGTGCCGCCGATACCCAGTCCCAGGGTGAGTATGGACACCAGCGTGTACAGCGGCCGGGCGCGCAGCCGGCGCGCGGCGTAGCGGGCGTCGGCAATGAGACTTCTCGGCATTGACCCTCCGGGTCGAAAGGCGTTGGCGCGCGGCTCGAAGCCGCTCCAGCCGCGCCACCAATTCCATCGGAGAAGCGGCGATGCCGAACCGAGCGCCTGGCGCCAGAGCCAGCGCCGCGCTTCGGACCTGCCGCCGCGCGCGGCGTGCTCGGCGTACTCGACGGCCAGATCCGCGAGCACTTCGTCGCGCTCCGCTCGGGGGAGCAGGAGCCGGAGCAGCGCCATCGGCAGCCGCGGCAGCGACCGGCGCAGGTGAACGTCCTCTGGAATGCGCATACCGGCCCTACGATCCGGTTCCTCGAATAGTTTCTACATTGTAGAACATGCAGCCGTACAATACTCCGCCACGGGTGTGGCCGCAACGCTCACGCCGAGCGCTTCTGGTACTGACGCACTGCGAGCGCCAGCACCACGACTCCGGTTCCCGCCAGGATCGCTATCTGCCCAGCCACGTCCGCCAGACCCGCGCCCTTGAGCAGCACTTCGCGCACCAGTCGCACGAAGTGCGTGATCGGGCTCGCCTCGGCGATCCACTGCGCCCAGCCTGGCATCCCGCTCACCGGCGTGAAGATCCCGCTCATCAGGATGTAGATGAGCATTATTGAGAACGTCACGAACATCGCCTGCTGCTGCGTCTCCGCGAGCGTCGAGATCCAGAGGCCGATCCCGAGCGCCGCCACGAGGTAGATGGCCGCGGCCGCGAATACTATGAGGAGATTGCCCCGCATCGGCACGTGGAAGACGAGCCAGGCGACGAGCAGGCCGAGAGCGAATTCCAGCAGCGCCAGACTCCAGAGCGGGATGAGCTTCGCCGCTATGAATGTGGCGCGCGTGACCGGCGTGACGTTGAGCTGGTCGAGCGTGCCGGACTCCTTCTCGCGAACGATGTTCATCGCCGTCAAGAGCGTGCCCACCATCGTGACGAGCACCACGAGGATCCCGGGCACCATGAAGTCGGTGTAGTCGAGCTCCGCGTTGTACCAGCCGCGCTGGCGAACATCGATCGCTCCAGCGCCTCGCTGCGGCGGCCGCTCGGCGGAAGCGCCCACCGATGCAAGCGTCGGAGTCACCCTCGCGCCCAGCTCCGCGAAATAGGCCGCCAGTATCCGGCTCGCGTACGACTGCGTGACCGCGGCCGCGGCGCCATCCTCGGCGTTGAGCACGAGCTGCACCGGTGCGCTGCGTATCCGCACGATGTCGCGCTCGAAGCCATCCGGAATCACCAGAATCGCATCCACCTTGCGGCCGAGCATGGCTTCGTCGGCGCGCGCCAGCGACTGCGACGACGACGTGGGCACGAAGCGCCCGGATGCCGAGAGGCGATCGACGACGCCCCGCGACATCGGGGTGTGATCGTGGTCCACTACGTACAATCGCGAGCTCTTCACCTCGAAGGTCGCCGCATTCGCGAGGAGGAGGAGCTGCGCAATCGGCATTATGAAGAGCATCGCGACGAGGGTGCGGTCGCGGAATATCTGCAG
>JBIQLU010000217.1:0-4191 GCA_044463985.1 Gemmatimonas aurantiaca | reverse complement strand
CTCGGCTTCGCGATGCTGCCGAACGAGAGCAGAGTGACCGGCGGGAGGATGGAGCGCGTACTGGTGGTCGAGCCGAGCGATGGCAGCCGGCCGGACGTGGCCTGGTACTCGGCCGCGCGCGGCGATGTAGCGGGGTCCTGACCCGCCCCATCGCGTCCGGAGCGTCGAACCGGTTATCCTCCCCACGCAGCCATCACATGCGAAGAACTTCTTACACAGCGCTCGATGCAGGGCAGAGGAGGCAGCATGCCGGGACATGAAGTGACGGTGCAGGGCGTCGTCGTGCTGCTGCTCCCCAATATCCGTCCCCGCCCATCCAACGTCGCTGTGAGAGACGACGGGACAGCCCGGGGCATGCTCGACGGATTTCCCGGCGGAAGCGGAACGTGGAAGTACATCTGCATCGGCGCCGAGCGTGGCGAGGCGATGTGCGACTTCGCGCTATCGGGCCAGTGCGTGCGGACGGCCGGAGTACCTACAGCCGCAGTAATGACCGGGGGCACGCTGAAAATCGGCTTCGTGCAGAACCTCGTGAGCACCAGACGCATCGCATCGTATTTCGACCCATCGGCGCCACACGCGGCGGCGCCACCGTCATTCAGGATAGTGCGCGATGGCAATCGAGTTGGTAACGGCCTGCTCGACTGCGGCGCAGGCGCGCCACCCTGGTTCCAGGCGACGAGGGAAACAGTACCGCCATTGCTACCCCCGCGGGCGCGGGTGCCGACGCGCGCCGGGACGCCCGTGGTGACACGGGCCTTCGACAATCCGCGCTGGTCGATTCCGCTCTCGCTAGCGCTGCCCGGAGGCAGGAACGTAGAACTGAAGCAGGTGGTGCTGGAAGACAGGTTTCGCCTCTTCGCCATGGTCTTCGACGGCAGCACATATTATCCGGGCGCCTGCATCGAGTGGGGCACCGACATCGTGATCAGCGCCCGCACGGGAGAATCGCTCAAAGCAGGCTCGATCCATCCGGATGCCACGAGCGGACGCGGAAGAAAGACGGTATGGGCGGACGCGCACTGGCGTCCTATAGGTACCACCCATCCAACGCTCAACGGACCTACCGCGAATAACATTTTGAGGGACAAACTGGTGAGGTGAGGGGATGTGGGCGCAGTTCACTTCGCAGTGACAAACCTCCGGGAAGGGATCGACCGTAAGTGGTGGGTCCTCATCGCCGTCGGCGTGGGGACCTTCATGTCGGCGCTCGACGCGAGCGTCGTCAACGCGATGCTCCCCATCATCGGGCGCTCCATGGACGCGTCGGTCGCCACCATCGAATGGGTGGTGACCGCGTACCTGCTCATCGTGAGCGCGCTGCTCCTCGGCATGGGACGCCTTGGCGACATGTACGGGCAGCGGAGGATCTATCTCGCCGGCTTCGCGGTCTTCGTAATCAGCTCGGCGCTCTGCGGCGCGGCGCCGTCGGCGGGTGTGCTGATCGCCTTTCGCGTGCTGCAGGGAGTCGGCGCGGCGATGCTCTTCGCGAGCTCGCCAGCGATCCTCACCACCAGCTTCCCCGCTTCCGAGCGCGGGCGCGCGCTCGGGCTGCAGGCGATGATGACGTACATCGGACTCACCGCGGGACCGGCGCTCGGCGGCTGGCTCACGGCGTCGTTCGGGTGGCGATCGATCTTCTACATCAACGTCCCGGTCGGTGGCCTGGCAATGTGGCTCAGCGCGCGAGTGGTGCGCGACGCGCCGCGCGCGGTGCGTGACGAGCGCTTCGACTTCGCCGGCGGAGTTCTCTTCGCGCTCGGGCTCATCGCGCTCCTTCTCGCGCTGAACCAGGGTCACCAGTGGGGATGGGGATCGCGGCCGGTGCTCGCGCTCCTCGTGCTCTCCGTGGCGCTGCTCGCGGCGTTCGTGCGCACGGAGCTGCGCGCGCCGAGTCCGATGCTCGACCTCGGACTCTTCCGGAGCCGCGCATTCTCCGCCGCCACGGGGAGCGCAGTGCTCAATTACATCTGCGCGTTCAGCATAGTGTTCGTGCTCCCGTTCTACCTGATCCGCGGCCGCGGCTTCGGGCCCGCGCGCGCGGGAGTGATAATGGCGGCGCAGCCGGTGATCATGGCGCTGGTGTCACCGATCAGCGGCGCACTGTCAGACAAGATCGGATCGCGCCTGCTTAGCAGCAGCGGGATGGCGCTCATCGGCGGCGGACTCCTTCTGCTCGCGCGTCTTGGGCCCGACTCGCCGCCGCACACCGTGGTGATCGCGCTCGCGGTGGTGGGACTCGGCGCAGGCCTGTTCGGATCGCCGAACAACAGCGCGCTGATGGGCGCGGCGCCGCGCGATCGTCAGGGAATCGCGGCCGCGATGATGGCGACGGCGCGGAACGTCGGGATGGTGCTCGGAGTGGGACTCGCGGGCGCGGTGTTCACATCGGTGCTCGCGCGCCACGCGAACGCCGCCGAATCACTTTATGTGGCGGCGCGCGCGAGCTTCCTCGCCGCGGCGATCGTGGCCGCAGCGGGAGTGGTGGTGTCGATGGTGAGGAGTGGTCAATGAGGAGTGCGCAGGTCGCGCGCGGTAGTGTCCACCCAGCTGACGAGCTGTTCCCGCTCCACGGGAGACAATGGCAACAACCGTAGCCGCGCGATGAGTTTGCGAGGCGTGATCAATCGCTCGGCAAGCAGCACGCGCACGATGGAACTGTGATTCTTCGCCAAGGCTGCCGTCGATCAGGTCCACCCGTTCGGGGTGGTTCTTGGGGCTGATATCCGCTTCCTGCGACATGCGCACACCATCAGGCGCGTCGGGGAACTGCCCTAGGATGGCCTGCGAGCCGAACACGTAGACTTCATCGTCCCGCGATACATCGCACGCCGCACGGATGGCGTGTTCGAGTTCGGCGCGGGTCATCTTCCGCCACCCCGACGTCGTGACTTGCCTGAAGGGGCAGACGCGGCACGCGATCCTCCCTCCTGCTCGACAACATTCCGATTCGAACGCGCTGACGCGACTCTCGTCTTGCGGCCTGGAGCCGCATTCCGCTCGACAGGGTTCAGCTCTCCCACGAAGGGGAGAGTCTGCCGTAGACGCGTGGCACGTTCGCTCGGCTCCACGAGAAATCGCCTGAGGCGGGGCAGCGACATGGTGCGCAGGATGCGATCCCACTCTTCGAGTTCACGCCGCTCGCCGTGTGACGCCCTGGGCAGACGCCGAGCGATATAGCGCTGCGCCCGCTCGACGAGCGACGGGTCATGTCTGAGCTTCGCGGCTATCGCCGCGCCCGACGCGCGTGCCCTCTCGTCCATCGACGCGTGCGAGACCGGTTTGGACGTGCGCTCGCGACGCTCCCGTCCGCGAGCGCTCTCGAGCTCGACGAACGCGACCGGTGGCGCTCCAAAGAGAAAAGTGGCCGACTCGACGTTCCTTCTCTCGCTCCCGCCCAGTGCAGCCAGGTCCGCCACCGTCCGGCCACGAACCTCGATCGTGACATCCAGTTCGACCTCGACGGGAGTGAGAGCGGCAACGAGCATCTCGACTGACGCATCGAGCTCCCTGGCACCAGCAAGGACTCCTACAACGATCGGATCAGCCGGCGAATCGGTCCCGAGCGCCGCCGGCCCCTCGACCCAGACCGACCGAGGTGCGGGCACGAGTCCTTCCGCCGCGGCGCGCACGCCAGCGAATACCGAGTCGACACGAAGCGCTTCGGCCGCGAAGAGCGCCTCGAGTGCAGTCGCGAGTGGATGCTCCCTACGAAGCCGAACGGGACGGCGACCGCCGACCCCCACGAACTCGATGATACCGGTGCGTTCCAGAGCGCCCAGTGCTCTGCCGACACCCGAGAGCGTGATCGCGGCCCGGCGAGCCAGCTCGGTCGCGCTCATGGGAAGCGATGTGCGGGAAAGAACACGGAGGAGGCGGACGTTCGCCTCCGTACCGAGGATATCGTTGAGCGGCGAGCGAAGCGCGCTCTCGCGATGGCTGGCAGGGCGCATGGGCTACGTATGGAACGGGAGCCTGACGGGTAATTGCTTATAAGTAACTTACTAAAATATAAAGGAGTTACTTCCAAATAAGCAAGACAGGGGCCTGGACCTGTTCGCGTCCCGACCCCCTCGCATCGAATGCCCGACCAACTACATGACGCGCATCACATACACCGCATCGGCTTCAGCCCCCCGATCTCGAAGCTCTTCACTACCCAGCGGCCGCTGGAATTCTCCTCGGTCTGCA
>JBIQLU010000216.1:0-4194 GCA_044463985.1 Gemmatimonas aurantiaca | reverse complement strand
CACGGCGTGCGCGACCTCGGTGATGAGCGCCGCTTCTTCCTTGGCGCGGTGGTCGCACCAGAGGTAGTAGTCGTCGAGAGGAACGAGCCCTTCGCCGACCGGGATGACGGTGGAACCCGTGGTGTCGAGCGCCAGCGCGCGGACGTTCTTGCCATCCACGCCAGCGCTCTCGAGCGCGCGCCGCGTCGCATCGGAGAGCGCGTTCATGTGCGACAGGTGCGACTGCGTGGCGAAGTCCGGATCGCCGGGGTGGTGCACCACCGGGTACTCCGAAACCCCGTAACCTACGGTACCGGCTACGCTGTCCACGATGGAAACGCGCACGCTCTGCGTGCCGAAGTCGACGCCCGCCAGCAGCACGCTTCCCATCACCGGTGCCAGTTGACGTCCCAGCCGAGGTAGCGCGTGGTGGCTTCGTACACCATCGGCGCCGACAGATCGAGGTTGGCTGCCACGTGGTGCTCGAAGCCGTTCGCGCAGATGTAGTGCAGCAGCTCCTGCAGCTTCGGGATCTCGACCACCCCCGCGCCGCCGAAGGTCGTGAGCGGGTCGGCGGTGAAGGCGCCCTCCCCCACGTAGCCGCGGATGCGGCCGGTGCGGTCGTCGGTGGTGAATCGAGCGAAGCTCATCGGCCCCGCCTTCACCCGCCCGACGCACGTACCGTAGGTGTTCTCCTTCCCGACCGTGCCCGCGATGATCTGCTGGTAATCCATCTTCACCTCCTCGAAGAAGTGCTTCGGGAGGTTGCTGCAGTGGAAGCAGACCGCCTTGTTCGGGTCTTCGCCGTAGTTGTTGTTCCAGTCGAGCAGCGCGCTCGGCGAGCCGGATGCGAGCGTGAGCGCGTACATGCTCACGGTACCGCAGATGTCCACCTCGCAGGCGCTCGGGAAGAGATCGTTGCTCATCATGCTCATCACCGTGCACGGGACCACGCCGAAAAAGTCTTCCATGGCGGTCCAGCACTGCACGGCGCTCACCTGCACATCCACTTCGTGCATCCAGCGATCCACCACGACGCCGAGCTTCGCCATCTTGATGAGCGCGGGGCGCGGGATGCCGTCGGTGGGAACGTACGCCACGATTCTGTCTAGAAAGTCGCTCACGGCACCGTCGTCGTCGGCCAGCCGCTCAATGCGTCCGAGTATCTCCGAGAGATCCACCGGTTCCACGGAGATCCCGTTCGCCTCGAGGATCTTCTCGCTGAAGCGGACGGTCTTGAAGGCGGCGGGGCGGGCTCCGATCGCGCCGATGCGCGCGGTGCGCAGACCATTCGTCACGCGGCAGACGCCGGCGAATCGCTGAAGGTCCTTGCGGAAGCTTTCCGAGCGCGGGTCCTGGGTGTGGACCGACGTGAGCGAGTAGCGGATCCCGTACTGCGTGAGTGCGTTGCAGACGGACATCTTCCCGCAGAACGAGTCGCGGCGGAACCTGATCCCCATCTTGTCGGGGGAATCGGCGCTCGCGTGGATCAGGACGGGAACGTCGAGTCCTGCGAGGCGAAGTGTATCGGCAACCGCGGCCTCGTCGCCGAAGTTGGGAAGTGTGACGACGACGCCGTCTATCCGATCGCGGTTCGCGCGGAAGAGAGCCGCACACGCCTTGGCATCGTTGCGCGACTCGACGGCTCCGAATCTGGTGGATTCCGGATCCAGCACCACCACCTCGAACCCTTCCTCGGCGAGGACGGCGAGCATCTCCTTGCGTCCTTCCTCGGCGAGGTGCCCGGGGAAGAAGCCACGATTACCGACGAGGAGGCCGATGGTCATCGGCGGCTTCGGAGCGGGATCGCGGGAGGGGGCGGGTGCGGAGTCGGTGCGCGTGCTGCTGGAGGCCGCACCGCCGACATTCGAGCGGAGCTGGTGGATACGCATCCATTCCTCGTGGGTGTAAGCGCTTACACTATACGGGATGAAGTGGGCTGGCGAAAGGGGGCACGGCTCAGGAAGCCTTCCTGCCGCGGTCCGCGGCGCGCGTACCGGCGGAGGCAGGCTTCGCGGCCGCCTTCCTGCCGGACTTCCTCACCTGGGCGCGCGACGTGGCGGGCGCGGTGGACTCCCTCACTACCAGCGTGGTGTCTATCCGGATCTCCCGGCCGTCGGCGCGCGCGCCCCGGGGGCCCGGTATGAGCGCCTCGCCGATCAGGTGGCCGATCTCCTCGCGCGGGATGTGCGCCGTGGTCAGCGCCGGAGACACGAACCCGGAGAGGCCTATGTCGTCGAACCCAGTGACGGAAACGTCCTCCGGGACGCTGATCCGCCGCATCTGCAGCTCCCTCAACACACCCACGGCCATGAAATCGTTGACGCATACCACGGCCGTGGGGCGAAAGCCCGATGTCAGGATCTCCCTCGTGGCGTTCTGCCCTCCCGCGGGGCCGTCGGCGTTCGCCACCGTCATCACCTTGAGGCGCGGCGCATACTCGGCGGCGACCTCCAGGAAGGTGGCCTTTCGGTCGCTCAGCGGCTCCAGGGTGGTATGGTGGCCGATGAACGCCATCCGACGGTGGCCGAGCCCGTACAGGTACTCCACGATCCGCTGCATTCCCATGCGATAGTCGACCTTGATGTTCGTGATGTTGGCGCGCGCCGCGCCCACGTCGTAGAACACCACCGGGAAGTTGCTCTCCGAGAGCTCCCGGATCAGCGAAGGCCGCTTCTCCGACACCACGACCGCCAGGCCGGAGACACCGCGGCCGAGCATCATCTTCACACTGGAAACGAGCTGCTGCGCGCGATAGTCGGTGTTCGCCACGAGCACGTCGTAGCCGCGGCGATGCGCGTCGGCCTCGAGGGTGCGGAAGATGTCGAGGAAGAACGGATTCTCGAGGTTGGAAACGATCATGCCCAGCGTGCGATTCGGACCGCCGGCCAGCATTCTCGCATTGAGATTCGGATAGTACTTGAGCTCCTCCACCGCCTGCATCACGCGCTCGACGGTGCTGCTTTTCACCTGGCCGACGTTATTGAGCACCCGCGAAACGGTCGCGGTGGACACCTTCGCACGCCGGGCAACATCTTCGAGGGTCATGTGTACTCGTATCGTCGGAGGCGCTGGCGGGGATGGGGAGCGGGACGCATCATAGCTAGTATCTCGCCCGTGGCGGCCTTGCACAAGCCGCGGCTCCACGTTGACAGCATAGGTACGACGCCGTAATGTTGCAAGCGCTTACAGTCGGCGCCCGGAGGCACCGCCCCCGCCGAACACCCCCCTCGCAATACGCCGCATGGAGCTCATCAGGCAGACGGTAAGCGACAGGGCGGAACGCCCTTCGATCCTCCCTCGCACCGCCCGGCTCCTGCTCCAGTCCCAGCAGGTCGGCCTCGTCGTCGTGCTCCTCCTCATCGGGACGGCGCTCACTCTCAGTGCCGGCTCCCACATCGATGCGGTCAGCGGCACCTCCGTCAACAATTTTCTCAACAAGTACACCCTCATCCAGATGGCCACGGACGCCAGCGCGTTCGCCATCATGGGTGTCGGCGCCACCATCGTCATCATCGCGGGCGCCATCGATCTCTCCGTCGGCGCGATATACGCCATGGCCGGTGTGGCCACCACCATGATCCTCCGCGCCCTCGGACCCATGGACCCGGCCACCACGGTGTTCGTGGGACTCGGCATCTCCCTCGGCGTCGGCCTGATCTGCGGACTCGCCAACGGCGTCATGGTCGTCGGCCTCGGTGTCCATTCGTTCATCATCACGCTGGGCACGATGTGGATCTTCCGGGGCCTGGCCTTCGTCATAAGCCACGCCGAGAGCATCCTCGTACCGCCCGCGCTCACCGACGTCGCCAAGGCATCGCTCGGAATGGGTACCGCGCTCTACCCGGTTCCGCTCCTCGTCATGCTCTTCGTCACCGTCGTGGGGAGCCTGTATCTCGGAAGAACGGTGATGGGGCGCCACGTCTACGCCATCGGTGGCAATCCCGAAGCGAGCCGCTTCTCGGGGCTCGGCGTCCGCCGCATCACCCTCGGCGTTTTCGTCGTCTCGGGAATCACGGCTGGACTCGCGGCCTTTCTGGGCGCGAGCTTCTACGGATCGGCATCGTCGTCCGACGGCAACGGCTACGAGCTCTACGTGATCGCGGCCGCCGTCGTGGGCGGCGCCAGTCTCATGGGCGGCAAGGGAAGCGCGGTGAACGCCACGCTCGGCGCGGTGCTCATCGTGCTCATCCGGCAGGCGATCCGCACGCTGCA
>JBIQLU010000215.1:2099-4213 GCA_044463985.1 Gemmatimonas aurantiaca | reverse complement strand
GCCGCCTCGCCTGATCAGTCTCGACGGGATAAAACGAGACGTCTGTCCGGATCGGTTCGGCATCGTACCGAAAAAACGAGAGGGATCGCACCGCGGTACCCCGCCATGTGCAATGTGAACCGACGAACCCGGGGCGGTTCAATGCGACTTCGCGGGAGACGCCACCGGCAGGCGGCAAACAATTCCACGCAAACCCGGAGAATCCGACCCCATGCGCCTATCGCAAGCCCAGATCCTCGCCATGGCAGCAGCCCTCTCCGCCTGCGGCGGCGCTTCTACCGAGAGCTACGTCGATGGCAGATGGCCGACCTCGGACCCCTGGGTCGCGACTGAGTGGGACGGCAAACAGGTTCCGATTTCCACTCCTGTCGTGACGTCACCTCCGTCCTGGATTCCGCCAAAGTGCTGGTAGGACCGGCGAACCAGGCCCTGTACATCTTCGACTCCCACATGTCCGATGGCTACGTCGGACATGATACCGTCGCCGATGAATTCGTACTCGGCGGGCAGGATTGCGATCTGTTGGAGTTCCGGATCGACACGAAGCCCGTGGGCTCGTTCTGATCGAGTTCCCTTCGAGGAGCTCGGGACTGCGCAGCGCCTACAGCCCAATCCTCGAGCCCGCTCACCAAATCGGAGGACCTACCACAGGCACTTGACATATATGTTAAGTTAGCCTACCACCCGCCACGGCGGCCAGTAGCGTGCGAATTCCCGATTTTACCGCCTCAGGCATTCTCCCTGTGGGGACTTTCCCCGTAACCTGCGAAGAGTTACGGGAGTCGATCTTGGTGTCTGGCCCGGCGCCCGGCGTTGAGGATGCCTGGGATAGTCATTGGCGTAAACGCCTGGTCGATAACGTCGAGTTATATCCGCATTTCCCCGGACTGTTGTCCGGGATTTGCGACCAGTTTGGCCACGAGCTGCAATTCCCCGCCGCCTTCCGGCAACAGCGAGGAACCGGTCTTCAGAAGGGGATCGTCAAGATCATCGGCTAGCAAGACGCTTCGTAGCCGCAGGAGGATCGATGATTCGAACGAACGTAGAATACAAGGACGCTCAGGAGCGGCTGCGTCGCGACCGCGCCGTCATAGCGGCGCAGCGCGAGAAGCTCGGGCAGATGGATCTTTCTGCCGAGGAGATACGGCGGGCAATCGAGCCGGCGCTCTCGTTCCACGAGCAGTTGCAGGAGGAGGTGGAAGCATACGAGAGGCTCGTACGCGGTGACACCACAGTGATCGAGAGCCTGGCCGAAATTGGCAGGGTGCTGATCGGACTCCGTATAGCCCAACAGCTATCCCAAGCCGATCTCGCGCGGCGTCTGGGTGTTTCCGAATCGCAGGTATCCCGCGATGAGCGGAACGACTACCACGGAATCACCGTCGAGAGAGCACAACGAATCATCGCGGCACTTGGGGGGCGTATTCGGCTCGAAGCCACCCCGCAGGTCGAGCAGGACGAGCAGGACGACTTGGTAATGGCTTGAACTGAGTACAGCTCGGAGATCAGTAGTGTCCCAACGTTAGTCGAAGAGAATCAACTGTAGCGCTTCAGCCGAAAATGAACTTTCGGGTATCGTGAAGTCGATAGTCGCATCCATGTCGGTAGCGCCACCGAGGATAGTGTCCGATGCAGACGCCAACCACGCGTTCGACGAACTTGTCCAGTTGGTCGGTGCCGACGACGCCACGGGGCTCGCCCACGCGCTGTCGGCAGGGCGCGACTCCGTGCCTGATTCCGAGATGTGCTGGGCCCTCACGGTGCTATATCAGCGCGTACCCGACGAACTCCCGCAACCCCAAGCGGCGATGATCCTCCGCGTGACACGACAGAGCGACTGACGGAGCTCGTTGTGGCACCTGTCTCTACCGGCTGCCTGAATGGCACGCGGTGATGGAACGAAGATGTCGATGGTGACTCCAAGGTCACTCTCGGCATCTTCGTTCTCGCCAACCCTCCGCGTCATTTCTTGCGATCACCTACGTGTGAGGAGACTGTTCACTTACCGCAACCCCACCATCCCCTTCACCGACTCCCGCAGCTTCTCCGAGTCGAATCCTATCCCCCTCCGAAACACGGTCTCCACCGTCCGGATCTCCACCGGCCGCTTCACC
>JBIQLU010000215.1:0-1999 GCA_044463985.1 Gemmatimonas aurantiaca | reverse complement strand
TCGTCGGGCTTCTTGCCGCCGTAGTACTCCGTGTTCGTGAGGAGCCCGTGCTCGAGCTGGTCGATGCCGAGAGCAACCGCTTCGCGGAAGCCCACGGAGCAGAGGTGCGCGGTCACTTTCACGCCGTGCTTGTGCGCCTCATCGATTGCCGCGGCCAGCTCCGCGCGGCTGATCTGCGTGTACGCCTTGAACCACGTCACTCCCTCCTCCGCCCAGTAGCGCACGAGCCGCCGCGCATCGTCGGGTCCGTTCAGCGGATGCATCGCCGAGAACGGCGATCCTGGCCCCTGCAGATACGGCCCTGTGGGGATGATCTGCGGTCCCGCCGTCTGCAGCGAGTCGGTGAGCCGCTGGAGGTTGAGCTCCTGGTACGCGTCCACGCTCCCCGTAGTGCGGATCGTGGTCACGCCCGCCGACAGGAAGAGCCGCGGATAGCTCGCGCCCATGTAGCGCATCCCGCCGTAGTACATGTGGTCGTGCAGACCGATGATCCCGGGGATCACGGTCTTCCCCGTGAGATCGATGACGTGGGCGCCCTCGGGGATCGCGACCGCGCCGCTGGCGCCGACGGCCGCTATCCGCTCGCCGCGCACGATTATCGTCTGATCGTCGCGCGCGGGGGCGCCGGTTCCGTCAACCACGCGCGCGTGCGTGAGTGCGACCACCGGCGCGTCCACACTTACGTACTGGCGCACCGCCTGCGGAAGGTCGCGCTGCTGGGCCGCCGCGGGTAAGGCGACGAGTGCGAGGATCGCTGCGATGTGGGATGTCATGCCGCGCATCGGAAGTGCTCCTGTACGAGGGGTGAGTGACTCGCGGGTCTCTACGCTACCGCCCCGCCGCGTTCGGCGTGACGGCGAATACCGTGTGCATGCCGGCGCCGAGGTGCTCGGCGATGTGGCAGTGGAGCATCCACTTCCCTGGGTTCGACATGTCGACCAGGATGTCGACGGTCTCGCCGGCCGGGATGAGCGCCGTGTCCTTCCATACGAGATTCTCGTTCGGCACCCCGTCGCGGCTCAGCACGAGGAAGCGCTGTCCATGAAGATGTATGGGGTGCGCCATGGCGTGGGAGGTGGACGGGTCGTTCACGAAGCGCAGCTTCACTACATCGCCCTGCCGGAAGCGCCAGTCGATGTCCATGTTCTCCTTCCCCGTCACCGGATCGCGGAGCACCCAGGTGATCTCGTTCCCGGTGGTGGCCCAGTTCATCATCGGCATCCCGTCGTTCCATTCCACCGGCGAGTTGAGGCCGAGCAGCATCCCCTGGACGGCGGGCGGGAGGTCGCGCGTGCGGAGGGAGAGAACGAGCGCGTGGTCCGGCTCCTTCGCGAAGTAGCGGCGGAAGGGTGCGATGTCTTCGGCGACTTCCGTATTGGTGCGCAGCTTCTCGAAGACGCTGGTGTGGAGCGTGGGCGGAGGCGCGCGATCCACGTTGACGTGCCCAAGCGTATCGACCTCGGCGAAGTACGAGCCGATGCCGTGGTCGAGGGCTATCACGCGGTTCAGAAGAGGCACGGATCCCTCGCGCGCGAACTCGACCTCCACCACGTAGCGCTGCGCGGGCGCGATCACCACGCTCTCAACCCACTCCTCGCGCTCGAACTTGCCGACATCGCTCGCGATCACCTTCATGCGTGCATCGGGGAAGGAGACGTTGTAGATGCGCGAGTTCGAGGCGTTCGTGAAATAGAAGCGGACTATCTCGCCGCGTTTCACGTCGAGCGAGTAGTGCGGCTCGCCGTTCACGAGGAGCACGTTGCCGAAGCGTCCCATGAGCGCGTGGGTGGGCGACTCCTCGCCGAACGGCGTGAGCCCGTCGGGGCCCAGGAGGAGATCGCCGAGCATGAGCACCTGCTCGCGATTCACCGGATTGTCGTGGCCCGGGAGCGGCGAGCGCACGAGCATGTTGCCGTAGAGGCCGAGGTTCTGCTGGATGTCCTCGCGCACGTGCGGGTGGTACCAGTAGATGCCGGCGTCGGGGAAGTGCACGGTGTAG
>JBIQLU010000214.1:2928-4218 GCA_044463985.1 Gemmatimonas aurantiaca | reverse complement strand
CCCTCACTTCCCCCGCGACTTCCCGCGCTTCGGTGCCGGTATGTCGGCCCGCGTGAGCGGCCGTTTTCGCAGCGCTGGTTGCTTGTCGAGCTCGCGGCCCAGCGTCTCCCAGTTCGTGCCGAGCCCGGCGACTATCGCCCACAGCACCTCGAACGTCGGGTTCACTTCGCCGCGTTCGATGCTCGCGTAGTGCGTGCGATCAATGCGGCTCGCCAACGCGAGCCGGTCCTGGCTGAGCGCCTCGGTATGCTCCGCGCGAAGCGCCCGTAGTACGCTGCCGAGTGCGCGGAGTCCCCCGGGATTCCTGTTCATGCAGACACGATAGGAGTCTGGCGTCGTCTTGCACACGGCCTATTCACATAGTATGATGGGGCGACGGTGCCGGGCATGTCCGGAGAGTTCGGTGTGGTGAGAGGTGCTGCCCTGTCGTCGTCGTTACCAATGGGAGTCCGGGTCGATCGCATGCGCGGCCCGCGTATGCCACGACTCGCCAGGCTAGCTACGCTGTCGAGGCGGCTTGCTCAGGACCTTGTCCTGGTCCAGCGTGGTGCCGAGCTCCTGCCACGAGATACCGAGGGCGGACACGATGGTCCACAGCATCTCGAAGCTGGGGTTGCCCTCACCCCGTTCGATGCTGGCGTAATAGGTGCGATCGATCTCGGCGATTTCGGCGAAGCGCTCCTGAGAGAGCGATCGTCGGTCGCCTTCACGGAAAGTCCGCAGAATCTTTCCGAGTGCCCGCCTCGCCGCATTGGTCCTGGTCACGATCGCAAGTATACGAGACAGGTGTCGATAAGACGACGGGGTATTTACATAGTCGTATCGTGAGTACGGAAAGTCGTATCGTGAATACGGACGGCGCTGCCGCTCGCATTCATTCGGTGGATGAACAGGCATCGAGCGCCAATCATGCTGCTTCCTGGTACGCTGCCAAGCCGACGCGATCTTCAGGCGCTCACCGGAGACCACTCCGGCGCGAATGGAGAAGAAACGGGCCGAGGCGACGACGGTGCGGCCACCAGGCTCGAAGCGGTCGAGCAGAACATCGCGCGTCTCGATGAGTATCTCTGCGCCGGTCTCGGGGTGCGCGACGTGGTACGGAGAGACGCCCTGCTGAAGGACGCCATGCTGCTGTATGTGAGAGACGCAGTGGCGGACGAGCCGTGTCCCGACGAGGTAGACCTCTTCCGTACTTTACGGCGGGCGGCGTGCGCCTTCGGGTTGGCGAGCCGCGAGGCGCTGCTGCCGCTCGCGGGTTCGAAGACGCTCCGCAATTCGATTCGTGCAGTG
>JBIQLU010000214.1:0-2828 GCA_044463985.1 Gemmatimonas aurantiaca | reverse complement strand
GTGTGGCACGCGCTGCCCGCGTCCACGGTCGAGGCGCGCGTATTGTGGGAGCTCGGCCTGTCGGTCGATGACATCGCGCGAGTGCTCGACGTGACGCCGCCCGCGGTGGACACCGCGCTGTTGCAGGTTCTGACGGCGACGAAGGTGTTCAACATCCTGGTCGGGCGCGAGCCGGCGTCGCAGCTCGAGCATGGCAGGGCGAATCGCGCGTACGAACGTCTGATGCGAGACCTTCAGTGACGGCGAAGCGATCCGACATGCCGCGGCGACTTTCCCGGCCGATGACGGAAGAAGACGCGGCTGCGCGACGCGCCGATGCTACCGCGGCGCAGATAAGAGGCGGCGATAGTCGAGCGTTCGAGAAGCTCTTCCAGGAGCTCGCACCGCGACTCGGCCGATACGCCACGCGGCTCGTGACATCGGCGAACGTAGCACAGGACATCGTGATGGATGTCTTCATGCGGCTCTGGCGCGACCGCCTCGTACTTCCACCGGAAACGCGTCTCGAACCGTATCTGCAGGCATCCGTACGGAACGCGTGCATCAGCCATCTGAGACATGGGCGTGTGGAGGATTCGGTACGCGAAGTGGGTGCCGCGACCGGATGGACGCCCGGAGCGGCTGCGGGACCGCGACCACCTGATGAGGATTTCGAACGTCGCGAGACGAGAGAAATCCTTCGTCGAGCCATCGAGGAGCTGCCACCGCGCATGCGACAGGTTCTCGAACTTCGGTGGTTCCAGGGGATGAGCTACAAGGAGATTGCCCGCGAGCTGGGAATCCAGACGAAGTCGGTGGAGAACGCACTCGCGCGTGCGATGTGGAATCTCCGCGAGCGTCTTCCGCGTGACATCGAGAGCGGGTGAAAGGAGCGGTTCGGGCGCCGCGGGGGGATAATCGCGGTCCGTGCGTCGTCAATGTATGAGACGAACGCACGACGAAGACGGCGCACCCGAGTCGGTACGGCGCGCACTGCGACGCCTGATCGAGGAAGAGATCCAGCCGGGAGATGAAGAAGCTCCCGAAGTGGCGGCGGAGTTCTTCGGACGTGCAGACGCACTGGATCTCATACAGGAAGCCATCGTCGAGGCACGATTGGCTCGCACTACGGGCGCGAGCGAAGCGAACAGATCGTCCGTCTCGAGTCCACGAGGCGCGAACGTGTCGCCCCGCCAGCGGCCCGCATTCGTGCTGCACACTGCGACGGCGGGCACCGGCGTCGGAAAGACCTGGCGCAATCTCGCCATAGCTGCGGCCGCGATCATTGCCATCGGAGTGAGCTCCGGGGTCATCGCGTTGCGCATGCTCGGCGGCGACGGCGATGTACGAAGTGCGGCGGAATACCGCACGGCGTCCACCGCATCCGCGCAGCTCGATACGCTCGACCTTCCGGATGGCAGTCGCGCCATCATGGCTCCCAACACGACGGTGCGGTACGCGATCGCGCCGAGGCGGGGCACTCGAAGTGTCATGCTGGAAGGCGAAGCGTACTTCGAAGTTCTGCACGACGAAAAGAGGCCATTCCACGTGCAAACCCGCAGCATGACAGTCACGGACCTCGGCACATCATTCGTCGTGAGAGAATACCGTGCGGACGCGCAGGGAGTAGTGGCCGTACGCTCGGGGGCCGCGGCCGTCGTGCCCACCGCATCGGTGACGACCGCACCGGTAGCCATGCGCCCGGGCGACGGCGCGAGGGTGAACGCACGCGGTGATATATCCCGCTTCACAGGCGATCCGGAGAGCTACGGCTCGTGGACGAGCGGCAAGCTCGCCTTCGACGCGACGGCACTGCCGGAGGTGCTCGACCGGCTGGGCCACTGGTACGACGTCGAGTTCCGGCTGACCGATACGACGCTGAAGAAGCAGTACTTCACGGGCGAATTCCGTTCCGTATCCCTGACCGACGCACTCGCGATCCTGGGTCCGCTCGTCCACGCGCGCTTCGCGCAGGAGGGAAGGGTAGTGGTGGTCACCGCGATTCCAGCAGGCAGCTAGGCGCCTGTATCCCGCTCACAACTCGAACTCGAATGGGGGTCCGCGAGACCCTCTGCCGGAGGCACATCCATGAGGAAAAGTCGCGGTGTGGTGCTGCACACGCTGAGCGCATGGCTGTTGTGCTCGGCCGTAATCGCCACATCGAAACTGGCGGCACAGTCGGAGCTCGCGAAGCTCAGTGCGGGGGCCGCGCTGATGCAGGACAGCGCTCCCGACTCGGCGCGAACGCGGCCACCCACACTGCGAGGCGAGAAGCTCGTAAGCCTGACCGTACGAGACGCGCCGCTGAAGGATGTTCTGCGCACGATCGCCAAGCAGAGCGGAGTCGCGCTCTTCTACAACGACAAGGACATTCCGAGCGGCGCGCGGGTGACGGCCGTGGTGACGAAGGCGACGGCCGAGGATGCAGTTCGGCGCGTGCTGCAAGGAACCGACAGAACCGCGCGTGCTACGCCTGCAGGCATCGTCATCGAAGCGAGAGAGCGGCGTGATGCACCGGCGGGAGCGGTCGATACGACGGGGTCGATCAGTGGAATCGTGACGGACTCCACGACGGGAGAGGCGGTAGGCGGAGCCACCATCGAGCTGCAGGGAGCGAATCGCCATGCGAACTCCACGGACGACGGGCGCTTCACGATTCGCGGGTTGGGCGCCGGGACGTATACAGTACTCGTGCGCCGGCTGGGATACCATCGCACAACCAGAAATGCCGTGGTGGGAGAGCAAGGCGGGGTCGAGCTGAACATCGCGCTCGTGCCGTCCGCACGAGTACTCGACCAGATCGTCACGACAGCGACGGGAGATCAGGAGCAGCGGCAGGTGGGGAATCT
>JBIQLU010000213.1:0-4489 GCA_044463985.1 Gemmatimonas aurantiaca | reverse complement strand
GAGTTTTGACCAGCGACGCTGGTCAAAACTCTACATCAGGTACCTGACCCCGTCGGCCCGTCGGCCCCGGTTCCCCCCTCCCGTCGCCACGTGTAACATCCCGCGCATGCTGAAACGCATCGCTGTGCTGGCGTCGGGTGGCGGCTCGAACCTGGCGGCGCTGCACGACTATCTGCGCGACGGCGCGCCGCCAGAGATCGTGCTGGTCGCATCCGACCAGCCGCGCGCCGGGGCGCTGGAGCGTGCGAGGAGCTGGGGGGGGGGCATCGCGGCCGTAACACTGTCCGATCGCGGCAGCGATGCCGCGCAGATCGAGCGACTGCTCCAGGAGCACGCTGTGGAGCTGATCGTTCTCGCGGGCTATCTCCGACACGTACCGCGCTCGGTCGTGGCCGCGTACCGCGGGCGCATCATCAACATCCACCCTGCCCTCCTCCCCTCTTTCGGAGGCGCCGGCATGTACGGGCGGCGCGTGCACGCCGCGGTGATCGAGCACGGCGCACGCGTGAGCGGCGCCACCGTCCACTTCGTGGATGAGGAGTACGATCGCGGTCCGATCATAGCGCAGTGGCCGGTCCCCGTTCTGTACGACGACACGCCCGAGGCGCTCGCCGCGCGCGTACTCCACGTGGAGCATCTGCTTCTCCCCCGAGCGGTTCACGCCGTAGCGCGCGGAAGCGTGCATCTGGACGACGAGGGACGACTCGTATGTCCCGTTTCGCGCGAAGCCAGTGCCGCGAGCGCATTCACTCTCCACTCGGAAAGCGATGACACGATCGCCGAAGCTATCGACCGCCTCTTCCTCGATGCCTGATCGCACGGCTGCGCCGCCTCCACGGAAGACGGCGCGATTGGCGATCCTCGCGCTCGCGCTCTGCGCCGCGCCCGCCGCCACCGCTCGCGGCCAGGGCCCCGTACGCGCTCCCGACGATGTCACCCTCGACGCGCTCGGGTCGTGGATCGCGCTGCACGCGCAACCCGGGCGCGAGCTCGACGCCACGAACGCGATCGCGCGCTCGCTCCCCGGATGGCGTCGAGATTCCATCGGGAATCTCGTGCTGAGCCGCGGGAGCGGCCGGCCGCTTCGCGTCGTCGCATGCGGGCTCGACGAAGCCGGCTACGCCGTCAGCGCGATCACCGACGACGGGTACCTGCGCGTCCAGTACGCCGGCAATGCGCGACGCACCGCACTCTGGGATCAGTTCCATCAGGGACAGCGGATCGTCGTCGATACCCGATCCGGGCCCGTCCCCGGTGTGATCGGTATTCCGAGTACGCACCTGATGCGCGGCCTGCCAGCGGCGGAGGAGCCGGCCACGATCCGCGATCTCTGGGTGGACGTCGGCGCGCACGACAGCGCAGAGGTTCGCACGCTCGGCATCGAGTTGCTGGACCCGGTAGTTCGCGACTGGCCGCTCTGGAAGTACGGCTCTTACGCGGCTGGTCCCGCGGCGGCGGATAGAACGGGTTGCGCCGCCGTCGCTGCCGCCGCGCGCTCGTCACCGGAGCACGGCCGCACGATCTTCGTGATCTCGGCGCAGAGCGCGTTCCGCTGGGGTGGGCTGAGCGGCGTGCTCGCACCGCTCGGCGAGGTCGACACACTCGTGATCGCGGCGAGCCGCGTTCTCCCTCGCGATGCGCTCGAGCAGCGCTCCGCTGCCGCAGCCGACTCGGCATTCGCGCGCGTCGCCATCCGCACACCGTTCGAGCCGGTGCCGGGCGTGACCATCAACTCCACCATCGCGCTCGGCGTACGAACCAGCTTCGCCGGCACGCTCGTGGAGAGCGTTCGCGCGGGTGACGCTCGTGCGTACGCGACGGCCGTCGCTGCGGCTGCCGGCATCGCGACCCCCGCCAGCGCCGCACTTCCCCTTCCGCCCCTCTCCCCCGCCACTACTCCCGGCGAGCGGCGCGACGACTCGCTCGCAACTACCGCCCGGCTCCTCGCCTCTCTCGCCGAGACGTACGGCGTTTCCGGACACGAGACGCCGGTGCGCGAGAAAATCATCGCGGCGCTTCCGGCATGGGCACAGGCACTCGCCACCACCGACAGCGCCGGGAATCTTCTTCTCGCGCTCGGCCCGGAGCGCGACACGATCGCCTTCGTCGCACACATGGATGAAGTGGGCTTCGAGGTCTCGGCGATCGCGCGCGACGGCACCGTGTCGCTGCGCCGCAGGGGCGGCTTCTTCCTCTCGGCGTGGGAGGGCCAGACCGCGATCCTGCACGTGGAGTCGAGAGGTCGTCGCGCAGAGATCCGGGGCGTGTTCGTTCCGCGCGACAGTGTCGCCACTCCTCAGCCGCGCGAGCTCACCGCGTGGTTTGGCGTGGACTCGGCGGCGCTGGCCGCACGCGGTGTCACGGTCGGGACGAGCGTGACCAGTCTCAAGACCGCCACGCGCCTCGGCCGCTCGCGATTCACTTCGCGCTCCATCGACGACCGCGCCGGCTGCACGGCGCTCATCGAAGCGGTGCGCGCCATCCGGCCGGAGGCGCTCACGCGCAAGGTGATTTTCGCGTGGGTGGTGCGTGAAGAGATCGGCCTCGAGGGAGCGGCGGCACTGGCATCTTCGGTGCGTGGAAGCGTGGCGCGCGTGTATGCGGTCGACACGTTCGTGTCTTCGGAGTCGCCGCTTGACGAGCACCGTTTCGCGTACACGCCGATCGGGAACGGCCCGGTGATCCGGGCACTCGACAACTCGAGCTCCACGCCGCGCGTGGAGGTCGACCGTGTGCGCGAAGCAGCAGCGAACGCCGGTATCCCCGTCCAGGTCGGCACCACCAACGGCGGCAATGACGGGAGCCAGTTCGTGCGCTACGGAGTGCGCGACGTCCCGATCTCCTGGCCGTTACGTTACTCGCATTCCCCCGCCGAGGTAGTCGACGTGGGGGACATCATGCACCTGGGCCGGCTGGTCGCTGCCCTCGCGCTTCACTGACGTCTACATCACTTCGCGAAAAGAGGATTCCAGATAGACATGCCACGCGCCCTGCTTTCCGTTTCCGACAAGACCGGCCTGGTGGACTTCGCCCGCGCTCTCTCCGAGCTCGGCTGGGAGCTGCTCTCCACCGGCGGCACCGCGCGCGCGCTGCGCGAGGCCGGACTCTCACCGACGGACGTGGGCGCCGTGACCGGCGTACCCGAGATGCTCGACGGGCGTGTGAAGACGCTGCATCCCGCGGTGCACGGCGCACTCCTCGCGCGCCGCGACGTGCCGGAGCACATGGCCACCCTATCGGAGCACGGGATAACACCCATCGACCTGGTGGCGGTGAACCTGTATCCCTTCCGCGAGACGGCGGCGCGCGCGGGCGTCGCTCCCGAAGAAGTGATCGAGAACATCGACATCGGCGGACCATCGATGCTGCGGTCGGCTGCGAAGAACTTCGATTCGGTGTACGTGATAGTCGATCCGGCCGACTACGGCCGCGTGCTCGATGCGCTGCGGGCCAGCGACGATGACCGCGATCTGCGCCGCGTGCTCGCCGAAAAGACGTTCGCGCACACATCGGCGTACGATGCGGCGATCACATCGTGGTTCGCTTCGAGCGGATCGGAGCTCTTCCCCGACCGCATGGCACTCTCGCTCGAGCTTGCGCAGCGGCTGCGCTACGGCGAGAACCCGGATCAGCGCGCGGCGTTCTACGTGGAGCGCGCCGGGAGCGGACTCGCAGGTCTGAAGCAGCACGGCGGGAAGGAGCTCAGCTTCAACAACCTCCTCGACCTCGAGGGAGCGCTCACGGCCACCGATGCCTTCGGCGACAGGCCGTGCTGCGCGATCATCAAGCACACCACGCCGTGCGGACTCGCCGTGGCTGACAACCCGCTCGAGGCGTACCAGAAGGCGCTCGCGTGCGATCCCGTATCGGCGTTCGGTTCGGTGATCTCGATAAACGTGCCGGTCGACGCAACGACTGCGGAAGCGATCTCCAGTCTCTTCGTGGAATGCCTGGTCGCACCCGAGTTCGAGCCGGGCGCGATCGAGATCCTGGGCCGCAAGAAGAACCTGCGGGTGCTGGAGGGTCGGGCGCGCTGGGCGGCGGGCCGTCTCGACATGAAGCGCGTCCGCGGCGGGCTCCTCGCCGAGGAGCGCAGCGTGGTCGACGTCGACAGCGGGCGTTGGGAAGTGAGGACCGAGCGCGCGCCGACGGATGCCGAAACCGCCGATCTCAACTTCGCGTGGCACGCGGTGGCGAGCGTGAAGTCGAACGCCATAGTGCTGGCGCGAGCCGGCGCGACCATCGGGATCGGTGCAGGACAGATGTCGCGCGTGGACGCGGCGTTCCTCGCGGTGCACAAGGCCACCGGCGCCGGCCACGAGACGGCCGGTTCGGTGCTCGGCTCCGACGCATACTTCCCCTTCCGCGATGGCGTGGATCAGGCGGCGGAAGCGGGAATCACCGCAATCGTCCAGCCCGGCGGCTCGGTGCGGGACGAGGAAGTGATAGCCGCCGCCAACGAGCGCGGGATAGCGATGGTATTCACTGG
>JBIQLU010000212.1:0-4498 GCA_044463985.1 Gemmatimonas aurantiaca | reverse complement strand
GCCGTTCCTGCTTTCTGCTCTCTGCTTCCTGCCGTCTGTCTTTTCTATTTCACAATATTCAGCAGCCGCCCCGGCACGAAGATCACCTTGGCTGGTTCGCCATCCACGAACTTCGCAACGGAAGGTTCGGCGAGGGCGGCGGCGAGGGCGGCGGCACGATCGATGTCGCGCGGCGCGCGCACGCGACCGCGAACCTTGCCGTTCACCTGCACCACCAGCTCGATCTCGTCATCCACGAGCTGGCTCTCGTCGTACGACGGCCAGCCGGAGTCGAAGATGCTCACGTCGTTGCCCAGCCGCTCCCACAGTTCCTCGGCGAGGTGCGGCGCGAAGGGTGCCACGAGATGTATCAGCGGCTCCACCTCGGAGCGGTGCGGAGTGCGCTCGTTCGAGCGGAGCGTGTTCATGTACTCCATCATCGCCGCGATGGCCGTGTTGTAGCTCAGCCGCTCGATGTCGTCGCCGACCTTCCGAATGGTCTGGTGCAGCTTGCGCATGACCGACGCGTCGGGTGCACCGTCGGCGCGCATCTCGAGCGTGGATGCCCAGAGCCGATCGAGGAAGCGGCGCACGCCAGAGATACCGCCCTCGCGATAGTCGCCACCCTCCTCGAACGGACCGAGGAACATGAGATAGGTGCGCAGCGTGTCCGCACCCCACCGCTCGATGTACTCGTCCGGGTTGATCACGTTCCCCTTCGTCTTCGACATCTTCGCGCCTTCGCGAATGATCAGTCCGTGCGCGCGGAACCGCCTGAACGGCTCTTCGAAGTCGATATGCCCAGCGTCCTTCAGCACCATGGTGATGAAGCGCGTGTAGAGCAGGTGCAGCACGGCGTGCTCGTTGCCGCCGATGTACGAATTCACGGGGAGCCAGCGCCGTGTGCGATCGGCGTCGAACGGACGATCCTCGAACTCGGTGCTCGGATAGCGCAGGAAGTACCACGCGCTGTCGAGGAACGTGTCCGAGACGTCGGTCTCGCGCCGCGCCAGTTTGCCGCACTCGGGGCACGGCACACGGTACCACTCCTCGTGACGTGCGAGCGGCGAGATCCCGCTGTCGTCCGGACGGAAGTCCTCCACGTACGGGAGCACCACCGGCAGATCCTTCTCGGGAACCTGCTGAACTCCACAGTCATCGCAGTAGATCACGGGGATCGGCGGACCCCAGTAGCGCTGGCGCGAGATCGCCCAGTCATGCAGGCGGAAGGTGACAGTGCCCTTGGCCGCGCCCTGCTTCTCGAGCCATTGCACGATCTCCCGCTTCCCATCCGCGACCGACAGTCCATCGAAACGGCCGGAGTTCACCAGACGCCCCGCCTCGCTCGCGGTGTACGCTGCTGCGAGCGGAGCGCTCGCGTCTTCTCCCTCGTCGCTGACCACGCGCACTATCGGGAGAGCGAACTTCTCGGCGAACTGGAAGTCGCGCTCATCGTGACCCGGGACGGCCATGATCGCGCCGGTTCCGTACTCCATGAGCACGTAGTCGGCGATCCAGATGGGGATCTCCCCGCCGGTAGCCGGATTTCTGGCGTACGCACCGGTGAACACGCCCGTCTTGTCCTTCTCGGTCACCTTGCGCGCCACGAGATCCTGCTTCGAGGTACGGGTGACGTACGCGTCCACGGCGGCGCGCTGCGAATCGGTCATCAGTGCCGACACGAGCGGATGCTCCGGCGCCAGCACCAGATAAGTGGCCCCGAAGATCGTGTCCGGCCGCGTGGTGAACACGGTTATCGCATCGGCACCGGCCATGAACGTGATCTCGGCACCCTCCGAGCGACCGATCCAGTTCCGCTGCGCAGTCTTCGTGGTCTCCGACCAGTCGATCCACTCGAGATCGTCGAGCAAACGCTGTGCGTATTCGGTGATCCTGAAGAACCATTGCTCCAGGAAGCGCTGTTCGACCGGCGTTCCGCAGCGCTCGCACGCGCCGTTCACCACCTGCTCGTTGGAGAGCACGGTCTTGCACGACGGGCACCAGTTCACGGCAGCCTTCTTCCTGTACGCCAGCCCGCGATTCATGAGCTGCAGGAAGATCCACTGCGTCCACTTGTAGTAGTCCGGGTCCGTAGTGGAGAGCTCGTGCGACCAGTCCACCATGAGCCCCACGCGGCGGAGCTGCCGGCGGAAGTTCGCGATGTTGCGCGGGATCAGCTCCATCGGATGGATGCCGACCTTGAGCGCGTAGTTCTCCGAGTGGATTCCGAAGGCGTCGAAGCCGATCGGCTCGAAGACGTTGTTCCCCTTCAGCCGCTGGAATCGTCCATGTATGTCGTTCCCCGTGAACGCGAAGACGTTGCCGATGTGCAGCCCCTCCGCCGACGGGTAGGGGAACATCATCAACTGGTAGAACGGCTTCGGCGATTCGTCGAGGTCCGGCGAGTTGGTCGAGCGCTCGTTCCAGCGCTCCTGCCACTTGCGCTCGATAACGGCGGGATCGTAGCTCGCCTCGTTCCCGGCGATTGATTCCTGTTCTGGTGCTGTCATGGGGTGGCGTGGCCGCGCGGCATCTGTGGCGGCGCGGCTCCGGTGAAGCGAATGCGGACCATTGGGCCCAATTGTCGTGATGCAATCGAAATCTAGCCCCCCCCGTTACCCGCACAAGCACACGCTCGCTCCCGATTCCGACGCGATGGCGCTCGGCGCCACTGTGCGCTCGGTGCAGCGACGGATAGTGGCGGGCGGCGGCGCCGTGGCCCTGGTCATCGTGGTGGTGCTCGCGTGGTCCGGCCTCGTATGGGCCCAGTCGGTACTGGGTGGAAGAGACGTCGACCAGCTTCGCGCCGCGCGCCAGACGATCCTCCTCGGTGCGGCAGTGATGCTCGGACTCGTCGAGCTGTCGCTCCTCTTTCTCAGCCGCTACGTGGCACGCCGCGTGACGGAACCGGCAGCCGCGCTCGCGGCAACCGCCGAGCGCGTCACCTCCGGAGATCTCGCCGTCGACGTGTTGCAGATCGACGAGGACGACGAGATGGGCCGCCTCAGCCGCGCGACCGCGCAGATGATCGCCGAGCTGCGGCGGCTGGTGCACATCCTTCGCGACTCGGCGCGCAGTACGGCTTCGATGTCGGCCGAGATCACGGCGGGCACCGAACAGCTCTCCGGCACGGCGAGCGAGATGGCCCACACGTCGAGCGAGCTGAGTCAGCGCGCCGCCGAGATGGCACACTCGATCGCAGGCACCGCGGCCGACACCGCAACGCTCATGCAGATCTCGGTACGACTCAGCGAGGGCGCGCGCACCGGTGTGGAGCGCAACGAGCTGCTGCGCGAGCTCGCCCGCAGCAACCGCGAACGACTGGATGAGAGCTCCGCCGCGCTCGCCGCGCTCGCCCAGGAGGCCAGCGCTTCCGCCACCTCGGCCGAGATGCTGGCGTCCGCGTCGGAGGAAATCCACTCCTTCGTGACTTTCGTGAGAAAGATCGCGCGGCAGAGCAAGCTCCTCGCGCTGAACGCCGCGATGGAGGCCGCGCGCGCTGGCGAACGCGGCGACGGCTTCACCGTGGTGGCCACGGAGATACGGAAGCTGGCGTCCGTCTCCACCGAGTCGGCCGAACGCACGGCCGCCATCGTCCACGAAATCCTGACCCGCGTCGAGGAGTCGCGCGAGTACAGCCGACGCACCGCAGCGACGGTGTCGAGCGTGCAGCGCGCAACGAATGACGCCATGGACTTCTTCAGAAGAATGGAAGAGGAGGTCCAGGCCGCGCAGGGGTGGTCGGCGGCGGTGGATGGGGCAGCATCCGAGTCGCGACAGCTCATCGCCGAGTCCACGACCCGGCTCGACAACCTCACTCGCGGCACCGAGTCGTTCGCCGCCGCAATGCAGCAGGTCGCAGCCGCGACCGAGCAGCAGAGCGCCAGCGCGGAGGAGATCGCCGCAGCCTCAGCGACCCTCGCGCACGCCTCGCAGCATCTTCTCGAAATCGTGTCGGTCTTCCGCCTCGATTCCCCCGACGACGATCACTCCGAAGAGCAGCTCCCCCTCCCCGTGCCGCCGCCCCCCGCCCGCGACCTCCAACTGATCGCCGAACCGGCTTCGTAGGGAACGGCAACTGGGAGAACTGCCGAGAACTGCAAGGAGATTCGGAGGACTCCGTATCAGAGAATGCTCCGTGTCTCCTTTGAAGGATCTCCTCGAGGGAGAGTACAGTGTGTTTTGGGGGAACTGCTCCCACCGGTAGAGCTCTACCGGCGGGAGCAGTTCCCCCAAAACACACTGTACTGTCACTATCCAGGAGAGTGCAAGGAGACAAGGAGCCCTCATGGAAAGTCGTTCTCCAAATCTCCTTGCTTCTCTCGGCCTTTCTCCCTTTTGCAGTTCCCACCTTGCCCCGCCCCGAAGATGAACGCTCCCACCGGACGGAACGCCGGGCGGCACGTCTATCGCCCGGGTCGGCTTCCCGCACTATGATACGACTTCGCCGCTCGGCCCGACCCTACCTACCGATACGCCGATTCCCGGAGTCATCCAGATGAAGCTCGTGGTCTCTTCG
>JBIQLU010000211.1:0-4503 GCA_044463985.1 Gemmatimonas aurantiaca | reverse complement strand
CGCTATGATCTTTACACCAAGACGACGCAACTGCTCCAGCAGAGGAAACAGCTCGGCCGTCTCGCCGCTCTTGGAGAGGAGGATCGCGACGTCCGAAGGACCCACGATACCGAGATCCCCGTGGATGCTCTCGACGGGATGCAGGAACGTCGCCGGCGTTCCCGTGGAGGTGAGCGTAGCGGCGATCTTTCGTCCCACGAGGCCGGACTTTCCGACGCCCGCCACTATCACGCGCCCCGCTCCCCCATCTCCGGCTGTGGCGATGAGCTCCACTGCGGTGGCGAACGACTCGCCCAGCCGGCACTCCATCTGCTCGAGCGCGTCGCGTTCCAGCCGAAGCACGCGCCGGCCGAGCTCCACCAGATCGGCCGGGTTCACCGCAGCACCTCCAACGGCGCTCCGGAGCGTGACGCCACGTAGCGCTCCACAACGGTGTCCCACTCGCCGCGCGCCTTGAGCAGCAGCTCCGTGAACTCGCGCACTGCGCCGCGTCCGCCGTGACGTTCGAGCTGGAGCTTGCACACCTTCCGGATTTCCGGCACTGCATTGCCTACCGCTACCGGCAGACCCACCAGGCGAAGTATTCCCATATCGGGGAAATCGTCGCCCACGAACGCCGTCTCCTCCGGCGAGATCTCGTGGCGCTCCAGTATTCTCCGAAACGCGGGAAGCTTGCGAGCCTGCGCATCCTGCGCGACGTCATCCACCTCGAGCTCGGCAGCCCTGAGGCGCACGCTCTCCGAGACGCGCCCGGTGACTATCGCGACCAGGATTCCCGCTTCGCGGAGGAAGTGCACCGCGAGACCGTCCTGGATCTCGTAGCGCTTGAATTCGATGGGCGCGCCGCCAGCGTCGCCGAGGTAGATCCCGCCGTCGGTGAGAACCCCGTCGACGTCGAGACCCACGAGCTTGATGCGCCGGGCGAGCCGGGCGTCGATCACGCGCGACATGCGCTCCACACATCCACCGCGCGCGCCACGAGCGCGGGCAGATCGGTCAGAGGAATCATGTTCGGCCCATCGCTCGGCGCGTTGTCGGGATCGGGGTGTGTTTCCAGAAAGAGACCGTCGGCGCCGGCCGCGATGGCCGCGAGCGTGAGCGGCGGGATGAATTCGCGAGCACCGCCGCTGGCACCACCCTCGCCGCGTCCCGGGCGCTGCACGCTGTGCGTACCGTCGAAGATCACCGGCGCGTCGCACGCCGCGCGCATGCGCGCGAAGGAGCGCATGTCGACGGTGAGATCGCCGTAACCGAAGAAGGTGCCGCGCTCCGTCACCGCGACGCCGCCACCCGCCGTTGCATCCGCTCCCTTCGCCGAGGCAGCATCCGCGGCTTCACGCACCTTCGCCACCGCGCCGCGCATCGCCTCGGGCTCCATCCACTGCCCCTTCTTGATGTTCACCGGCTTTCCCGTCGCGCCGGCCGCGACCAGCAGGTCGGTCTGTCTGCAGAGAAACGCAGGGATCTGCAGGAAGTCCACGACGCTCGCCACCGTCGCGCACTGGTCGGGGAGATGAACGTCGGTGAGCACGCGAAGGCCCGAGCGTGCGCGCACCCGATCCAGCGCCGCGAGTCCCTCTTCCACTCCGGGTCCGCGATGCGCGTGCATGTTCGAACGGTTCGCCTTGTCGAAGCTCGCCTTGTAGATGATCCCGCCCGGCACGCGTTCGGCGAGGCGCGCGAGCGCATCGGCCACGCGGAAGTTCAGATCGTCGTCTTCCACCACACACGGACCCGCGATCAGGAAGAGTCCACCCGCACGAAAGCCGTTCGTCATCGCGAGGCAGCCGGCGCTGGGGCAGAGGCGTCGTGCGCGCCATCGAAGCGCGCCGCCTTGGCGCGCTGGGCGGCGCCGACGAAGCCGGCGAATAGCGGGTGCGGACGCGTGGGGCGCGACTTCAGCTCGGGGTGGAACTGACAGCCCACGAACCACGGGTGATCCGGAATCTCGATGATCTCGACCAGCGCGCCATCGGGGGAGAGGCCGCTGAAGCGGATGCCGTTCTTCTCGAAGATATCCCGGTACGGATTGGAGAATTCGTAGCGATGGCGGTGCCGCTCGCTGATCTCCAGAACACCGTAGGCCTCGGCGACCAGCGAGCCCGGCTTCATGCGGCAGGGATACGCACCCAGGCGCATGGTGCCGCCCATGTCGGTCACGTGCTGCTGCGACTCCATCAGCGAGATGACGGGATTGGCGCAGTCAGGCGCGAACTCGATGGAGTGGCTGTCGTCGAGTCCGCACTTGTAGCGCGCGAACTCCACCGCGGCAACCTGCATTCCCAGGCAGATGCCGAAGAACGGAAGTCCCTTCTCGCGTGCATAGTGGATCACTTCGACCATTCCCTCCACGCCACGAACGCCGAAGCCACCCGGTACGAGGAGGCCGTGCACATCACGCAGCAGTTCCGCCGTACGCTCCGGAGATGTGAAGAGATCGCTCGAAGTCCACCGGATGTCGACGCCGACATCGTTCGCTATTCCACCGTGGATGAGCGCCTCGTGCACGCTCTTGTAGCTGTCCACCAGCTCCGTGTACTTGCCCACGACGGCGATGCGAACTCGATCGTGCGGGCCGGCGATGCGGGCCACCATGCTGCCCCACGCCGAGAGATCCGGACTGCGCCCGTCGATCTGGAGGCGCTCCGCAACGCGCGCGTCGAGTCCCTGCTCGTGGAAGGCGAGCGGGATCTGGTAGATCGTGGGCACGTCGCGGCTCTCGATCACGGATCCGAAGTCCACGTTGCAGAAGAGCGCGATCTTGCGCTTGACGTCCTCCGAGAGCGGCCGCTCCGTACGGCAGATGAGAACGTCGGGCTGGATTCCGATTTCCATGAGCTCGCGCACGGAGTGCTGCGTCGGCTTCGTCTTCACCTCTCCAGCGGCCGTGATGAACGGGACGAGCGTGAGGTGGATGAACATCGCGTTCTCGCGTCCCACCTCGTGGCGGAACTGGCGGATCGCCTCGAGGAAAGGCAGCGACTCGATGTCACCGACCGTACCGCCGATCTCCACGATCACCACGTCGTTCTCGGGAGCGATGCGCTTGATGCACGACTTGATCTCGTCGGTGATGTGCGGGATCACCTGCACCGTGGAGCCGAGATACTCGCCGCGCCGCTCCTTGCTGATGACGTTGAGGTAGATGCGCCCGGTGGTGACGTTGTTGGACTGCGAGAGCGCGCGGTCTATGAAGCGCTCGTAGTGACCGAGGTCGAGGTCAGTCTCGGCGCCGTCGTCGGTCACGAACACTTCACCGTGCTGGAAGGGCGACATGGTGCCGGGGTCGACGTTTATGTACGGGTCGAACTTCATCATGTTGACCCGCAGTCCGCGCTCCACCAGCAGGCGTCCGAGCGACGCCGCCGCAATGCCCTTCCCCAGCGACGAGACCACGCCGCCGGTGACGAAGATGTACTTCGTGGTCTTCTGAATCGCGCCTGTCACGGCACTTGTCGGCATCAGTACCATCCCGCAGTTAGGTGAGACCAGCGTTCGTTCGCCTGCTCGAGGTCTTCTTCGGTATCGATCCCGCGGACGTGTGAAACCGGTTCGTCGAGCCGGGCCACACCCATCGGGATACCGGCCGAGAGCGGCCGGAGCTGCTCCAGGCGTTCTACTCGTTCCAGCGGGTGAGGGGGCAGCGCCACCCACCGCGCCAGAGCTTCGCGTGTGTAGACGTAGATACCGAGGTGCTGCAACACGAGCTCGGGGAGGAAGCCCGAGTCCGCCTCGTCGCGCAGGTACGGGATCGGCGCCCGCGAAAAATACATCGCGCGTCCATCGTCGGCACGTACCACCTTCACGACGTCGGGCGTGCGCAGAACGTCCGTGCTCGCACGAACCGCTGCGGTCCCGAGCGGGAAGCGCGCACTCTCTACCAGCTCCACGGCCGCACGCAGCGCCTCCGCGCTGACGAACGGCTCATCGCCCTGGACGTTCAGGATCGAGTCGAAATCGCGGTATGCGGGGAGCGCCGCGACCTCGGCCACCCTGTCGGTTCCGGAAGGGTGATCGGGGTCGGTGAGCACGCACTCCGTGCCCGCCGCGCGCGCTGCGTCTGCGACGGCGGAGTGGTCGGTAGCAATGACACAGCGCTCGGCGATGCCGAGCGCTGAGACGCGTTCCCAGACGCGAACAACCAGTGGGAGACCGGCGAGGAGGCGCAACGGTTTGCGCGGGAGCCGGGTGGCTCCGAGCCGGGCGGGAATGACCGCGAGGGTGGTCAAGTCGAGGCGCGGAACGAGTTTAACAATGCAAGATTCACGCCATTGAATATAGTGCGGCCCCCTCGCGAAATCAAATCACATCGTCACGCTGAGCCTCACACCTACTCCCTGGAGCGACGGCGCCATCGCGACGTGCACAGTGCGGTTGCACGCGCCCTGGCTCACCTCCGTCGGAAGCGCAATGGCGGGCGCTACGCTCCAATACTGAAACGAGCCAGTTGGGGCGGCGGAAACACGCCGCCTCGCGCGCGCTTTCTACCTGATCATCGAGGAA
>JBIQLU010000210.1:0-4552 GCA_044463985.1 Gemmatimonas aurantiaca | reverse complement strand
CCCCCCCCTCCCCATATTCCTCCATGCTCAATATCGACCTCGGGAACAAGCGCGCTCTCGTCGCGGGGGTGGCGGACGACGCGGGGTACGGGTTCGCCATCGCCAGAGCGCTCGCGGAGGCAGGGGCGTCGGTCGTGGTGGGAACGTGGCCGCCGGCGCTCAACATCTTCCTGAATCTCCTGGAGCGCGGGAAGATCGACGAGTCCCGCAGGCTCGACAGGGGTGGGCTGCTCGAATTCGAGAAGATCTACCCGCTCGATGCCGCCTTCGATCGGCTGGAGGACGCGCCGGAAGAGCTGCGGCAGAACAAGCGCTACCGGGATGCCGGCGACTTCTCCATCGCGGGGCTGGCCGGGCGCATCGCGGCCGACTTCGGCGAACGATCGCTCGACATCGTAATACATTCGCTGGCCAACGGCCCGGAAGTCAAAAAGCCTCTACTCGAGACCAGCCGCTCGGGATACCTCACGGCACTCGGCGTGAGCGCGTACTCGCTCGTGGGGATGGTGAACCAGCTCGGACCGCTCATGCGCGAGGGGGGCTCCTTCCTCTCGTTGACCTACATGGCGAGCGAGCGCGTGATCCCCGGGTACGGTGGCGGAATGTCGTCCGCCAAGGCGGCGCTCGAGAGCGACACGCGCGTTCTGGCGTACGAGGCTGGACGCAAGTACGGGGTCAGGGTCAACGCCATCTCCGCCGGCCCGCTGGCATCGCGCGCCGCAAGCGCGATAGGTATAATCGAGAAGATGGTGGAGTATGCTTCGGCCAATTCTCCACTCACCGAGCCGCTGACCGCGGGCGAGGTCGGAGCGGCGGCGGCTTTTCTCTCTTCCCCTCTCGCCAGCGGCATCACCGGCAGCGTCGTATATGTGGACAAGGGCTACCACGCCATGGGGATGGCGGTGGCTCCCGCGCCCGAAGGTTGAGACGGGAATAGCCGAGCGGTCGTCCTCGAGATGACCCACTCGCCTTCGGCAGGGCCCTCGTTCGCCAGCTCTCAGTCATTTGTCAGCAGCTCCTCCTTCAAAGACGACACAATCGACGGCCTCGCCAACCCCCGGTGAATCCGGGGGAGCGTCGCGCGCGACCCCCCACCTCCCCCGCTGGGAGTTCACCACGCACGGCGGACTGCCCGGCGTCAGGCATGCGAGGGCGATCGCCGCCGCCATCGCCGTCCTGGCATGCCTGGTGGTCGTGATCGTCGGGTCGCGTCCGACGCAGACCTTCGACGAGCCCGCGCACATCGCTGCAGGGATGCAGTGGCTGCGCGATGGACGCTACGCGTACGACGTGCAGCATCCACCGCTAGCGAGAGTCGCGACTGCACTCGGTCCGATGCTCGATGGCGCGCGATCCCACCACCGTCGTACGATGTGGGAAGAGGGGAACGCGATCCTCGTCCAGGGGAACCACTACATGCGGACGCTGCGGCTCGCGAGGCTGGGCGTTCTCCCGTTCTTCATCCTGCTGCTCGTCATCGTCTGGTGCTGGACACGCTGGATCTACGACGAGCGCTCGGCGGCGGTCGCGGTGCTGCTCACCGCCACGATGCCGCAGTTGATCGCGCACTCCGCGCTGGCCACCACCGACATCCCGCTCGCGGCCACGCTCTGCTGGGCGCTCTACGCATTCGCGCGCTGGGTCGAGAAGCCGACACGACGTCGAACCATCCTCTTCGGGATCGCCGGCGGCGTCGCGCTCGTCACGAAGTTCTCCAGCATGCCCTACTTCGCGGTGGCCGCGCTGCTCACGGTCATCGCGGCGTTCTTCTCCGAGCGTGCGCGGCCGCGCAGGGGTCCGCTGCTCGTGCGCTATCGGCGCCCCGCCATCGCCGCCGCGGTCATCGCCGGCGCGCTGGTGTGGGCCGCGTACCGCTTCCACCTCGTGCTCGCACGCGGTTTCATCCCCGTGCCCGCGCCGGAGTTCATCGACGGCATCCGCCACCTCGCTGCGCACAACGACCTCGGCCACCCGTCGTACCTGTTCGGTGAGATCAGGCGGCACGGCTGGTGGTACTACTGCCTGGTGGTGCTCGGCCTCAAGACTCCTGTAGCGTTCCTCTCGCTGGGCGCGATCGGACTCACGCTCGCTGTCATGAGTGCGCGCCGACGCGCCGACTGGCGCTTCGTAGTGCCGATCTTCGGCGCGATCGGTGTGATCGTCGTGGCGATGATGGGGAACATCGACATCGGCGTGCGACACATCCTCGCCGTCTATCCGCTGGTCGCGATCCCCGCTGGCGGAGCGGTGATGATCCTCTGGCGGAAGCGCGTGAAGGCGACCGCACTGCGCGCCGTGCTCGCGGCCCTGGTTCTGTGGCAGGTCGTGGATGCCGCGAGGGCCTATCCCGACTTCCTCGCCGACTTCAACGAGATCGCCGGTAGGAATCCGTCGCGCGCACTGGTGGACAGCAACCTGGACTGGGGACAGGACCTGCACCAGCTCGCGGACACGCTCGCGGCACGCAACGTCAGTTCGCTCACGCTCTTCTACTTCGGAACGACTCCCGTGGGCGCCTTCCCGCTCGCGGACACCGTGCGCATCGGCGGCGCGGGAGCCACATCGGGATGGATCGCCGCGAGTCGCACGTATCTCCGCGGCGCGTACGCGCCGTGCTTCACGTGGCTGCGGTCGCACACTCCGGTGGCGAACATCGGCAGTTCGATGCTGCTCTACCACATCCTCCCCGACACCATCCCGCACGTTCCTGACGGCATCGCGATGGTGAAGTCGCGTGCAGAGTCGTACGGGCCGCTGCTCGGTACTCCCGAGCGATCGGCGATTCTCTGCTCGAAGCCACGTCTGCTGGTGCGCGGCGCGGCAGTGCAGCTCGGCGACGAAGAGTACGGCGATGAGGGAGATGGAGGAGACGCGCCCGGCGCGGTGCCGTCCGGCAACATCTACGATGGCGAGGCCGGGGGCGACAACAAGTCGGCGGCGACGGTACACAGACCGGTCACCGGGGCGATGCTCCTCGACGCCGAATCCGATGCCACGAACTGGCTCACTTACGGACGCGACTACACCAACCGGCGCTATTCACCGCTCGACCAGGTGACGACCCGCAACGCTTCCCATCTGCGGCAGGTATGGGTGCACCAGATCGAGGCGCCACCGGGCGGACAGGAGAGCTCGCCCGTAGTGGTCGACGGAGTGCTCTACTACACCGGACCGTTCGGGCTGCTCGTGGCGGTGGACGCGCGCACCGGCGTGGAGCTCTGGCGACACCAGCACAACAATCACGAGGTTCCCACCTGCTGCGGCCCGAAGAACCGCGGCGTGGCCGTGTACGGCGACAAGGTCTACATGGCCACACTCGACGACCATCTGCTCGCGCTCGACCGCGCCACGGGGAAGTTGATCTGGGACGCGACGACCGCCAATTACGAGCTCGGCTACTCGATGACCAGCGCGCCGCTCGCGATCGATGGGAAGATCCTCATCGGCGGCGCGGGTGGCGAGTTCCCGATCCGCGGTTTCATGGATGCGTACGACGCCGAGACCGGCAAGCGCATCTGGCGCTTCTGGACCGTGCCGTCGCCCGAGGAGGGCGGCTGGTGGGGGAAGTGGTCGACCACCACGCCCGATGGCGATCCGCTCCCGCGCGACATCGCGCAGGAGAAACGTGACAGCGCGAAGTACGCCGAGGCCTGGAAGCACGGCGGCGGCGGTGTGTGGAATACGCCATCGTACGACCCGAAGCTGGGACTCATCTACTTCGGTGTGGGAAATCCGGCGCCCAATACCGACGGGTCGATGCGCCCGGGCGACAACCTGTACACGTCGTCGATAGTGGCGGTGGACGTGAATACCGGAAAGATCCGCTGGTACTACCAGGAGATCCCGCACGACATGTGGGACTACGACGCCGCGAGCGCCACCGTGCTCTTCGACGTGACGGTGAACGGCGAACGGATTCCGGCTGTCGCGCACTCGGGGAAGGTGGGGTGGGTGTACATCCTCGATCGCAGAACCGGAAAGCGCATCCTGCGTACCGAGGGCTTCGTGCCGCACGAGAACACCTTCGCCGCGCCGACTCCCGAGGGAGTGCGCGTGATGCCGGGAATGGGCGGCGGCAACAACAACGCGCCACCATCGTACTCGCCGCAGACGGAACTCATCTACGTGTCGGGGATAGTGGAGCCGATCCTCTTCATCCTGGCGCCGCAGAAGATGCGCGAGGGAGTGAAGTGGGAAGGCGGCCAGCACCTTCCGCTCGCGCCGGCCACCGGCACGCTCACCGCGATCGATGTGAACACCGGGAAGATCCGCTGGCAGAAGGAAACCGAGAAGCGGATGCTCGGCACCGGCACCATGACCACGGCGGGCGGACTCTTGTTCTACGGCGAGCAGCAGGGAGTCTTCCATGCGGCGGATGCGAGCACCGGCCAGATACTCTGGACCGCGCGCACCGGCGGCCGGGTACGCGCGCCGCCGATCACCTGGGAACTGGATGGCCGACAGTACATAGCCATCGCCGCCGGCGAAGCGCTGTTCGCCTACGCGCTGGACACGACGGGATCGGGTTCATGAAGAAGAGGGTTCGACTGCG
>JBIQLU010000209.1:2794-4760 GCA_044463985.1 Gemmatimonas aurantiaca | reverse complement strand
CGCTTTCCGGCACCGTCTACGACAGTCTCGCTGGAAAAGCGCTCGCGGGCGCCATGGTACAGATCGGATCGCAGGAGATTCCGGGGAGGGTACTGGAAGCCACGAGTGACAGTGACGGCACGTTCGTGATCCCGGGCGTACCTCCGGGATCGTACATCATCGGCTTCTTCCACCCCGTTCTCGACTCGCTCGGCCTCGAGATGGCGCCAAAGCAGCTCTCGATCGCGGCGCCCGGACCAGTCAGCATTGCACTCGCGATTCCATCGGCCGCCACTATCAGGAATATTCTCTGCCCTTCGAGCGCTATAGCCGACTCGTCCGGGCTGTTGATGGGGTTCGTCCACGACGCCGACGAGGGTACCCCACTGGCGGGTGCCAGCGTGGCGGCGCTCTGGAACGAGATCGTGGTGGACAAGGGGATCCATGCCGAGCGTAGAGAGGTCTCGGCGAAGACGAGCGACATGGGCGGGTACGCACTCTGCGGCTTGCCGACGGATGGCCCCATCATGGCGCGCGCCGAGTTGGGGAGCGACGCGACCGGATTCATCGAGATCGCAGTCCCGCCGCACGGTCTGCTGCACCGCGACTTCAACATCCCGCGTGGTTCAGCCGCGACCACGGTGGCGGTCGATGACAGCGCGGGCGCAGCCGCCGGCCAGACAGTTCGCCGCGGGAGCGCGGCGCTCGGAGGCAGCGTGCGCGACGAGAAAGGACGGCCGCTCTCCGGCGCGCAGCTCATGGTGTGGGGGAGCGGAGTGACGGGAAGCACGCGAGAGGATGGCACCTTCACCCTCGTCGGCCTCCCCGCCGGCAGCCAGTCGCTCGAGGTACGCTACGTGGGATACGCGCCCAAGCGAATCACCGTGGACCTGGTCAGCCACGCGACCCGATCGGTCACCGTCACGCTCGACAAACGCGCCGATGTTCTCGGCCAGGTCACGGTCTACGGGAAACCATCCAGACGCGTGGACGACTTCACGGGCTTCCTCCAGCGCAGCAAGAGCGGCTTCGGACACTTCCTCACGCGAGCGGACATCGAGAAGCGACACCCGTTCCAGTTCACCGATCTCTTTCGCATGATCCCCGGCTTCAGAGTGGTCCCCGATACCGGCTTCGGCTACAGGATCATCTCCTCACGCGGTGGAGACATCCACGGCGCGTGCCAGCCGACGCTCTACATCGACGGAATGAAGATCAACGACGCGAGCGATATCGACGGCATCGTGCTGCCGGACGACATAGCCGGGATCGAGGCATACGCGGGCGCAGCGGGCGCTCCCGCGTGGGCATCGGGCCTCTCCGGCTCGTGCGGCAGCATCCTGGTCTGGACCGGGCGGGACATCGGGAAGTGAATTCGCGTGCTCACTTCGATCTGCTCCCGACCGGCTACCGCCCCAGTCGGAACCCCGCCGCGTACATCAGCGTCAGCGCCGTCTTCGCATCCACGATCTTCCCCTCGCGCACCATTTCCAGTGCGCGCGATAGCGGAAGCGAGATGGTCTCCACGAACTCGTCGGCCTCGAGCTCGCTCTCGCCGCGCGTGAGATCGCTCGCCATGTAGGCGTGGATCTTCTCATCGGTGAAGCCGGGCGTGGTATAGAAGCTGTACAGGTGCTCCACGTTCCCCGCCGTGCAGCCGGTTTCCTCCTTCAGCTCGCGCACCGCGCACTCCTGCGGCGTCTCGCCGGGATCGAGGCGGCCAGCAGGCACCTCGTACACGTAGCCCTCGGCGGCATAACGATACTGGCGGATGAGCAGCACCTGCGGATCGTCACCCCCGGGCTCGGTGAGAAAAGGGAGGATCGCGCTGGCACCCGGATGCCGCACCATCTCGAGCTGACCCACCGAGCCGTCGGGGAAGCGCACATCGTCCACGTCGACGTTGATGATGCGGCCGGTGTACTGGCGCGTACCGCCCACCTTCCCCACGCCGTCAGGCGTGGCGCCAATCGAATCATTGCCCATC
>JBIQLU010000209.1:0-2694 GCA_044463985.1 Gemmatimonas aurantiaca | reverse complement strand
CCCGCCCATCGAAGCGTCGCTCATCGACCACCCTCCCGCTCCGCCGCCTCGAGCTCACTCTCCTCGACGTCGGCAGGAACCAGCTCCAGCGGGCCGAAGTCGAGTTCCTCCAGCGGCGAACGCACTATCGCGGGATCGCCTACCACGAGCAGTTGCAGCTCGTCGGGATGCAGATGTCGCTCCGCTGCGTGCAGCACGTCCACCTTCGTCACCGCGCGAACGTTGTCGCGGTAGCTGTCGAAGTAGTCGCCCGGCAGCCCGTATGCCACCATCGCCGAGAGTGCGCGAGCGATGGCGTCAGTGGTCTCGTAACGGATCGGGAACACTCCACCCAGGTAGCTCGTGGCGAGCGAGAGCTCGTCCTCGCTTATGGTGTCCGTGCGCATCCGCTCGATCTCGAGCAGGATCTCGCGCGCGGACTCCGCGGTCACATCGCTCTTCACCGCAGTCGACACCACGAATGGCCCCGACCCCTTCCGCCACGCATACCCGGAAAACGCTCCGTACGTGTACGCGTGCACCTCGCGCAGGTTGAGATTGATGCGCGACGAGAACAGTCCGCCGAGCACGGAGTTCATCACCAGAACGGGGAAATAGTCGGGGTGCGAGCGCGGAATCCCGACGTGCCCCATCCGGATCTCCGACTGCGGTGCGTCCGCTTTCGGCACGAGATGCACCACCCGCGAAGTGCGCGCCGGCGCCGCCTGCACCGGCGGCGACTCGCTCGCGCTTCCGCGCCACGCGCCGAGCACGCTGCGGGCGAGCCGCACTCCATCATCCACGCCGACATCCCCCACCACCACCAGCGTCGAGACCGATGGCTGGTAGCGTGCGGCGTAGAAGCTCTCCACATCGGCCCGGGAGAGCGAGCGGACAGAACCCGCACTGCCATCCTCGGGGCGCGCGTAGCGCGAGCCCCGCTCGTACAGCACGCGTGCGAACATCTCGTTGGCGAGTCCGCGTGGTTCCGCGGTGAGCTGCAGGATGTCCGAGAGTCGTTCGGCCTTCAGGCGCTCGAGCTCGCGCTCGGGGAACGATGGATCGAGAATCACCTCGCCGAAGAGCTCCATCGCTTCCTCGAGACGAGGCGTGAGCGTGGTCATCGCCACGGTCGCCACATCCCAGTCGGCGCCCGCTCCGATGCTCGTGCCGAGTCGCTCGAAGAGCTCCGTCACGTCGGTGCCGCGCCGCTTCGTTCCCTCGAGCAGCGCGCGCGCCGCGAGATTCGCGACTCCCTCGCGCCCTGCCGGTTCGGCCGACGCACCGGCGTCGCTCACCAGCATCACCGTCACCATCGGGAGCGCGCGCACCGGCGCCACTATCACACCGAGGCCATTCTCCAGCGTCACGCGTTCGAAGGTCGGGAAGTGATACGGTCGCGGCGGTCCCGGCGCCGGACGCGGGAGCGGCGCGGGCGCGCCGGATCCACTGCCCGAGCGTGCAACCCCATCGTGCGACTTCGCCGTTTTCGTTTCGTGCACGTCGTTCGTGCTCATGGTGCACCCACCTCCACACCGCTCTCCACATCCGACTCCGAGCCGCCATCCGACTCGTCGGGTAGACGAGGTATATAAAGAAGACTCACGCGGTTGTCTTCGCCGAGCCGCGCGCGCGCGAACCGGTTCACATCATCGGTCGTGACGGCGCGATAGAGCTCGGCCTGATCGTTCACGAGCGACGCGTCACCGAAGAACGTCGCGAACATGGAGAGACGATCGGCGCGATCACCCGCGGACTGCATCGCGGACACGAAACCAGTTTCTATGAGCGCGATTGCACGCTCGACCTCGGCGTCGCTCACGCCGTTCCGGTGAACATCGTCGACCTCGCGGGCCACCTCCGCTTCGAGCGCGTCGGGGCTCACTTCGGGGTATGCCGTGACGTCGGCCACCAGCATGTCGGCGCCTTTCGCGAGATCGAAGGTGAACGCCGAGACATCCGAGGCGATGCGCCGCTCGCGCACCAGGCGCTTCTGGAAGCGGCTCCCCTTCCCCATGCCGAGCACGGCACCGAGCACACTGCCAGCGTAGTACTCGGGCGAGCCGAACACGGGCGAGCGGAACGCGAGGAAGAGCCGCGGTGCAACCACATTGTCTGGTACCACCTCGCGTCGCCACTCGCCGAAGGCAGGCGGCAGCGACATGTCGGGGAGCGGGGGCCTCCCACCACCGGCAGGGATCGGCCCGAAGAACTTCTCGACGAGTTCGCGCGCCTCGGCGGGATCGAAGTCGCCGGCGATGGAGAGCACGGCGTTGTCGGGCGTGTAGTAAGTGGCGAAGAACGTCGCCACATCCTCGAGGCTCGCCTGCGAAAGATCCTCCATCGACCCGATGAGCGAGTGATGGAACGGATGATGCGGCGGGTACGCGAGAGCGGGGAGCCGTTCCCACCAGGTGCCGTACGGCTGGTTGTCCACGCTCCACCGTCGTTCGTTCTTCACCACATCGCGCTGGGTATCGAGCTTCTGCTGGGTCATCGCCGGAAGGAGATAGCCCATTCTGTCGGCCTCGAGCCAGAGAGCGAGTGCGAGCTGGTTGGAGGGAATCGTTTCGAAGTAGTTGGTGCGCTCCAGCCAGGTCGATCCGTTCAGCGTGCCGCCGGCGCGTTGAACGAGCTCGAAGTGCTCGTTCGCGCCCACCTGCGCGGAGCCCTGGAAGAGCATGTGCTCGAAGAGGTGGGCGAAGCCGGTGCGCC
>JBIQLU010000208.1:3151-4785 GCA_044463985.1 Gemmatimonas aurantiaca | reverse complement strand
ATATACCCTCAACCGTTGATACTATCAATGGCTGAGGGTATTCGTGCGAATCCCCGCCGGCATCACGCCGCGGCCCTGTACGCCGCCCGTTCGATGAGCCCGATGACTTCCTCGAGCGTCGACCGCCCGCGATCGCGCGCGTACCACTGGCGCATCTGCCGGTACCGCTCGGTCGACTCGATGTGCACACCTTCCGCGCGGAACCATGACTGCAGCTCTGCCGGACGCGGGCCCCACCACGCCACCTCTCGATATGTCTCATCGAGCAGCATGACGACGGGGATCGAGCGCGAGGTTCCCGTGAGATGCGCGTCCATCAGGTCGGGATTCGCATCGCGGCCGAGCAGGCGCAGCTCGATGTTCGGCGCGGCACGCTGCAGCGCGGCGATGTAGGGAAGCGAGTTGACGGCGTCGCCGCACCAGTCTTCCGCGAGCACGAGGAGCTTCCACCGTCCCGGGATTTCGCGGGCGCGCCTCGCGAATTCCTCGGGGACTTCCGCGCGTCGTGCGACGGCGAGCCAGAGATCGTGCAGCTCGACCGTGGCTGCGAGGAACTGCTCCCATGACAGCGCGCTCTCGAACCGTTCCGCCAGACTCGGCGCGTCATCTACCGATGTCATCCGCTGACCCTGAACCGACATCATCACATCTCCAGCCCCGCCTGCCTACCTATCAATCGGTAGGTGCGTGGAGCAAAAAAAAGGAATCATTCCCTGCAAAGCGAACGCAGCAGCCAATCACAAGTGTGCTGAAAGCTCGACTTCTCCTCGCAGGCACGCGATACGACCATCGCGCCCTGCAGCGCGCTGAACACCGCCGACGCCACATTCTCAGCCGACCCGTCGAGGTTGAGCTCTCCAGACTCGGCGCCCGCGCGCAGCACTTCCGCCAACCACGCTTCGTTCTCCTCGAAGAACTCGCGGATCTCCTCCTGCACCGGCGGCATGAGCGTCAGCGCTTCCGACGCCATCATGGCGCCGAGGCAGACGCCCTGCTCGGAGGTGACTGTCCGACGGAAGATGTCGAAGTACGCCTCGAGCTTCGCCCGCGCGGTACCGCGAGCGCCGATCTCCGAAAGCGACTGCGCGAACCGATCGCGGTAGCGGCGCGCCATCGCCCGGCCGAGATCCGCCTTCGTCGGGAAGTGGTAATGGATGCTCGCAGACCGGATCCCGATTCCCGCCGCCAGGTCGCGGAAGCTGAAGCCATTGTAGCCTCGCGTCTGCGTCATCTCGCAGGCCAGATCGAGGATCTGGTCCGGAGTGCTCAGGGATTGGTCGACTGGCGTCATGACACCAATCTACCTACAGGTAGGTTGGCGAGCAATGGCATCGCCACCGAAGACGATTCCCGACGCAAGGGTGTTCGGCTGGCAGCACGTGCGCTCCCATCATGACCGCTCTCCGCGTCCATGACGGAGGAAAAGACGACGATGGTCGATCCGGGTGACAGCGCTACTTGACCGCAAAGCTGGCGCCGTCGAGCATTCCCCTCGACAGGCGGCCACCCGGGCGCCCTGGCAGCATGGCTCCGCGCCGCGGCACAACGAGCGCCGGAGCAGGTGCGCACGGTGATCCGACCTGTCGCCACGCGGGCCATTCCGGTAACGACTGCTTCAATCGCTCTCGACAAGG
>JBIQLU010000208.1:0-3051 GCA_044463985.1 Gemmatimonas aurantiaca | reverse complement strand
CCTGTCGCCACGCGGGCCATTCCGGTAACGACTGCTTCAATCGCTCTCGACAAGGAGGTTGGGCGTGCTCGTGCAACATCGTGGTGCCGCTCGCGCCTGGGGATTCGCTATCGCCGCGATCCTGCTCGCCGTGCCCGTCTTCGCCGTGAGAGCGCAGCGGCCCGGTCGGCAGCCCGCCTCGAAGCTCGAGGCGGAAATGGATTCGTTGTTCATCCAGTGGGACCGCACCGACTCCCCCGGCTGCGCCGTGGCCGTCTACCGGAACTCGGAGATCGTCCGCGCCCGCGGCTACGGCATGGCGAACATCGAGCACGGCATCGCCATCGCGCCGAATTCGGTGATGGACATTGGTTCGACGTCGAAGCAGTTCACGGCGATGAGCATCGTGCTGCTCGCCGAGGATGGGGTTCTCTCGCTCGACGACGACGTCCACCGCTTCGTGCCCGAGCTCCCCGATTACGGAAGCCGCATCACGATTCGCCATCTCCTCACGCACACCAGCGGCCTGAGGGACTACCTCACGCTCTGGTATCTGGCCGGTGTCGATGCCGCCGACTGGACGACCGGCGCGGATGCTCTCGCCCTCATCGTGCGACAGCGGAAGCTGAATTTCCCGCCGGGTGAGCAGTACCTATACAGCAACTCGGGCTATTTCCTCCTGTCGGTGATCGTGGAACGGGCGAGCGGGAAGTCGCTCGCCGCCTTCGCGCAGGAACGCATCTTCGCCCCGCTCGGAATGCGCCACACCCGCTTCAACGACGACCATACCGCGATCATCGCCAATCGCGCGACGGGCTACGAGCCGCGCGCGAACGGCGGCTTCGCGGCCGACATGTCGAACTACGAGCAGACCGGCGACGGAGCGGTGCACACTTCGGTGGAGGACCTCCTGCGGTGGGATGAGAATTTCTACACCGCACGGGTCGGCGGCCGTCGGGCGCTCGACCTCATGCAGACTCCGGGCACGCTCAATAGCGGGAGATCTCTCACCTACGCGCTGGGCCTCACGGTGGAGCCCTATCGCGGTCTACGCACCGTGAGCCACGGTGGATCGTGGGCCGGCTACCGAGCGGAGCTTCTCCGCTTTCCCGACCAGCACTTCTCGGTCGCCTGCCTGTGCAACCGCGGCGACGCCAATCCATCGCGGCTGGCGCGCCAGGTTGCCGACATCTACCTCGCCGACCAGCTCGCCCCTCCGGACGATGGACAGCGCTCGGAGGCGGTTGGTCCAGCGGATGCTGCTCCGATCGCGATCGATTCAGCGGTGCTGGAGCGCTACGCCGGCCTCTATCGCGATGCGATCTCCGGTGTGCTGCTGCGGTTCACGGCGAGCGGTGACACGTTGTTCAGCACCACTCCCGATCGGTCGATGAACAGAGCGCTGACGCCCATCGCGGCGAACCTCTTCCGTATGCAGGGGAACGCGGACGTTCTCTTTCTCGGCGGCGACGGCGGTCGGGCCACGCGAGTGCAGATCGGCAGGGGTGCGGACACCACCACGGCCGAGCGAATCGCGGAGTCCAACCCGAGCGGCGCGGCGCTGAGCCGCTATGCCGGCATCTACGACAGCGACGAGATCGACGCGACGTACACCGTGGCGCTGAAAGATGGGGAGCTCGTGCTCCACCGGCGGCGCGCCGAGCCGGCCACCCTCGTCCCCACATACGCCGATGCGTTCGCGGCCGACGGGCTGCTGTTCACCTTTCAGCGGCGCGGAGGCAGCGTGGTCGGCATGACTGTGGATGCAGGCCGTACGCGCGGACTGGAGTTCGCCAGACGCGCCGGGCAGAACCGCGCCGCTCGACGCTCCGACCACTGAATCCAGCGCACCCGTGCGGCGCGGCAAAGGTCGGGACGCCGCGCTCAGCACGCCGCGCTAGTCCACCCCGCTCCGCAGCACTCGTTCGAACACGACTGCATCCACGTTGCCGCCGGTGACCACTACCGCCACCCGGCGACCGCGCATCTTCTCGCGTTCCTGCAGGCACGCCGCGAGCGCCGCGCCGCCCGCCCCCTCCGCAACGTTGTGTGTGTCGACGAAGAGCGCGCGCATCGCACTCGCCACTTCGTCCTCCTCCACCTCCAACACGCGCGCGAGTCCCGCTCGCAGCGCCGTGACCGCGGATGCCACCGGCGTGCGGCACGCCATCCCGTCGGCCAGCACAGTCGTCACCGCGTGCGACTCGAGCTTCCCGCTCGCGATGGCGCGCGCGTAGGCCGGCGCGCCGCTGCTCACTACGCCGACCACTTCCGTCGACGGCGACAGCGCGTCGCGCGCCGCCAGCACTCCGCACGCGCCCGAGCCGAGTCCGATCGGCACGTAGACGGCGTCGAGCGGTGGCGCGTTCCGAAAGAGTTCGACCGCGTACGTGCCGACGCCCGCCACCAGCAGTGGGCTGAACGATGGCATTCTGTGCCAGCCGCGCTCCGCTGCGATCTTCTCCGCGTGCTCCGACGCGGCCTGGAAGTCGTCACCTTCCTCGATCAACTCCACGCCGAGCGCGCGCATGGCGGCGTTCTTCTCGACGGAGTTTCCGTGCGGCACCACGATCGCGGCGCGCAGCCCGCGACGCCGCGCCGCCAATCCCACCGACTGCCCGTGGTTGCCGCGCGTAGCGGTCACCACTCCCTCCACCTCCGGATGCGCGCGGGAGAGCCAGTCGAAATAGACGACGCCTCCCCGAACCTTGAACGCGCCCACCGGCGTGTGATTCTCGTGCTTGACCCACACTTCCGCACCACTGCGCTCGTTCAACAGCGGCCACGTGTACTGCGGCGTGGGCGGCATCGCCGCATACACGAGCGCGGCTGCGGCCTCCAGTTCCGCCAGGGTCGGGAGTGGCGTCGGCCGGCCGGGGTCGGCGAGTGCGTCGATCAGCGCGGAACGGGAAGTGGCGGCATCGGGCATGGGGAAACGTCGAGGTGGGAGTCAATTAGCTGATCGAGGACTCACTCCGCCAGCGCGGCTTCGAGCTCCGTGCGCGAGCCGATGCCGAGCTTCGTGAAGACCTTGTGCAGATGATACTCGGCGGTGCGCGCGCTGATGAACAG
>JBIQLU010000207.1:0-4799 GCA_044463985.1 Gemmatimonas aurantiaca | reverse complement strand
TGTCGCCGAAGTAGAGGAAGCTCTGACTCCCGAGGTCGTTCTCCGGTCCGTAGACGTGCTGGATGTCGGGCGCGCCGCGCGGCGACTCGATGCGGAAGCTGTTGCTGTACTCGAGGCCTCCGCCTGCGCGACCGCGCTTCGTGGTGATCACGATGGCACCGTTGGCGGCGTCGATTCCGTAGAGCGCCGCAGCCTCGGGACCCTTGAGCACCGTGATGGACTCGATGTCATCGGGATTGACATCCGCTCCGCGGTTCGTGAAGTCGAGTCCGCGGTTGTCGAAAGCGACCGCAGAGTTGGGAGCGTCGGAAGCAAGGACGCCGGTACCAAGGGTGGAGTTGTCCATCGGCAGGCCATCGATGACCATGAGCGGCTGGTTGCTTCCGCTGATGGAACTGACGCCGCGGATAATGATGGACGACGAGGCACCCGGTACGCCCGATGTGTTGGTGACGTTCACACCGGCGACGCGACCCTGGAGTGCGTTGACGAAGTTCGGCTGCTGGGCGGCGGCTATGTCGGCCCCCGATACGCTCTGCTGCGAAGTTCCTATCGACCGCTGCACCGCGGTCTGGCCGAGCGCCGTGACCACTACCTCGTTCAGGCTCGTGGCTACGCTGCGGAGCGAGAAGTCGTGCGTGACGGTGCTACCTGCCTGCACGGTCACGGTGTCGCGCGTGGGCTCGTAGCCCACTCTGCGAGTGACGAGGATGTGCTGTCCGGCCGGTACGTTCCTGATGCTGTAGGATCCGTCGTCCACGGTCTGCGCGCCGAGCGAGGTGCCATCGACGTTGATCTGGACCGCGGTGACCGGCCCACCGGTGCCGGCATCGAGTGCTCGGCCGCGGATGTTGCCGGTGCCCTGCGCGAATGCGAGTGCTGGCAGCGCGGCGAAGGCGAGAGCGAGAAAGCCAATTACCCTGCGTAAGGGCATGGTGCCTCCTGAATGGATAGTGAGCGCGGCATCGTTCGTGATGCTGCGACATCGTACGGATCGTCACGCCCGGTCCCGGCCCATCCCGTTCGGCGCTCTGCGGAGCGCGCGCTGCTCCGCTCATGCTGTTTCGTATTGCGCGCTCGACGCGAGTGCGGCCGTTCGCGAACGGCCGCTGGTGGAAGGAAGAGGAGCAGCGCGAAGACGGTGATGGTGTGGATCCGGTCGTGAATCGCCCACGGGCAGGCCCCGAGGTCATCGATCGCGCGGTTACGGTATGAAAGAAGGAGAGTGCGCGCAAGAGTCTGTTTCCGGCGAGCGAGCGCGTCCGTGCAACCGGATTTCACAAAGTGAAATCGCGTGTATGCACAGTGGTGCACCGTTGTGTTCGTGAAGACGTTCCGATCACTCAACTCATTCCATCCACGCCCCTCACCATGTAGTATTCCGTGACCGACCGACGCGTCGGTCGGTTTTCTGACAGCCCCTTTCACCGCAATCCCGACCCGCCCCGAAGACGTTCGTGATTCCCGCTCCACTGCCGCGCCACGACGATAGCCCGATACCCGCCGACCCCGACTCCGGAAAGGGTGCCAGGAGGCGCGAGCGCATCCTCGAGGCCGCGCTCGACGTCTTCACCCGGCGCGGGTACGGCGACGCGGCCATGGACGAGATCGCCACCGAGTCCGACACTTCCAAGGGCGGCCTCTACTTCCATTTCGCCAGCAAGCAGGCGCTCTTCGGCGCTCTCCTCGAACGCACCGCCGACCTCCTCCTCAGTCGCCTCGAGGCCGCAGCGTCGGCCGAAGAGGATCCGCTGCGTCGCGCGGACGCCGCCATCGAGCGCGCTCTCGAGGTCTTCGGCAGCCACCGCCGCCTCGCTCGCCTCTTCCTCATCGATGCCCACACTCGCGAGTTCGCGCCGCGCCTCCTCGCGGTTCGCGAACGCTTCGCCGCTCGACTCGCTCGCGATCTCGACGACGCGCTGCGCGCCGGTCTCATCCCGCCGTGCGATACCCGACTCGCCGGCCAGGTCTGGCTCGGCGCCGTGAGCGAGGTCGTCGTGCAGTGGCTCGTCGCGCCGCGCGCACCCGCGCTCGAGTCGTACTATCCCGCGTTGCGCCAGCTCCTCTGGCGCGGTCTCGGAGTGGAACCTCCGCTCGACGACGTGTCCACGAAACAGCGGCGCGGTGCCACGCCCGCGCCGCGACCCGCGGCCGCGCGGAGGAAGGGTCACGATGCAGCGCGTCGCCGCGGTGGGAAGCGATGAGCGCGCCGCACCGCATCCCTGCACGCGATGTCTCGCTGGTCGAGCTGCTGCGACGCGCGGCCGATGACGCCCGCACGCTCTCCCGCCCGGTACTCGCGACTTTCGTGGAGCCGCTCGCCACACCCGAGCTCCGCCCTCTCGATTTCTTCGAGCGCGCGGCGGATGCCGAGGACCGCGTGTACTGGGCGCGGCCTGGCAGCGGTTTCGCCGTGGCGGGGATCGGCGCGGCCCTGACGATCTCGCCCTCGGGCAGCGATCGCTTCATCGATGCCGCGCGAGAGTGGCGCGCACTCGTGGCCGATTCCATCTGCGATGGGCCGGGCGCGATCGGCGCGGACGACGGCCGGTATCCCGGCCGCCGTTCATCATCTCCCGCGCACGCTTCCACTTTCGGCCGGCTGCCGATGCTGCTCGGCGGCTTTCGCTTCGACCCGGCGCGCTCGCCCGCACCGGAATGGCTCGGCTTTCCCGACTGCCGACTCGTGGTGCCGCGGTTGTGTTTCACGGCATCGCCGGGCGGCGCATGGCTGGCATCGAGTGCGCTCGTGCACCCCGGCGACGACGCCGAGTCAGTGGCGGCAGGAGTAGCGTCCGTGGCGGCGGGGGTATCGGGGCGTGGGGCCGTGGGCGAGGAGGACTACGAGGGGGGCGGGAGAGAAATGGATTCCCGCTTTCGCGGGAATGACTGGGGTCGCGGGAGCGACGCCTCTCGCAGAAATGATGGGCTTCGAGGAGACGCGGGGCGTTGCTCGTTCATGCAGGCTGTCTCGAGTGGGGCGGCGGCTGTGCGGGAAGGAGTGCTCGAGAAGGTCGTCACGGCACGCGCCGTGGAATGGCGACCGGATGTGCTGCCGCGAGTCGCCGACACGCTGCGCAGACTCGAGCGGCACCACGCCGAGTGCATGGTGTTCGCGGTGACGCGCGGCGGCCGCACGTTCCTGGGTGCTTCGCCCGAACGACTCGTGAAGGTGGAGGGGCGGATCGTGCGCGTCACGTCGCTCGCGGGCTCCACTGCACGTGGAGGCGACGCGGCCGGAGATGCCGACGCTGCTACCGCGCTTCTGGACAGCGCGAAGGATCGCGAGGAACACGACATCGTGGTTCGCGCACTCACCGCCGGGCTGGCCGAGCTGTGTGATGCGGTGAGCGCACCCGCCGTGCCGGCGCTTCTCACGCTCCGCGATGTGCACCACCTCTATACTCCCATCACCGCGCACCGGCACGACGACGTGGAGATCCTCCAACTCGTCGAGCGGCTGCACCCGTCGCCTGCAGTGGGTGGCGCGCCTCGCCAGGACGCGCTCGCGTTCATCCGCGAGCATGAAAAGTGGGATCGCGGCTGGTACGCGTCGCCCGTCGGCTGGCTCGACGCCGGCGGCGATGGCGAGTTCGCAGTCGCGCTGCGATCGGCGCTCGTCGACGAAGCCGGCGGCAGTGCCACTCTTTTCGCGGGGTGCGGCATAGTGGGCGAGTCCGTGCCCGAGGATGAGTTCATGGAATCGGAGCTCAAGCTGCGCGCCATGCGCAACGCGCTGGCCGACGTCGAGGTCGACGCGTCGTGACGGCGCATGCCGACATCGCGGCAACCGGCGGGCAGCTCGCGACGCACGGTGCACACGCGCCGAGCGCGCGCGAGGAGCCGGAGGCGAGCGAAGCCGATCTCGCGTCGCCCGATGTGGCCGCATACGCATGGGTGGGTGCGTTCGTGGACGAGCTGGTGCGCGGCGGCGTGCGCGATGCGTGCGTGGCGCCGGGTTCGCGCTCCACGCCGCTCGCTCTCGCACTCGCGCACCACGAATCGATGCGCGTGTGGACTCATCTCGATGAACGCTCGGCCGCCTTCTTCGCACTCGGAATGGCGAAGAGCGCGCGCCGGCCGGTGGCGGTGGTCTGCACGTCGGGCACGGCTGCCGCGAACTTCCTTCCCGCCGTGGTCGAGGCGCGCCTCTCGGAAGTCCCACTGCTCGTGCTCACCGCAGATCGGCCACACGAACTGCACGGCGATGTCGGCGCTCCGCAGACCGTCGACCAGGTGAAGTTGTACGGGACGCACGTGAAGTGGTTCGTGGATGCACCGCTCCCCGAGGCGACGCCCGCGCTCCTGCGCGAAGCTCGCACGCTCGGCGCGCGCGCGGCCAGTACCGCCGCGATGACGCCCGCGGGACCCGTGCACGTGAACTTCCCCTTCCGCGAACCGCTGGTACCGCGCGCGGTGGGCGTGCCGGGGTGGTGGAACGACGATGCGAAGCTCGCCTGGCTCGGGCGCGCCGGCGGCGAGCCATGGGTGCGCACCATCGCCGCGGCGCGCCACCCGGGCGACGACGTAGTCGATGCACTCGCGGACGCACTCGCGGACGCGCGGAGGCCCGTCATAGTGTGCGGCGCGATCACCGATCCCGCGGTCGCCGCTCCGCTCGCGTCAGTGGCGCGCCGGCTCGATGCGCCGCTTCTCGCCGATCCGCTCTCCCAACTCCGCTTCGGCGCCGATCCCGCGACTCTCGTAGTGGATGGCTACGACGCATTTCTGCGTGCGCTCTCTCCGGAAGCGTCGGAAGCTCTGGCGCCCGATCTCGTGGTGCGCGTCGGTGCGCTCCC
>JBIQLU010000206.1:0-4810 GCA_044463985.1 Gemmatimonas aurantiaca | reverse complement strand
TCCCAGGCAGCTTTGCTGCCCGGGACCTCTACACGAAGTGCCTGACCCCCTCGTTCACGGGGAGCCATGCGCGTGCCGTACCGACGGCGGACTCGATGATGCCGCCGCCGAGTACCCGCTCGCCGTCGTAGATGACGAGCGATTGCCCGGGAGTGATGGCCGCAACCGGCTGGTCCAGCGCGAGCTCGATCTCTTCGCCGTCTACACGCAGCACCTCGGCATCCGCCGGCGAGGCGTGGTGGCGCACCTGGAGCTGCACGTGCGAGCCAGCCACGGGCGCGCTGTCGACGAGCCAGTTGATCTCGCGCGCGATCACGCCGCGGCCGAGGAGCTCTTCGCGCGGTCCGATCACCACTTCGCGACTCTCGGGATGGATGGCGACGACGTACATCGGCTCTCTGAAACCGCCCGGCAGTCCGCGCCGCTGGCCGATGGTGAACCGCGCGTACCCATCGTGGACGCCCAGCACGGCGCCATCCGAATCGACGAAATTTCCCGGCGTGAGTGAAGGAGTATCGGCACCGAGATGGCGCGCGATCACCTTCGCGTGGTCGCCATCCGGGACGAAGCAGATGTCCTGGCTCTCGGGCTTCTCCGACACCACGCGCAAGCCGAGCTCCCGCGCCAGTTCGCGCGTCTCCGCCTTGGTCAGTTCGCCGACGGGGAGGAGCATGCGCTTCACCACGTCGCGATCGATTCCCCAGAGGAAGTAGCTCTGGTCCTTCGCGCGGTCGCTCCCGCGATACAGCTCGCCGTTCATCGCGCGCGCATAGTGGCCGGTCGCGATGTACCGTGCGTCGAGAGCATCGGCCTTGTGCAGGAGATCGCGAAACTTCGTGAACGTGTTGCAACGCACGCACGGAATCGGAGTGCGGCCCGCGGCGTACTCGGCCACGAAGTTTCCGATCACGTCGCGGCTGAACGCGCTCTCGAGATTGAGCACGTAATGCGGCACGCCGATGCTCTCGCAGACGCGGCGTGCGTCGTCGATGGAGTCGAGCGAACAGCACGGGCGGTCGGGTACATCGTCGCCGTAGCAGAAGAGCTTCATCGTGGCGCCGATGACGTCGTAGCCGCGGCGCGCCAGCACGGCTGCCGCTACGGAGGAATCCACCCCGCCGGACATCGCTACCAGTACTCGTTCGCGCATGGCGTTCAGCTCTCGACGCCTGCCAGGCGCCGCGCCTTCGTGATGAGCGCGGGGAAGAGCTCGGCCACGCGCGCGATGCAGTCGTCGGTCGTGAGCGGACCGAGGCTCATGCGTACCGCGGCGATGGCGAGCTCGCGCGGAACTCCGATGGCCGCGAGCACGTGCGACGGGTCGATGCTGCCGCTCTGACACGCGGAGCCCGACGAACACGCTACGCCAGCGAGGTCGAGCGCGATCAGCAGCGATTCGCTGTCGGTGCCGGGCACGGAGATGTTCAGGACGTGCGGCGCACGCGGCGCGCCGCGTCCGTTGACCACAGCATCGGGGATGCGCTCCAGCAGCGCTGCCTCGAGCCGGTCGCGCAGCTCGCCGAGCCGTCGAACTTCCTCTTCCCGCTCCGAAACCGCGAGCTCCGCAGCGGTGGCGAGTCCCACGACGGCCGCGACATTCTCCGTGCCCGGGCGCACGCCGCGATTCTGCGCGCCGCCGTGCAGCAGCGGCTCGAAGGGCGTGCCGCGACGGATGTACATCGCGCCGATCCCCTTCGGCGCTCCGATCTTGTGACCCGAGATGGTGAGGATGTCGAACGGTACCGCGCGCGCGTCGACCGGCACCTTGCCGAACGCCTGCACGGCGTCTGTGTGGAACACGACTCCGCGCGTCCTGGCGCGCCGCGCCAGCTCCTCGATCGGCTGGATCACGCCGATCTCGTTGTTCACCCACATGATCGAGCACACGGCCGTGTCGTCGCGCACGCTCGCATCGAACGAATCGAGGTCGACCAGACCGTCGTGGTGCACGTCGAGAATCCGCTCTTCCGCTCCTTCGCGCGCGGCCTGGTGCACGGCGCCGAGGATGGCCTTGTGCTCGATGGGCGACGTGACGACTGCGCTTCTCCCATCGCGGCGTCTGGCGTGGAAAGTCGCCAGGATCGCGAAGTTGTCGCCTTCGGTCCCGCCAGAGGTGAAACAGAGCTCATCGGGCTCGGCGCCGAGGCACCGCGCTACGCGCTCGCGTGCCGCATCGAGCGCGGCCCGCGCTTCACGCCCCCAGCGATGCATACTCGACGGGTTCCCGAAGCGGGCGCCGAAGTACGGCTGCATCGCCTCCAGGACCTCTGGCCGCACGGGCGTGGTCGCGGCATGGTCGAGGTAGATGGGAGAGGACATGGAGGGAAAGGTAATGGTTTTGGGGGCGGGATGCGGGAAGGAGGACGTGGAAAGCAGAAAGCAGAAAGCAGAAAGCAGAGGGCAGCGTCGCTGCCTGGACCTCTACATCAGGTGCCTGACCCCAGGAGGAGGGCGCGGACGGGGGCGGCGTCCACGGCGAGGATCTTGAGAGGCGGGGCGATGAGATCGTATTCGCCGTCGGGCACGTCGCGCAGGTCGAGGTTCTCGAGGTTGAAAGCGCCGGCGGCGAAGAGTGACTTGTGGATCGCGAGGGTGGTGCTCGGGCGCGCGTCTATCGAAGGAGAGTCGACGCCGAGGAGGCGAAGACCGCGCGAAAGGAGGAAGTCGAGCGCCGCCTCGCTCAGCGCGGGCCATGCGTCTGGGAATGCGCCGCCCGCGATGCTGCGCCCGCTGCGCAGCAGAAGACGCTCGATGCGGCCGTCCGGGAGCGAGGCGAGTTGCGCCGGCTCGACGAGCTCGAGAGCCGGATCCACGCTCAGCACGTATGCACGACCGATGAAAGGCTCCAGAGGAAGTTCCTGCGAAGCGGGCCAGTCGGCGTGCACGTGCAGCGGAGCGTCGGCATGCGTACCCACGTGCGGACTCGAGCGGATCTCCGAGACGTTCACGCTGTCGCCGCGCGCGATCTCCCAGCTCCAGCGGCACGAGAATGGGGTGTCGCCGGGCCATTCGGGCGTACCCTCGCCCATCGCGATGGAGATGTCGCGGATACTCGAGTGTGAGCGCGGTGAAGATCGACGACGCTCGAGCATCGTGCGAGAGCTCAGCTCGCGCGCGGCGAGGAGCCGAAGAACTTCGAGCGAACTTCCCACAGCTTCGGGAAGAAGCGCTGCGACACCGTGCGCGCGAGGTAACGCGCACCGAGTGTACCGCCGGTACCCATGGTCGCCGGGCCGATGATGCGCTCCACGAGCTGCACGTGCAGAAAGCGCCAGCGCGCGAACTGCTGCTCGTAGGCGAGCAGCTCTTCCGCCAGCATCAGCAGCTCCGATGGCTCGGGCGATGAATACACCTCCTCGAGCGTACGCTTCCGGGACTCCAGCACGCGCTCGAAGAGCGCCTGCAGGGTGGGACGCTCGAGCCAGCGCTTCACGATTTCGGCTGGCTCGCCGTGTTCCGAGATCACCTGGATGAAGTTCGCCTCGCGCAGCCCCGACGCCGCCTCGATCGCGCGGAACTGCGCGCTCTGCGAGCCGCTGGAGCTTCCCAGGTACCCGCGGAACTCGGCGAAGCGCTGCGGCGGAAGCGTGTCGAGCGCCGAGAGCTGGTCCGTCACGATGCGCATCAGCGCGTTGAGTCTGCGCACCGAGAAGGTGGCGCCGAGCACGTCGTTCGCTTCCAGCCTCACTACGAGCGTGTCGAGCTCGTGAACGATCACCTTGAACCAGAGCTCGCTCGACTGATGCACCACTATGAAGAGCAGTTCGTCGGGATGCTCGGGCTGCGACACGGGGTGTTGCAGGGCAAGGAGCTCCTCGAGCGCGAGGTAGCTCGGGTAGCTGATCCGATCGTCGTGATCGGCGGAGCGTTCGGGTGTGGCTGCCGGGTCGGTCACTTCTGCTCGGTTGCTAGAAGGTGGATACCTGCAGCGAGGTCACGTCGTCCACTCGCATCGTCTCCGTAGTGTAGAACGGTTCGCCGTACCGCACCCGGATGAGCGAGCCGTAGTGCGCAGCCTGGTGCCGTACGATGTCGAAGAGCGACTCGCCATTGGGGTAGACCTCACCGGCCTGGACGGCGCCGTCGAACTGCGATGCGTACGCGCGCACCGCTTCCATCTTGCGCTCGAACACGTCCGAGATGTCCACCACGAACGTGGGCTTGACGTGGTCTTCGCGATAGGTGATGCAGTGGATGATCTTGAGCGGTCTGTGCGGCGGCACCGACGGCTCGATCTTGCGAAGTCCGGCCACGAAGCACGCATCGCGTACGAGCTCGGCGGCCACACGATGGTCGGGGTGTCGTCCCTTCGGCGATGGTGCGATGACGATGCGAGGTTCGAAGCGGCGAATCTCCACCGCGAGCGCGGCGCGGGTCTCCGGCGTGTTCACGATGCCGGCGTCGGGGAACTCCATGTTGATGCGCGCCGAGACTCCGAGGATCTCGGCCGCGCGACTCGCCTCCTCGGCACGCAGCTCCGCCGAGCCACGCGTCCCCGTCTCACCCTGCGTGAGGTCGATTATCGCAGTGCTCTTGCCGAACCCGAGCGCCCTGAGCAGCGTACCCCCGCACGTGAGCTCCACATCGTCCCTGTGCGCCGCGATCGCCAGGACGTCGATAGGTGCCATGGGGCGAATATACGGGAGGGAGCAGAGGGCAGGAAGCAGAAAGCAGGAACTGGCACGTCGGGGTCAGGCACCTTATGTAGAGGTCCCGGCAGCGTCGCTGCCGGGGCCTCTACATAAAGTGGCTGACCCCCCCGTGCGGTTATTCGTATCTCCACGCCTCCACCCGATCGGGCTTGGCGGCG
>JBIQLU010000205.1:3101-4844 GCA_044463985.1 Gemmatimonas aurantiaca | reverse complement strand
CATCGTCGGCGTCTCCAGTTCCGGGTGAGTCGCTCGAGTCACTGCGTGTGGTGAGAAAACGGCCACCACGGTCCGAGCATGCGATTTCGAGCTTCGGTCTCGTGCCGTTCGGGACCGCGAACCGCTCGACTGCCGTCTGTTTACAATACGATTCTCACCGCCTTCCGCAAGGATTCCCGTAAAGGATTCCCATGGTGGATTGCTGGTGGAGCGTGAGGTTAGCGAGCGAGTCGCCCGACGACTCACCGTTCGCGAACAGACGGTAGCTGGCGTTGCGCCGACGCGCGTCGGTCGATACTTCCTCGACGGTGCCGATGACTCCTCCACCTCCCGAACCTGATCCGCCGAGCGCGCCGACCGCGGGCATCCGCCTGAAGGCCGACATCGTCGTGATCGGCGCCGGCCAGGCGGGGCTGTCCGCAGCGTATCACCTGAAGCGCCTCGGGCTGCCCCCCAATCGCGGCTTCATCGTGCTCGACCGCTCGCCCGCGCCGGGTGGGGCGTGGCAGTTCCGCTGGCCTTCGCTTACGTTCAGCACCGTCAATCGCATCCATGACCTGCCTGGCATGCGCCTCGCCGACGCGGTGGACACGCACGCGACCGAGGTGCAGGCCGCCGGCGCGGTGCCGCAATACTTCGCAGCGTACGAGAAGGCGTTCGAACTGCCAGTGTATCGGCCGGTGCACGTGAACGTCGTCTGCAGTCGAGGCGACCGGTTGATCGTCGAGTCGGACCGCTTCGATGTGTCGGCGCGCGGCATCATCAACGCCACCGGTACATGGGAGGCGCCGTACATTCCGGAGTACCCGGGCGCGAATCACTTCAAGGGACGGCAACTGCACACGAAGGACTATCGCACTGCCGAGGAGTTCGTAGGCCAGCATGTCGTGATAGTCGGTGGCGGCATCTCTGCCATCCAACTGCTCGATGAGATATCGCGCGTCACGTCGACCACGTGGGTGACGCGGCGACCGCCGGAGTTCCGCGATGGGCCGTTCGACGAGGAGGCGGGACGCGCCGCCGTGAAGCTCGTCGAGGAGCGCGTGCGCCGCGGCCTGCCGCCCCGCTCGGTAGTGTCGGTGACGGGGATTCCGATCACTCCCGCCATCGAGGCGATGCGCGCGCGCGGAGCGCTGAAGCGCCTCCCGATGTTCAGCGATATCGTCGAGGACGGCGTCCGCTGGCCCGATGGTACCGTCGTCCACGCCGACGTGATACTGTGGTGCACCGGCTTCCGGAGCGCGCTCGATCACCTGGCGCCGCTCCAGTTGCGCGAGCCTGACGGCGGCATCATCATGACCGGCCGGCTCGCAACGCAGGTCGCGAAGGACCCGCGCGTGCACCTCGTTGGGTATGGACCGTCAGCGTCCACCATTGGTGCCAATCGGGCCGGCAGCGCTGCGGCCACCGAGCTGACGGGATTTCTGGCGCTCCGTTGAGTCACGCATCTCGAGCGAGAGCACGTTGCGCGTTTACTCGAGAAGATCGCGCTGCGAAGAGCGTTACGCCGATCGATCGCCAGCGTCGAACCGCTCAATCAGCGACAATAACGAGTGTTCATCGGCGGAGCCGTCGCGAATCCCTGACCGGAGAATAGCCACCTCATGAAACCTACGATCCTCTCCAGGAAGGCCAGCAACTGGGTCGACCGCGGCGAGCCGCCGAACCCGACGCTGCGGCGCGTACTCGAGTTCTTCTTCGAGCGACATGGCCCCGACGATGCGCCATGGCTCGAAGAGCAGG
>JBIQLU010000205.1:0-3001 GCA_044463985.1 Gemmatimonas aurantiaca | reverse complement strand
CCGGACACGGAGCATCATGAACGATCCGATAGTTGTCCTACTTGGCTCGGAGCGCACTGAGCATCTCCGTATCGAGGTCGTGCGACGCCTGCATCCCGAGCGTACCGACTACTGGGACGGTAACTGGATCGAGGCGCGCATCGTTCTGCGCGCTGGCGGCTTCCGCGCCACGGTGGCAGCCAGCCTTCGCACGACAGACTTCACGGACTTCCGCAGTCGACTCGAGCCACTGCACCGCACGCTCCGGGGCGACGCTGAATTTGCCACCATGGAGCAGTGGGTGGCGCTGCGCCTGAGCGGGGATGGCTTTGGCCACTTCACAATCCATGGCGAATTGCGCGACCAGCCGGGTAGTGGCAACGTACTCGCATTTGAGCTACCGGGCCTGGATCAAACAGACCTCCAGCCACTCCTCGATTCGCTGCTGCGCATCGAGGCCGCATTTCCCACGCTGGGGGGAATTCACGAATGACGTGACCGGATGAGTCTGCGCCAGCGCGGATGCGTCACCGCCCCCCATCCGAGACCACCGTCCGTTACCGGGACGCTCCGTTCGGATTCGAACAACGTGCTCGAATCCCGCCTCCGCTCCAACCATTCAACTGTCGATCGTGTAAGCACTTGTAACCACACCATCCGCGGCACGCGAAGTGCCTTCACCGGTCGCACACTCACGATGGTTCGCGCCTCCTCTCGGACTCCGGATTCCACGTAATATGGACACTCTGCTCCGCGACCTGCGCTTCGCGCTCCGATCTCTCCGGCGCAGCCCCTCGTTCGCGCTCGTCGTGATCGTCACCATCGCCATCGCTATCGGGGCGACCACCACGATGATGACCATCGTGAACGCGGCGATCGTTCGCCCGCTTCCCTTCCCGGATGCCGAACGGCTCGTGTTCGCCCGTGGCTTCGTGGGGCGCGAGCAGGCGCCTCGTGGACTGTCCTACCTGGAAGCGATGGATTGGCGCGCGATGAATCGTGCCTTCGATGCGCTCGCGGCCTACGGGGAGACATCGCTCAACATCAACGACGTCGGCGAGGAGCCGCTTCACGCGAGCGCCGAGATCGTATCCGCCAACTTCTTTCAGGTGCTCGGCGTGGGCGCCGAGCGCGGGAGGACCTTCCTCCCGGAGGAAGATCGCACTCCCGATGCAGCGCCGGTGGCCGTGATCAGCCACACACTGTGGCAGTCGCGGTTCGGAGGGATCGAACCTATCGTCGGCCGCTCGATCACCGTGAACGGCAAACCGTTCACGATCGTCGGCATCATGCCGCCGGACTTCCGCGGCCTCTCGTTCGACGCGGATATCTGGATCCCGATGATGATGATATCGGCGATCCGCCCCATCTCTTCTCTGGAGAATCGATCGAGCAGGTGGCTCGGCGTGGTCGGGCGCATGAAGGCGGGCCGTTCGGTCGCCGACGCGCAGCGTGATCTCGATCGCGTGGCGGCCACGCTCGAGAGTACGTACCCGACAACGAACACGGATCGCGGCGCGCTCGTGACTCCGCTGCGCGCGTACTACCTGGGTTCCACGCAGACGCTGCTACTCGCTCTGTTCGGCGCCGTCGGATTTCTCCTGCTCATCGCCTGTGCAAACGTGATGAGCCTGCAGCTCGTGCGCGCCGCTGCGCGCCGCCGCGAGATCGCGCTGCGAGTTTCACTCGGCGCGGGACGACGCCGGCTGGTCAGACAGCTCCTGACCGAAGGAATCGTGCTCGCATCGATCGGCGGCGCCGGCGGAGTACTGCTCGCGCTCTGGGGAGTGAACGCGCTCCTCGCCCTCGCCCCTCCGAACCTCCTGCCGGAATACGCCGGCGTGACGATCGACGCGCGCGTGCTCGCCTGGACCGCGCTCGTCACGGCGATGGCTGGCGTCGCGTTCGGACTCGCTCCGGTACTTGGCCGTTCGCGCGTCAGTCTCGTGACGGCTCTCAAGGACGGAGCGCCATCGGCCGCATCTGGCTTCGGCTCCGGACGGCGACTGCACGCGCAGCAACTCTTCGTCATGAGCGAGGTCGCGCTGGCGCTGGTGCTGCTGGCTGGCGCGATGCTGATGGTTCAGAGCCTGCGCCGCCAACTCGGCGTCGATCCTGGCTTCCGCCCCGACGGCGTGATCGCCGCCCGCCTCTCGTTGCCGCTCGATCGGTACGATGATGCTGGTCGCACCCGTTTCGTGGACCAGCTCGTGGATGGGATGCGAACGCGACCTGGTGTCGCCGCCGTTGCCGCTGGCGCCAACGTGCCTCTGCGCGGACTCGCGAGCGGCGGCCATCTGATGTACGACGGCGGACCGAGTGACGGCGTGACGTACCAGCGGCACCGCGTCACTCCCGACTACTTCGCGACGCTCGGCATCCAGTTGCGGCGCGGCCGCGTGTTCACCTCAGCCGATGGCCCGAACGCTCCGCGCGTCGCGGTGGTGAGTACAGCCACGGCGCGGCGGCTCTGGCCGGACCGCGACCCGGTTGGCGAGCGCATCAGCCTCATCGGAATCAATGGGCCGCTGCCGCCGATCGAGGTAGTGGGTGTGGTGGACGACGTTCGCTTTCGCAATCTCACCGGCGACCTGTCGGCGCCGCTGGAGATGGTCGATGTGTACTTCCCGTTCGCGCAGGAGACCGACGAGACGATCGACATCGTCGTGCGCAGCGACGCGGATGCGGCGGCTCTCACCACCACCCTGCGGCACACCGTGAACGACCTCGATCCCACGCTCCCGCTCTTCGAGGTAGCACCATTGAGCGATGCGCTCTCGAGACAGACGTCCGCTGCCCGCTTCGGATCGCTGATCCTCTCGCTGTTCGCCGCCATTGCGGTCGTGCTGGCTGCAGTCGGGATCTACGGACTGCTCGCCTTCCTCGTGGGAACGAACCGTCGCGACATCGCGCTGCGGATGGCGCTGGGCGCAACATCTACGCGCGTCATCGGATCAGTGGTCCGTGAAGGGATGCTGCTGGCGGGACTGGGCGGGGTGGTCGGCATCCTCATCGCGGTGCC
>JBIQLU010000204.1:3516-4996 GCA_044463985.1 Gemmatimonas aurantiaca | reverse complement strand
CATGAGCGTCTACGTCTATCCCACGGACAAGCGCTGGTTCGACTTTCTTCGGGATCGGAGCCCTCTCGAGGAGGCCAATTTCTGGCGGCCGGGTGGGTCTGTGCTCTTCCGCAGTCTGGCGCCAGGGGAGCTCCTTCTTTTCCGGTTGAAGGGGAAGATCAACAAGATCGCAGGTGGCGGAATATTCGCCCACGCTTCGCTCTTCCCACTGCTCGGTGCGTGGGAGGCATTCGGGGAGCGCAACGGCGTGTCGTCGCTCGACGAATTGTTCGTGGCGGTCGACAAGTATCGGAGGCGAGATGGGCTTCCGCCAGCAACGGTAGACACGCCGATTGGATGCATCGTTCTCGAGTCACCGTTCTTTCTTCCGGAGAGCGAATGGATCGACGTGCCCACGGATTACCAGCCCAATCTCGTACAGGGTAAGCGGTTCGCGACTGAGAGCGATACGGCCCGTCATCTTAGCGCGTGGGGGGTCCGAGGGCTCAGAGCATTGGCACCTGCGATTGTGGCGGAGGCGCCGAGTGCGTCCGTGTATGGTGAGCCGATCATGGTCAAGCCGCGTCGCGGTCAGGGAGCCTTCAGGCTCATAGTGTCTGACGCCTACCAGAAACGATGCGCGGTCACGGGAGAGAAGACTTTCCCTGTGCTCGAGGCGGCGCACATCAAGCCCGTGTCGCGAGGCGGCGATCACCGCACGCAGAACGGGCTGTTGCTTCGATCAGATCTTCACACGCTGTTTGACCGCGGGTACGTGACTGTCACACCAAAGGGTGAATTCCGGGTGAGCCCGAAGTTGAAGGAAACGTGGATGAATGGCCGGATCTACTATGACCTGGATCGATCGCCAATTCGAATGCCTGGCGAGTCGGAGAAGCGACCGTCGTCTCTCCTGCTGGAATGGCATAACGATGAAGTCTTTCGAGGATGATCTTCCGTCAAGTTTGTCTAGCTCGAGTTGAAAGTCCGAGCGTCGTGCTCTCTCGACGTTCTGCTTTACCGATAAGCGACTGAATTCGTCATACGTCGAAGAGAGCCATGGGCGCGCTCTTCGGCGGCATGCGGCGGTAATCGGCTGGCCACGGACGGAGATGGCCAGTTCAAGTGTCAATTCTTTCGATGTGGGGAGCCACGCCAATGGCGCTGATGAGATGTCCCGAATGTGCGAGAGAGGTCTCCAGTGCCGCCGCTAGCTGCCCCGGTTGCGGCCATCCGATTCGCGCCTCGGCGGTACTTGCCGCGGAACCTTATCGGAAGTGGAGTCCGGGAGTAGCTGCGCTGCTCAGCTTTCTCATCCCCGGTGCGGGCCAGATGTACAAGGGGCATGTAGGAGCTGGACTCATTTGGCTGGTGGTTGTCGTCATTGGATACGCAATGCTCATCGTGCCCGGGCTGATTCTGCATCTCGTGTGCATCTTCGCTGCCGCCTCTGGCGATCCCACCAAGTAACGTCACAAGCGGACGCCGCCGAGTCGCGCGA
>JBIQLU010000204.1:1842-3416 GCA_044463985.1 Gemmatimonas aurantiaca | reverse complement strand
GAAGGGCGGGGAAGCCGCTCCCCTCCACTCGTCACGCCACGAGCTTGGCGCCCTCCGGGAAGAGGATGCCGCTCGCCTTGATCTCCTTCCGCCCCTTCCTCCCGAGGTAGAGCCACACGCCCCAACCCGCGATCGCGAGGATGATCGACAGTCCGCTGAAGCGCATCACTAACGGGAGTACGAGCGCGAGCAGCGGATACCACGGGCGCGACAGCTTCGCGAGCTGCTTGTCGTCGTAGTCGGTGCTGCCGGTAGTGACGTTGCGGATGGCGACGTACGGACCGCCGTTGCCGCCCTTCTTCGTCATCCACGTCGCGACCATCTCGTGGCTCTCCCTGCACGCGAGGTCCCAGTTCTGCAGCTTCAGCGCGTGCTCCGTTCCGTCGTCGCACTGAAGAAAAATCTGGTCGTGCGTAGTGGTCGTGGAGCTGATGTGCACGGGCGCGTTGTATCCGGTGCCCTGGTACGTCCCGCCGCCGCCTCCGCTGCCATGTACCTTCGTTTCGAGATGCTTGCTGGCGCCCACCACCTTTCCAACTATAGTGTGCACCTCGAGTGCCCTGCCGTTGATCGTGATCTCGCGCATCGTTGCCCCCGGTCCGTGGTTGGTCGCTGACAGCCGCGGGGCGGCCGCCTCCACCGGACATTGCGCGAAAATCCCTCGGCGGGCGTCATCGCGCCGCGCGGGGCGTCCGTGCGCGGACGGGGCCGCGTCCCTCCCTCGCGCATTCCCGGTTTCGCCCGGTGGATGCATGAGGTCGGGACGCGGCCTCGTCGGCGAGCTGGCGACGCCCTTCCTCGCTACGGCGTCTCGGCGGTCTTCACGAGCTTCGTCGAATGCTCGGCGTGCGTGTACGCGTACTTCCCGCACTTCACGTCGGGATTCGTCGCGACGAACATCCCGTACGGATTGTTCTTGAAGAGCCAGACGTGCAGATCGTAGTGTGTCGTGCCCGCCGGCATAATCGGCTCGTGTCCCTCCATCGGTCCGTCGAACGCCTGGCCGAAGAGCATCGGACGCTCCTTCACGCCGGTGGCCAGCGGTACGAACCACTCGGCGCCAACGAGCCGGAGCTTGTCGCCGTCGGGCTCGTAGAGGAGGACGTTCGGCTTCGCGGGATCGGGCTTGGCAGTGATGAGGCCGGGATTCAGGAAGTGCACTCCCATCGCGCCGGGGCGATAGTGCATGAAGCCATCTCCCATGTGCTCGCCCTCCGGGAACGTGATGCAGCCGACCGTCGAGAAGTAGCCGTCGCGCACCGCCTGCAGCGGATCCTGGTATCTGGCGAGCGAGGCACGGACGCTGTCGAGCGCCGGCGTCGACTCGGCGCGCTGCGCGCTCGCGCCGGTCGACGCGGCTGCTCCGAGTGTGATGACGAGTCCGGTGACCAGCGGAATGGCTGCCCAACGATGTGCTGCCGAAGTCGACAGACGCATGGCGAACCCCCCGGGGAATCGGTGTCCCCTCGTGAGCGACCGGGTCATCACGACCTGGCACGCTGCGCGGCGCACGGATGTGTGGGCCCAGCAGCGACGCGCGACCCTGATCGCAGAGCGCAACATGATAGAGCGCC
>JBIQLU010000204.1:0-1742 GCA_044463985.1 Gemmatimonas aurantiaca | reverse complement strand
TCCAGATATCGCCGCCGCTTCGTACCCGGTATCGGTACGATGTCATCTCCCTTGTGCAACAGCCACGCGAGTGCGATCTGCGCGGGCGTCGCGTCCCTTTTCGCCGCCACATCTCGCACGCGCTGCGCCGCGCGCATGTTCGCGTCGAAGTTCTCACCCTGAAATCTCGGATCGCCCCGCCGATAATCGTCCTCGGGATAGTCTTCCGCGCGCCTCGCTGTTCCGCTGAGGAATCCGCGGCCGAGTGGACTGAATGGCACCAGCCCGATCCCGAGCTCGCGCAGCAGCGGGATGATCTCCGCCTCGAGATTGCGCTCCCACAACGAGTACTCGCTCTGCAGCACCGATATCGGATGCACCGCGTGCGCCCTCCGGATGTTGCTCTCGCCCGCCTCCGACAGCCCGAGCCAGCGGACTTTCCCTTCGCGTACCAGGTCGGCCATCACGCCCACCACTTCCTCCATCGGCACCGCGGGATCCACGCGATGCTGGTACAGCAGGTCGATGTGATCGGTCTGCAGTCGGCGCAGCGATCCCTCCACGGCGGCTCGTACGTGCTCCGGTCGACTGTCCAGACCAAGCGGCTTGATGTCGAGGCTTTCCCGCCTTCCTCCATCGCCTCGCAGTTCCTCTCCCGCTTCTCCCTCTCCGATACGCCACCCGAACTTCGTGGCGATGAGCACCTGATCGCGCTTCCCCTTCAGCGCGCGGCCGAGCAGCTCCTCGTTCGTGAATGGTCCGTACACCTCGGCCGTGTCGAAGAGGGTGACACCGAGCTCGATGGCGCGGTGGATGGTGGCGATCGACTCGCGCTCGTCGGTGGGGCCGTACGACTGGCTCATCCCCATGCAGCCGAGTCCGAGCGCTGAGACTTCGAGACCCTGGCGGCCGAGGGTGCGTGTTGGGATGGTCATTGGCAGGCTCCGCAATTGCAAGGTGGTCCCATTATCTCAGTGAAAAGCTACTGGCGCAGCGCCGGTGCGCTGACTATGGTGATCATCGTTCGCGAGACGCGCGACGGACGCGGCCGGTGTATCGGGCCGCGCCGCGCGCGTCGCCTGCATGAATCACACCCTCCTCGTAGCACCCGCAGCACCTCCAGCACCTGGCAGCATCCGCATCACTCTTCCACCTGCGGAGAGCGAATACAGTATCCAATATCGTAAGTCGAGGAGCACAATGTTGCACCCGCAGCGCCTCACGATCCTCTGCGCCGCCGCCGCGCTCTGCGCCATGCCGGCCGTCGCGCTCGCACAGGGTGAGGGAACCATCACCGGCCGCGTGACCGATGCCGCCACCGGCCAGCCCGTTCCCACCGCACAGATCAACGTAGTCGGCACTTCGCTCGGCGCTCTCACCAACGACAACGGCACCTTCACGGTTCCCCGCGTCCCGGGCGGCGCGGTCCAGGTGCGCGCGGCTCGCATCGGCTATAGGCCGGTGACGAAGCCCGTCACGGTGGCAGCGAACGACACAGTCACTATCGACTTCCAGCTCTCGGCCACTTCGGTGCAGCTCGATCAGGTGGTGGTGACCGGCACCGCCGGCAACCAGGTTCGCCGAGCGCAGCCCGCGGTCGTGGCCGACGTGGACGTCAACGATCTCGTTCAGCACGCGCCGGTCAACAGCGTCGCCGATGTTCTCCAGGGGCGCGTACCCGGCGTATCGCTCGAGCGTTCGTCGGGGACCAGCGGCACGAGCCAGTCGATCCGCATCCGCGGCGCGTCGTCGATCTCGCTGTC
>JBIQLU010000203.1:0-5021 GCA_044463985.1 Gemmatimonas aurantiaca | reverse complement strand
AATCGGGCTTGTCCCAGGCTGCGTAGAGTGCGTCGACGCGAGGGTTCGGTGCGAACGATTGTGCGGCGGCGCTCTGCGCGAGGGTCGCGATCAGGAGCAGGGCGAGTGGAGCGCTCAGGTTGCGCGTGGTGTGTCGGGGCACGTGATGCATCCTCGAGTGAGTTTCAGCGTCAGGAGTTGATGTTCGGGTTGCCGATACGTTCGACGGTCGGCAGTGGGAAGCAGGTGGTATTGCCATAGGGTAGTCCGGTGGCGTCCACGCCGTTGGGGTCGACGGAACCCGGCTCACCCTTGAACGGAATTGCGAACGGGGTGCCCTGGAAGCGGATCTGATCGTTCAGGCGATGCCCTCCCTCCGTGAACATCTCGCGGCGACGCTCCTCGATCACCTGCGTGATGACCTGGTCCTGCGTCTGGGTCGCCCCGGCGTCGTAGCCCGGGATGCCGGCTGCCGTGTGGAACGCGTTGATGATGCTCCTCGCGGTCGGAAGGTCATCGGTCCGCGCTGATGCTTCCGCGATCACGAGCTGTGCCTCGGTGTACGATGCCAGAATTTCCGGGTAGCTGCGCGAGGTGTGCTTGTTCGTCGGGAAGTAGTGTATCTGCGCGTTGTCGAAGGCCAACTGGTTGTTCGTCGACACGGAGACGCGGGGGTCGGGCACGCCTTCCCACCTCACGTCGCGGTAATTCGGGGCCACCGTGGCATGCCTGTTGGTGGGGCAGGTGACGAATTCGCAGAACGCGTTGTACCGCCGGACGTCACTGTCGTCGCGCGTGACATTCTTGACGTAGCCCTGGGGCACGAGGGAAGCATCGTCGATGGCGCCGTCGAAATCCTCCAGATCCAGGCGCACTCGCGCCCGACCCACGAGCGCCATGTTCAGTATGTCCGTGTCGTTCGCCGACGTGGCCAGTGCGATCGCCTCGGTGAAGCGAGTCTCGGCCAGATGCAGCACGCTATCCTTGCTCACGATGGGCCCGCCGTCGATCACCATCTCGCAGAACCCTTCCGCCAGTGCGACGAGTGCGTAGGCGCCATACGCCTTCACCGTTGCTTCCAGGGCACCGCGATTGGCAACCTGGTCGTCCGTGAAACCCTGCAATCGCTGATAGACGTCCTCCGCCTGGAAGCGCGCCGTCTGCAGCGTGGTGTAGATGCCGTACTGACCACGGCAACTGGCGGTTGCCATGTTCGGATCGTCGGCCGTGATGCGGCGCGAAGCCCAGTTCCGCTGGTTCAGATTGCTCGATGCCTGAACGAACTCGTCGGAAACGAGGGATGTCGCGACCACGTAGTTGTTCCACGCGCATTCCAGATCCGAGACGACGCTGGCTGCCAGCGTGGCTGCGAGCCTCGGGTCGTTGAGCGCGCCCTCCTGCACGCGGCCGGGGACGTGCACATCGAGAATGCTGTTACATCCCGACAGGAGCGACGCTGCGAGGAGCATCACCCCGAGAGACCATCTTGCCCTTGATGTCATGGCTCTATCTCCTGGTACGTGCCGGTCGCCGTACGGGTGCCGTGGCTCGTCCGATCGATTCATGGCGTCACCCGCAGGGTGACGAGGACGCGCCGGAGCTGTGGCCAGCCTTCCTGATTGTATCCCAGGAGGCCCCCGGGATCCGAAGCAGTACTGTTGCTGTTGCGAATCTCGGGGTCGGTCAACTTCACTCCGAAGTCGGAGCGTTGCGCGACCCAGATGGTCCAGAGGTTGTGAACGGAAAGTGTCAGCGACGCACGGGACACGCCCCAGCGCTCGGTCAGTGATTGCGGCGCGTTGTATGTAGCGGAGAGCTCCCGCAGCTTCGCGTATCCTCCCTTCACGATGCCGGGTTGGCGACGGGTATCGAGAACATCGTAACCGAGAAGAATCGGATCCGTCGCCTCGATGATGGCGATCTGGTTGCGGAACGACATGAGCGAGGCGCGAATGTCGCCGCTGAGGATGTGATTGCCGCCCACCACGTCCACCAGACCGAAGAGCTGAAAGTTCTTGAAGAGGGTCAGAGTGGCGTTGCCGGAGCCTTCCCACGAGGGAAGGGGATTGCCCCAGTACACTGCGGGAGCATCGGCACACGGCACGGGTGCTCCGCCGCCCCTCGAGAAATTGGTTCCCGGAATCACGGAGCCGCCTTCGCACATCATGTTGATCGCCTTCGGCGTGGTGCCGGAGTTGTCCAGGTCGGCCGAAACGATCCTGCGCTGGAAGATGCTCGCGAGCGGGAAGCCGGGAACGTGGTACTGGCCGTAAGTCGCGTTCATCACGAGGGGGGATGAGCCTCCCAGGGAGACGACCTTGTTGTCGTTGTGCGATCCTTTCAATCCCACTCGGAGGCCGACGTTCGGCCGGTCCAGCACCTCGGCGGTGATGCCCACCTCCATGCCATCGTTGTCGACCTGTCCGATGTTCTGGAACTGGACGCCAGGGAAGCCGAGCGATGGGAGTGCGGGTACGCGTACGAGAGCGTCCTTCGTCTGCTTCCTGTACCAGGTGAATTCGAGGCCGACCCTTTCGTCGAGCAGCGACACATCGAATCCTGCCTCGATCTCCTCTCCGACTTCGGGCTTGAGGTCCGCGTTGCCAAGATTCTGCGGCGTGAGAGTGGGAATGCCGCTGGCGCCGGTCTCCGGTCCGTAGGTGCGCAGCGCCGCGAAGGCATCGGGCTGCTGCCCGGCTTTCCCCCACGCCGCACGGAGCTTGAGCGATGATATCACCGGTACATCGGACATGAACGACTCGTCGCTGATCACCCACGAGGCACTGAGCTTGGGGTAGCGCGTGGCCTTGTAGTCGGTACCGAACGCGCTGTTGTCGTCGCCGCGGAGCGCGGCCGTCACGAAGAGGCGATCGCGCCATGCGAACTGCTCCTGGACGTACAGCCCGACGGTCTTGTTCTCGACGAAGTTCTCCTGCGATGTCTTGAGTGCGCCCGAAGTGATCGTCTCCAGGTCGCTCACCGGGAAGATCGAGCCGGAGCCGAACGTCCCTTCCGTGGCCTTTCGGTAGTACTGCGCGCCGACCGATGTCTCCAGTCGCAGCGCGTCGAACGGTTGCCACTTTGCCGACGCGGCGTAATCGAGGCTGGCGTAGGACGTGGCGTTGTTCGATACCTCACGCAGCCCGAGTGGATTGAGGCTTCCCACGGTCTCGATCTTCTTCCAGAGGCCGGAGAGTTGCTGATTCGTGAAGTCGCCGCCAACGGTGAGGCGGTGCGAGAACCAGTCGGTGGGGTTGTAGCGTATGGTCGCGTTGATGGTGCTGCGATTCAGATCCTCGTAGCCCTGGATGTTGTCCTCGTACACTTCCGGGACGTACAGGAGATAACCGCGCATCGGGCCATCGAGGCCGTTGGGCAGCCCCTGGCCAGGCTCGCAACCTGGCGCCGGGCAGGACCAGAGAATGCCGGTGGTTATCGGCTGCTGGGTTCCGGCCGAGCGCAGGCGGCTTCTCGTGTACGAGAGGCCGAAGTCTACCGATATCTTGTCGCTGGGGAGGTAGGTGAGATTCGCGCGACCATTGAGCCGGTTCTTCCAGTTGTAATCGACAGCTCCTTCATCCCTGTCGAAGCCGCCCGAGAAAAAGTAGTTGAGCTGGTCGACACCTCCCGAAACGCTCATCCGGTATTGCTGTGGATGACCGGTCGAGAACGGAGATCCCTTGCACATGTCGCCGTCCTGCTTGTACGGCTCCGGGCACGTTCCGTAGTAGCTGACCGGGAAGCCTACGAGGCGGTCGTGGGCGAGGACGTTCGCGTCCACGATCTCACCGGTCGTGCTCTTGTAGTAGGAGTGCTGAAACAGGTTCTCGGGATCGGGAAGCCAGTTGGCGCCCGTCGCGGCTTCGAGTGTGAGAACGGGTCGTCCGCGCGCGCCCTTCTTCGTGATGATGTTGATGACGCCGTTGGAAGCTTCCGTGCCGTACAGCGTGGAGGCGGCAGGACCCTTCACTATCTCGATGCTCTCGATCTCGTCGGGGCTTATGTCGTTGAGGCGCGATGGCGGATAGCGCGAATCGACACCGACCCCGAATCCGCCGTTGTCGGCCGCCGCGTTGTTCACTCTCACGCCATCGATATAGACCAGCGGTTCGGAGCTCAGCACCATGCTGCTCGCGCCGCGGATTCGCGTATTTCCGCCGGAGCCTACGTCTCCTCCGGCCGAAGCGATGCGCACTCCCGCGACATTGTTGAGAAGCTGTTGCGTGTTGGGCGGCGGAGCGAGTTCCACGACGTCGGCGGCATTCACGATACCGACGGCGTTTCCTATCTCGCGCTTCGACGATGCCATCGGAGTGCCGGTTACCACCACGGCGTCGAGCGTGGATACCGTGCGGTCGAGTGCGAAGTCGACAGTTATGGTGCTGTCCGAGGGCACGGTGACGTGTGCATTGACCTTGGCGTAGCCGAGGATGCGGGCGCTCACGACGCGGGCTCCCGCCGGCGCGTTGACGATGCGATAGGTACCGTCCAGACCACTCTGCACGCCTATACGCGTGCCTTCGATCTGCACGAGGGCGCCACTCAACGGTGCGTTACTCTGGGCGTCGGTAACGGTACCGGTAATGGTGCCGCGGTTCTGCTGTGCGGCGGCAGACGGTGCGAAGAGGAGAGGAACTGCGGAGGCAATGGCCAACCAGGCTACTCGCACTCGTGGGTATGGCCAGAGTGGGAATGAAGGCATGACGACGCACTCGGTTGGGGTGGAGTGAGGCACAGAGAGGATCGCTACCTGGGCTTCTTGACCGAGCAACACGCGCGTACGGACTTCAGACAGCGGGCCTCTGGATCGAGCTCGCAGTGCGTACGGTGCGCGGAATTGGAGGAGAGCGGATTCCGGATGTGGCGCGTCCGATATCGGCTCGGGCACGGATTGCGGCACCGTGCGCGCGCAGAACCGCGTCGTGGAAACCTGCGGCTGGAATACGGCGTGAGTCGGCCATTGAGGTCCTCACTGCATCGCCGGTCGTGGAGAGACTCGCCAGGCGGCGGTCGGGTGCTCTCCGGATGTCGAGCACGCACCG
>JBIQLU010000202.1:2857-5042 GCA_044463985.1 Gemmatimonas aurantiaca | reverse complement strand
TCGTCGTTCTCTCCGGCGCAGGCATCTCGACCGAGTCGGGAATCCCCGACTATCGCGGTCCCGAAGGGAAGCAGCGCGTCACGCCGATGATGTACCAGGAGTTCGTGGGCTCCGTGGCAAACCGGCAGCGGTACTGGGCGCGAAGCTTCGTGGGGTGGAGACGCTTTGCGGCGGCGGCTCCCAACAGCGGCCACTACGCCGTGGCGAAGCTGCAGCGGGCCGGCCTGGTGGGCGCCGTCATCACGCAGAACGTGGATGGCCTGCACCAGCGCGCCGGCGCGCACCAGGTGCTCGAGCTGCATGGCGCGCTCGACCGCGTGGTCTGTCTGAACTGCGGCAGCCGCTCGTCACGCGTGGAGCTGGAGGAGCGGATGCGCGCCGCGAACCCCGACTTCGTCGCGGCGCCGCACGAGATCCGCCCCGATGGTGACGTGGTCATCGACGATGACGAAGTGCGCCGCTTTCAGCTCGTGCGCTGCCTGGTCTGCGGCTCGGATCTGCTCAAGCCCGACGTGACTTTCTTCGGCGAATCGGTGCCGAAGGAGCTGGTCCAGCGCTGCTTCGCCGAGGTGGAACGCTCACACGCTCTCCTCGTGCTCGGCTCGTCGCTGCACGTGATGTCGGGCTACCGCTTCGTGCTGCGCGCGGCGGAGCGCGAGATCCCGGTGGCGATCGTCACGCGCGGTGTCACTCGCGGTGACGACCAGGCCACCATCCGGATCGACGCGCCGCTGGGCGAGACGCTCGCGCGCCTCGAGGAGCTCACGGTCGATCCACGGGGAGCCCGCTCGGCACCTTCGCCGGGATGATCCCCGAGAGATCGCGCGCCGCGTCATCGGTGAGCGCGCTCATGTAGGCCAGGAGCTGATCCACCACTTCCGGCGTGAGCACGACTCCGGTGAGCAGAGTGTCGCGATTGGCGAGGATGTCGGACTTGTTGGAAGTGAGGAGCGTGGCCTGCAGCGATGCGTTCAGCTCCGACGGATCGAACTCCATCAGCTTCTTGTCCGACTCGCTGTAGTGCTCGACGAATTCGCGCAGCGTGGTGTACGCGCCGTCGTGTCCGTAGGGCGCAGTCAGCTCGACGTTGCGAAGTGGAGTCGTGCGGAAGAGGTACTTGTCGGCGGGACTCCCCGTGACGTTCATCCGGCCGAAGTCATCGGTCAGCGAGGCACCGTTTCCTTCGCCGGGCCCGACCTGCACCACCGCCACGTCGTGGAACTTGTCGTCGCTGAATGTCGCGCCGTCGTGGCAGATGGAGCACTTCGCCACCATGAACGTCTCCGCACCCTGGAGCTGTGCCGGACTGAGCGCCTGGTCGTCGCCCGCGAGGAAGCGATCCCACGGCGTATCGTTGAACGACATGCGATCCACGATGAAGCCGGCGATCGCGTTCGATGCGTAGGCGAAGTTCATGTCGTCGAAATTCACGCCCGGGTATGCCGCTTCGAACATCGTGCGGTACTCGGGAATGTCGCCCAGTCGTTTCATGAGTGCGGCCCAGATCAGCCGTGCGCTGTCATCCGGGATGTCGTCGAGCTCGTTGCCGCTCGCGCCGCGCATCTCCGCGCGGCTTAGCACGGGGAACATCGGCTGCGCCGAGAGCGCGCCGAACTCGAACACGCTCGTCATCTCTGGAGTGAGCTGCGCGCCCGCCGGCGTTTCGAAGTGACCGCCTTCGTCCACTTCCACGCGGCCGTCCCAGAACATGTGCCGGAGCGTGGAGAGGTTGAACATGGGCGGCGAATTGCGCGCGATCAGTGCGCCGTCGGGATGCGTGCGGCCAGGGCCGAACCCGGAACCGCCGGCCCCGATCGACAGGTTGCGGCCGTCGCTCGTGGAGAAAGCGGGGAGATGGCAACTGGTGCACGACACGTCGTGATTGCCGCTGAGGATCTTGTCGAACGCGAGTGCCTGACCCAGATGCACGAGCTCGGGACGAACTGGGGCGGGCTTCTCGAGTGGCACTATCCCGCGCACCGCCGCGAGCTCGCGTATGAGACGCGGCGTCGCGGTGTCCGTGGGGGGCGCCACCGCGGCGTCATCGCTGCACGCCGCCGTGGAAGCGACCAACAGAATTACGAGGGCTGCCGAACTCCTGCCGCTGCGAAACATTGAGACCTCCATTCCGGATGCCGACTCTCCTGCTCATTGGTAGATCGGAATCGGGGGGAGGAAGACGACA
>JBIQLU010000202.1:0-2757 GCA_044463985.1 Gemmatimonas aurantiaca | reverse complement strand
CGGGAGTATTATCGACGGCGCGTTCGCAACGTCGGGAAGGAGATCTGTCGTGACGCCTATCGATCGGGATCGCTGGCCGGAGCTGGAGCCGCTCCTCGATTACGCACTGGAACTCTCGCCGGCGGTGCGCGGCGCCTGGCTGGGCGAATTGCGCGCTCGCTCGCCGATGCTGGCCGACGAGCTCGAAGCGATTCTCGCCGGGGAAGCTGACGCGGACGCGCAGGGCTTTCTCCTGGAGCGCGAAGCGGCCGAGCTGGATGGGATGGAGCTCGGCGCCTATACCCTCGAGCGCCAGGTGGGGCAGGGCGGGATGGGGTCCGTGTGGCTGGCGCGCAGAACCGATGGCCGTTTCGAAGGGGTGGCCGCGGTCAAGCTGCTCAACCTCGCGCTCCTCAGGCCCGGCGGCCGCGCACGATTCGAGCGCGAAGGGTCGCTGCTCGCGCGGCTGTCACACCCCAACATCGCGCGGCTGCTCGATGCCGGAATCACCTCGGGCGGCCAGCCGTATCTGGTCCTCGAGCACATCGACGGAAAGCCGATCGATCTCTACGTGAAGGAGCGTGCGCTGTCGATCGACGCTCGGTTGCGCCTCGTACTCCAGGTACTCGCGGCTGTCGAGCACGCGCACGCGAACCTGATCGTGCACCGCGATCTCAAGCCCTCGAACATCCTGGTCACCGCCGATGGGTCGGTCAAGCTGCTCGACTTCGGCATCGCGAAGCTGCTCGACGGCGATCGTGGGCGCGGCACCGACTCTCTCACCATCGACGCAGGACCGGCGCTCACTCCCGAGTACTCCGCGCCGGAGCAGGTGAACGGCGGGGTGATCACGACTGCGACCGATGTCTACCTCCTCGGCGTGCTGATCTACCTTCTCGTATCGAGGCGGCACCCCACGGCCGAAGGGTGCACTTCGCCGGCCGCCGCCGTGAGTGCGCTGTTCGAGGTGGAACCGGCGCGGCTGAAGCTCGGCGATCTCGACAGCATCGTGCACCAGGCGCTGCGCAAGAATCCGGCGGATCGGTATCAGACGGTCGCCGAGCTGACCGACGACATCAACCGCTACCTGCGCCACGAACCGGTGAGTGCGCGTGGATCGACGCTCTGGTACCACGTGGGGAAGTTCGTGCGGCGGCATCGCGTCGGAGTCGCGGCCGCGCTGCTGGTGGCTGTCGCTCTGGTGGCGGCGACCGCGTTCTCTCTCCGCCAGATGGGCGTGGCACGGCGCGAGCGCGACGCTGCTCTGTACGCCGAGCGACGCTCGAACGCGCAGGTCGAATTTCAGTCGCTCCTCATGTCGCAGGTCGGCGACGGGCCGATCACTATGCGCGAGATTCTCGAGCGCACGCGCGCGGCGCTCGAGCACCAGTACGCCGCGGACCCGAGGGTGCTCTCGACGATCCTCGTGCAACTGTCACGGCGCTACGCGGAACTGGGCGACAGCCGGATCCGCGGCTCGCTTCTGGTGCGCGCGGAATCGCTCGCCACCAACATTCACGATGAGGACGAGCTGACGCAGATCCACTGCCTCATGGTGGACAACCTGCGCACCGAGGGGAAGTACACCGAAGCGGAGCGCGCGCTGCAGAGCGCTCTCGCGGAGATAGGTCCGGCCACCGACCCGCGGGTGGATGCGTCGTGCCTCCAGATCCTGGCGGATCTCGACAACGAAGCGGGGCCGGGCGGCAGGGCGCTGGACGCGATTCACAGGGCGATCGCGCTGCGCGACAGTCTGGGAGAGACGCGCGACATGGAGTACGTGAGGATGCACGCCACGCTCGCGCTCTCGCTCGCCAACGCCGGCCGGCCGCGCGATGCACTGCCGATCTTCGCTCGAGCGCTCGCCATCCTCGACAGTACCGGACGGCACGAGACGATGTCGCATGCCATCGTGCAGCACGACATGGCATCGACGTACGACGAACTTGGCGAGACGAGCGAAGCCGAGCGCCTGCTGCACGAGACGCTCCTTCAACTCATGAGGAGCGACTCCACGTCGCAACTGCCGACGCAGCCGCTCATCCACTACGCACACGCGGCGCTCTTCGAGTGGCACCTCGACTCGGCGGCGAAGTACTTCGATCGCCTCGCCCGTCAGGCGCGCGAGGACCGGAACGACTACTGGGAGGGGCGCGCGACGTTCGGGCTCGCGGAGGCACAACTGGGCCTCGGCCAACTCGCGGACGCGCGGAGGAGCGTGGCACGCCTTCACCAGATCGAACGCAGGCTGCGGATCAAGGCGGTTGATGACGAGATAACCGATGCCCGCGTTCTCGATGCGCGGCTCGCGTGGGCCGGTGGCGACGCTCGCGGAGCGAACGCGCTCGTGATGCAGGTGCTCGGCGACAACGGATACTTCGACGGAACCCGGCGCGGGATCTTCCATTCGACACTCGTGCTGGCCGGCGAGACCGCGTTGGCCGCCGGCGACGCCGGCGCGGCGCTGGGCTACGCGAAGTCCGCGCTCGAGATCGCGACCCACGACTCGCTCTCCGCGAAGGAGAGCGCGTACGTTGGCGAGGCGCGCCTGCTGGAAGGTCGTGCACGACTCGCGCTCGGTGATACAGCCGATGCGGACGCCGACTTCGGCGCGGCAGCCGTGGCGTTGCGGCGCAATGCCGGTGCAGCCCACCCGCTCACGATCGCGGCGGAAAAGCTCGCGGCGAGGGCGAAGGCGGGGTCAGGTACTTAGTGTAGAGGGCCAGGCAGCATTAATGCTGCCTGGCCCTCTACACTAAGTACCTGACCCCGCCCCCG
>JBIQLU010000201.1:2542-5122 GCA_044463985.1 Gemmatimonas aurantiaca | reverse complement strand
CCCACCGCGATCGTGAGCAGCGCCATGATCGCGAAGCCCGGCCGCCTCGCCATGGCTCGAAAGGCGAATCGGATGTCCTGATACAGGTCGCCGAGCCAGCGCGCACCGCGCGAATCGCGCATCGCTTCCTTGTGTCGCTCGACGCCGCCGAAAGTGGCGAGCGCCAGGCGTCGCGCCTCCTCGTTCGACGCCCCCTCTCGCTCGAGCCGGGCCGCCTCCATCTCGATGTGGAAACGGAACTCCTCTTCCACGCGCGACTCCGCGGATCGCCGCGAGCGGAGCAGCGCGATGCGCGCGGCGAGCGCCGGGAGCCAGCCCGAGGGATCGATGTTCATGATGCGCTCACGATCGTGGGTTCACTGTGTCTGAATGATCGTCTCCATCGCGGAGGCGAAGCGGCGCCAACTCTCGATCTCGTCGCCGAGTGCGCGGCGTCCCGCAGCGGTGAGGCGGTAGTAGCGCGCGCGACGATTGTTCTCGGTTGCCTCCCACCGGCTGGTGATAAGTCCGCTCTTCTCGAGCCGCTGCAGGGCAGGGTAGAGCGAGCCCTGGTTGATCTCGAGCGTGCCGGTGGAGAGCTGCTGCACGCGGTTGCCGATTCCCCATCCGTGCATCGGCGCGAGGGAGAGCGTCTTGAGTACGAGGAGGTCGATCGAGCCGCGCAGGGCATCGGTCTGCGGTCGAAGCATCGGAGCCGGACTGAGGGTAGGGAGGAGCTTCTCTCGATGTCTAGAGATAATGCGGCCAGCTTCTCTAGCTGTCAAGAGGACTCCCCGAATTGATACGGTCTCCCCGCCGGGCCGCGCCACGGAAGCGCTCCGCGGCTGCCCGCGATCGTACGCGGCAAGAGGTTCTTCCCAACGCTGCGCCGGTTTGCCACGTTCCTGTTACGAGAACCGCGGATGCCGGGCCGCGAAGGCGGCTCCTGCTCTGCGGCGCACTGTCGTGTCAACCCGCATCGTATGGTATCCCATGCAAAGACTCCTGTACCTAACCACGGCCGCGCTCATTGCAGCCGCAGCACCGTCCAGCCACGCGCAGCAGACTCGCAATCGACCCTCTCCTGCAAGACAGGAAGCGGATTCCACGAAGGGGAAGCCGCCTTCGTCCGATGTCTTCAAGGAAGTGGCCGACACGAGTCAGGGCACCGTGACGGTCGAGGGACAGGCGATTCCCTACACCGCGATCGCGGGCACGCTGGTGCTCGATCAGGAGGATCTGAACGAGGATCCCAGCGACAACAACGCGCCGCAGGCGAGCATGTTCTACGTCGCGTACTTCAAGAAGGGCAATGCGGGCGAGAACCGGCCGATCACCTTCCTCTACAACGGCGGCCCCGGCTCGGCGTCGATGTGGCTGCACATGGGATCGTTCGGGCCGAAGCGCGTGGTCGTGAACGACAGCGCACACACCCACGCCGCGCCGTACGATCTCGTGAGCAACGAGTACAGCCTGCTCGACGCAAGCGATCTCGTTTTCATCGACGCACCCAACACCGGCTTCTCACGCGTGAAGGGGAAGGACGCGCCGAAGTTCTTCTTCGGAGTCGATCAGGATGGGCGCGCCTTCAGCGCGTTCATCATGAAGTTCCTTTCGCAGTACGGCCGCTGGAACTCGCCCAAATACCTCTTCGGTGAGAGCTACGGCACCACGCGCTCGGCGGTGCTCGCGAACCTGCTCGGCAACGATCACAACGTGGATCTCAACGGCGTGATCCTGCTTTCGCAGATTCTCTCGTTCACGAACAGCGTGGACAACCCGAGCGGAAACCCCGGCGTGGATCAGGCGTACGCGCTGGCGCTGCCGACCTACGCCGCCACCGCGTGGTACCACGACAAGCTGCCGAACAAGCCGGCGCAGCTCAGGCCTTTCCTCGATGAAGTGGAGAAGTTCGCGCTGGGTGACTACATGCACGCGCTCATGCAGGGTGCCGCGCTCCCGCAGGCCGAGAAGCAGGCGGTCGCGCAGAAGCTGCACGGATACATCGGACTTCCGGTGGACTACCTGCTCAAGGCCGACCTGCGCGTGACCGGCGGTGAGTTCGAGCACCAGCTCCTGGCCGACGGCGAGATGAGCACTGGTCGACTCGACACCCGCTACGCCGGTCCGAGCATGGATCCTCTGAGCCAGTCGTCGCAGTACGACCCACAGTCGTCGGCGATATCCTCGGCGTACATCTCGACCTTCAACGATTACGTGCGCAAGACGCTCGGTTTCGGAAAGGATCGCGTGTATCGTCCGTCGGGCAACGTGCGGCCGTGGGACATGTCGCATCGCGCCCCTGGAGCACGCTTCGGCGGCGGAGGTACGGCGAACGTGATGCCCGACCTCGCTGCCGCGATGAAGCAGAACCCCGACCTCCAGGTGATGCTCAACGCCGGGTACTACGACCTCGCCACCCCGTACTTCGAGGGCGTCTACGAGATGAAGCACCTCCCGATGCCCGAGTCGCTCCAGAAGAACATCCACTTCGCCTTCTACGAATCCGGACACATGGTGTACGTGCGGGTGCCGGTGCTGAAGGAACTGCACGACAACGTGGCGAAGTTCATCCGGGATACGGACAATCTGAAGTAACAG
>JBIQLU010000201.1:0-2442 GCA_044463985.1 Gemmatimonas aurantiaca | reverse complement strand
GGGGATGACGGCCTTTGCTCGCAGCCCTCAGCCCCGAAGCAGTTCACTGCTGTCTGCTTCCTGCTCTCTCCTCTCCCGCACTTCCTCCCTCTCCAGTTCCGCCTGCCACTTGAAGAACACCACGGTGATCGTTCCCAGCACGATCGCTGCGCCGCCGAGCAGCATCAGCCCACCCGCCAGATCCTGATCGGTGAGCTTGGATATTCCGCTGATCGGTGGGGCGAGCTCGAAGACGCTGTACACGGGGAAGCGCGCCAGCAGCAGGTACATCGATATTCCCGTGTGCGACAGCGAGCTGGCGAAGATGTACGCTATGTCGAGCGGTGTACGGAGAGGCGGACGTCCGAACGGGCCGCCGATGAGCGGCCACCAGAACACGATGCCGGCTATGAGCCACGCCATGTCGAGCACGAACGACCCGACCTGCGTCGCCATGAGCGTGTCGACTACCGGCGGGGCGTGCGTGCCCACCACCACCGCGTCGAATATGACGATCGCCACTATCGGATGCGTGAGCGCGTTCACCAGCCAGCGTACCGGTGTACGTCGCGCCGCGTGGCTACTCTCTTCGTAACTCTCCGGCGCGGAAGGCGGCCAGCCGGCCACCAGCAGCGCGGGCGCGATCATGGCGATGAGGAAGAACTGCACCATGTGCACGCTCGCCAGGTAGCCGGCGCCGAGCGTGCCGATCGGCCAGTCGAACGCAATCCAGAGGAGCGCGATCCCGGCGATGGCTGCGACCACGTGCGGCACGCGGAGCCTGGGATGATCTCCATTCCACTCGCGTGCGGCGCGCTTGTACGAGCGCCAGTACCACACGGCGAGCGCGAGGATCATGATCCACACGCCCACGTACGGGCGCCACGTCCACGTCCAGGCTATCCCCTGGGCGGAACACCACCATTGCATCCTTCAGATTCCTCTCACCTCGTGTTCCACGTGTCGGTCATCAACCTGGGGAGATCGTTGGCCCAGTCCTGCTGGCGCGTCCCGAACGGGTAGACGATGTGCGCTTCGTTGTCGGTCGGGGAGAAGGCTATCACCTGTGCGGCGTGGCCGACGTCGTAGCTGCTGTCGGCGCCGCGCGGCGCACTCGCCACCGCCGGCGGGAGATGCAGCCGCGCCTGGATCTCGTTCACTTCGGCGAGCGTTCCGCGCAATCCTATGAACGATGGGTCGAAGTTGTCGAGCCAGGCGCGGAGCTTCTTCGGCGTGTCGCGCTCGGGGTCGGTGGTAACGAACACTACTTTCGTATGGCTCTTCACGTCGAAGGGCATCTGCTCGAGCACCGTGTGGATGTTGCCGAGGTGCACGGGGCAGACGTCGGGACAGTTCGTGTAGCCGAAGAAGAGGAGCGTGAGCGAGCCGTCGGTCTCCTTGCGGAAGTCGTAGGGCTGCCCCTTCGTGTCCGTGAGTACGAACTCCGGTTTCGCGAGCGGTGCAGGGAGCACCGCTCCGCGATATCCGCGATCGTCGGCCTGCTGTTCGGCGCTGCCACCGGCGGTTCCCCGTCCGCATGCGACGAGCGATGCGGCGACGAGCGCCGCGGCCACGAACTTCGTGGCGATCCTGCGTGTCTCTTTCATGATGAGTGGAAGGTAACTCCGCGGGACGCGCGTTCGTAGGACGGCGCGGGCCGGTCCGAGGTATATTGTTGCGCATGCTCACCGAGGAATCACTCCGCGAGATCATTGCCTCCGGCGAGAGCTTCGACGTGGAGTTCGCCGGCGAGGATGCAGCGCCGCTCTCCGACGCCGCGCTCCTCGAGGCTGTGGTGTGCCAGGCGAATGGGCGCGGCGGGATCCTGCTCGTGGGCGTGGAGGACGACGGACGCGTGAGCGGCGCGCGCACGAGACACGGGAGCTACACCGATCCGCGACGCGTGGAGTCGTTCATCGCGAACCAGACGGTACCGAGCTGCCCGGTGGAGTGCAGCATCGCGTCGCTCGACGGGCGCGACGTGCTCGTCGTCGAGATCCCGCCCGGACGCCCCGTGACGTCCACCAACTCCGGCATCTACAAGCGGCGCGCGATGGATGTGCACGGCCGGCCGCGCTGCCTCCCATTCCTCGCGCACGAGATGCAGTCGCGCGAGGCGAGCCGCGGCGCGCTCGACTACTCATCGCTGGTGGTGCCGGAAGCGAAGTGGGGGGATCTCGACCCGCTCGAGATCGAGCGGCTGCGGCAGATGGTGGCGCGCAACCGCGGCCGCGCGGACGCGTCGCTCCTCGAGCTCTCCGATCACGAAATCGTCCGCGCACTCGGCCTGGGCGAATCTTCAGCAGGGGGCGGCGCCGGCGGCGAGCGGGTGGACCGGATCCGCGTAGCCGGCCTCCTCATGCTGGGGCGTGAAGAGGCGATCATGCGCTTGGTGCCGACGCACGAAGTCGCCTTCCAGGTGCTGAGCGGCACGCGCATCGCGGCGAACGAGTTCTTCCGGCT
>JBIQLU010000200.1:0-5258 GCA_044463985.1 Gemmatimonas aurantiaca | reverse complement strand
CTGGCGCGCCGCCTGCTGGAACTGAACGCGAGCGAGCTCGTTCACGGCTCGTATGGCATCGAGGGCGACTCGATCGTCATGAGTGAGGCGCTGGAGCTCGCGCACCTGGATTACGAAGAGTTTCTTGCCGCATACGAATCGATGACGCTCGCACTCTCGTCGCAGCTTCGCGAGCTCGCCCCGTTCCGTGAGGCACGTTGACCCATGGGAATCTTCGACAGACTCTCCACTCTCATAAAGTCCAATCTGAACGATCTCATCTCCTCGGCGGAAAATCCCGAGAAGATGCTCAATCAGATCATCATCGACATGCGCACGCAGCTCGCGAAGGCCAAGCAGCAGGTGGCCGGCGCTATCGCCGATGAGCGCAGGTTGCACGATCAGGTCGAGACGGAGTACAAGCAGGTTCAGGACTGGGAGAAGCGGGCCATGCTGGCGGTGCAGGAAGGGCGCGACGACATGGCCAAGCAGGCACTCATGCGCCACAACGAGCACATGCTGCACGCGCAGCAGCTCGATGCGACGTGGCAATCGCACAAGGCGGAGACCGAGCAGCTCAAGGGAGCACTGCGCGAGCTGAACGACAAGATCGAAGAGGCGAAGCGCAAGAAGAATCTCCTCGTCGCTCGGCAGAAGCGTGCGGAGGCGCAGAAGCGCATTCAGGACACGATGTCTTCCGTGTCCGAGAAGTCCGCATTCGAAGCGTTCGCGCGAATCGAGGCACGCGTGGAGGAGAACGAGCGGCGCAATCTCGCCAACGCCGAGATCGACGCGGAGTTCAGCGGAGACAGACTCACGCGCGATTTTCAGGCGCTCGAAGCGGGCGCCACTGCCGTGGGTGCCGACGCCCAGCTTCTCGCGCTGAAGCGGAAGATGGGCATACTGCCGCCCGCGGAAAAGGCGGAGAGCAAACAGCTCCAATCGGGCGAGTCTCCACCCCACGATGAAGAGACGCTGGAGCCGGAAGAAGACGATTCGCCAGAGGAGAACCACTGAGTATGAGCGCCCTCTCCACGGGGCGCTTTCGTTTCGGCCCCGCGCTCGCCGGTACGATCGTCGCCGTGCTCCTCCTGCTGTTGCTGGGGAGCACGGCGGAGATCTTTCTGCTGCTTTTCCTCGCGGTTCTCTTCTCGCTCTACCTCGGCTCCATCGCCGATGCGATAAGCCGGCGTACCCAGCTCGATCGGCGCTTCGCCGTGGCGCTGGCCGTGCTGCTCTCGCTCGGTGCGCTCGCCGGTTTCATGTGGCTGCTCGTGCCGCCGGTCGTGACGCAGACGCAGGCACTGCTGAAGGTTCTCCCTGACTATCTCGTCAACCTCGAGAACGGAATCGACGAGGCCATAGCGCGCGACCCTGCACTGCGCGCCGTGTGGCATCCGGGAGAACACCGCGTGCTGCTCGCGGTCTACGAGCAGGCTTCGCTGTATTTCGCGGATGTGGTGCCGAAGCTCGTGGGCGCGCTCGGCTTCACGCTCGAGGTGGTTTCGGTGCTGATCATGGGGATCTACCTCACGATCCATCCGGGACTCTACCGCGAGTTTCTGATCTCGCTCTTCCCGCCGCTGCACCGTGATCTCGTGCGCAACGTGCTGGGCGATCTCTCGCGCACGCTGCGCGCGTGGATCGTGGGCCAGATTGCGTCGATGGTCCTCCTCGGTGCGCTGACCGCGCTCGGGCTCTGGATACTCGATGTCCCATATGCGCTCACCTTCGGTCTCTTCACCGGAGTCGCCGCGATCGTGCCGTTCTTCGGGAGCCTCGTGTCGACGCTCCTTCCGGCCGCGTTCGTGCTGGGCGGCGCGGGCGGCGCGGGGCGCGCGGCGGCGGTGATCGGACTCGGCGTGGCCGTGCACCTCGTGGAGGGGAATCTCGTGGCGCCGCTCATCATGCAGCGCCAGGTGAATCTGCCGCCAGTGATGACGCTCATGAGCGTGCTCATCATGGGAAGCCTCCTGGGACCGGTGGGCCTCCTCGTGGCGGTGCCCGCGATAGTGGTGCTCGACGTCATCATTCGCCGAATCCTGATCAATCGGATCTACGAGGGACAGGGCTTCCGGCGGATGGTGCGCGACGACGCATTGGTGGTGAGGACGCCTGCGGCGGAGGCGGAGGTGATAGTTCCGGACGAGGTCACGGATCTCCTCGCCGGGCTCGAGGACCTCAGGGAATCGAACGCGACGGCGCCGCGAACTCGCGCTTTCGAGGGCGCCGCTGACGACCCGGCCTGAGGGCCGGTTCAGCCGGTCGTAAATCCGGTACACGACGTTCGATTTCGATGGTGGCGGCTCCGTGCATCGGCGTTACTGTTGCGCCCATGCGCCCCCAGTTAATCGCCACCGCCGGCATCTGCCGGAGCAACGCACCGCCGCTGGTAGTGCGGAATGTATGGAAGACTTTCACCGCGGGTACTCGCGAGTGTGCCGCGAGTGTGAGGGTGCTGGCCGGGGTGTCGCTGGAGGTCGCCGCCGGAGAGGTGGTTGGCATCGGGGGCGCGGCGGGATCCGGCAAGAGTACGCTGCTCGGATGCGCGGCAGGGCTGCTGTTGCCGGACAGAGGGAGCGTATCGGCCGCGGTGGGGGTCACGCCGCTCTATCTCGACCTCGGCCTGCCGCAGGCGCGTCGGGAGCTGGAGCTCGCGCTGGCGATGGATGCTCGCCTGATCCTCGTGGATCACGTCACACGACGCGATGTAGAGCTGATCCGTGCGGCGTTCGAGCGCTCTCGCGGTGACAGGCATTGGCCTGTCATCCAGCCCGGCGAGCCCGGAGCCGGAGCCGTCGCCGAGCGTGTTGCCGCGAGCGCGGAGCCAGGATGCGGGCGAACGTCAGCGTCGCGTACTGCGCTCGTGCTGGCGGGGCGGGAGTGCCCGGCGCTCGCCTTGCTGGCGTCGCGGGTGTTCGAGCTGCGCGAGGGCCGGCTTCGCGCGCGTGCGACGCAGGGAATCGCACCCTGGCTGGCTGCTCAGAGAAAGCGCTCGGCGGCGCGCGCGAGCTCGGAGTTCCCCGCGGCCTTTGCGCGCGTCAGAATGCGTTCGACTTCGGGCCGGAGCTTGCGCTCGCCCCAGTAGTAGCCGGTAGCCACCTCGGCGCTTTCGGTGTCACCCTCGAGCGACGCGTCGAGAAGTGCCTGCGCCGCGGCGGCGTCGTACGAAGGGTCGTCGCGCGGCGGAAGGTCGAATCGGCGGTGCGCTCTCCCGCCGCCGGCGTCCTCGTTCACGAAAGCTCTGGACATATTCACCTCGTTCAACATGGATCCCCGCTTTCGCGGGGATGACGGTCGAAGCTCGAGCGGGGATGACGGTCGAAGCTCGAGCAGGGATGACTGTCGAACCGCGAGCGTTGACCCTGCCCAGCCGGCAGTCTAGCTTCCCGCTCTCCACGCCCGAGTCGCGCCCGCTCCAGCAGCGAATGTCAGACTTCGTACTTTACAACACACTCACCCGTCGCGCTGAGCACTTCGAGCCGGCAGACGGAAGCACGGTGCGCATGTACACCTGTGGTCCCACGGTGTACAACCCCGCCCACCTCGGAAATTTCCGCACCTTCCTCTTCGAGGATCTGCTGCGCCGCACGATCCAGTTGCGCGGCTGGAAGGTATTCCAGGTGATGAACATTACCGATGTCGACGACAAGATCATCGCACGCGCCAGCGAGCGCGGTCTCGACATCGGCGAAGTGACAGGGCCGGTAACGGAGATCTTTCAGCGCGACCGCGAGTTTCTGCGCATCCAGCGTGCCGAGGAGTATCCGAGGGCGACGGATCACATCCCCGAGATGATCGAGCTGGTACGGACGCTGGAAGAGCGCGGTCTGGCGTACGAGGCGGAAGACGGCTCCGTGTACTTCGCGATCGCACGCTTCCCGGCGTACGGGAAGCTCTCGCGCCTGGACGTAGCGAACATCCGTCCGGGCGCCCGTGTGGCCGCCGACGATTACAACAAGGAGGACGTTCGCGACTTCGCGCTCTGGAAGGCGGCGAAGCCGGAGGACGAAGCGTCGGGTGCGGCGTGGGACTCGCCGTGGGGAAGGGGACGCCCCGGTTGGCACCTGGAGTGTTCCGCGATGGCGAAGCGCTATCTGGGAGCGACGCTGGACATCCATGCCGGCGGCGCGGATCTGATCTTCCCCCACCACGAGGACGAGATCGCGCAGTCGGAGGGAGCGAACGGCGTCCTCTTCTCCCGCTTCTGGTGCCACGGGGAGTTCCTCCTCACGGAGGGGGTGAAGATGGCCAAGCGGCTGGGGAACGTGGCCAACATCCAGTCGCTGCGTGAAGCGGGAATATCCGCCGCGGCGATCCGGCACTTCGTCTTCTCGGTGCACTACCGGAAGCAGCTCAACCTGACGGAAGAGGCGCTCGAAGCATCGCAGACGGCGGTGCGGCGGATAGGTGCATTCGCGGAGCGGCTGGCGAACGCCACGGGCGGCACGGCGGCGCTGACGGATGCGGCGGAGGAGCTGGAGCGCGAGGCGAAGGCGGCGCTTTTCGATGACCTGAACGCTCCAGAGGCTCTGGGAGCGCTCTTCGAGTTCATCCGCCGCGTGAACGCCGAGCTGGACGGGGCCACGGAGGGGAGCCACCTCGAGGCGCTGGCTCGGGCGCGTTCGGCGTTCGAGCTGGTGGACGGCGTGCTCGACATCGTGCCCGACGCGGCCGAGGTGAGCGACGAACTGGAGAGCTGGGTGGAGGACCGGATCGCGGCGCGCTCGGAGGCGCGGAAGCGGCGCGACTTCGCGGCAGCGGATGCGATCCGGAAGGAGCTGGACGAGCGCGGAATCGCGATCGAGGACACGCCTCGTGGGACGCGCTGGAAGAAGGTGCAGTAGAGGGAGATAGAGCGGCGGGGTGGCGGTCTTGACTGGCTGTTCCCGTCCCATTATGCTGCATGTCTCGCGCAAAATAGCCGTGTGCTGACGTAGCTCAATTGGCAGAGCACCTGATTTGTAATCAGGCGGTTGCGAGTTCGATTCTCGCCGTCAGCTCTGGGGCGAGAGGTGCGTCGAGCGGGCGGCCTCGGCAGGCGCGGCTCAGAGAGGGTATGGTGGGGTACCCAAGCGGCCAACGGGAGCAGACTGTAAATCTGCCGGCTAACGCCTTCGAAGGTTCGAATCCTTCCCCCACCACTTTGGCGGATGGCCGGGGAAGATTCCGGAGAGCTGGCAGAGAGAGCAGGGCGGGAACTGCGGGAGTAGCTCAGTTGGTAGAGCGCAAGCCTTCCAAGCTTGATGTCGCGGGTTCGAGCCCCGTCTCCCGCTCTC
>JBIQLU010000199.1:0-5320 GCA_044463985.1 Gemmatimonas aurantiaca | reverse complement strand
GTGCGCGCGCCGTGCGCTTCTACGTGGCAAGCGGGTTGCTCGACCATCCCGAGGGTACGGGAACGGCGGCGACCTACGGCTACCGGCACCTGCTTCAACTCCTCTTCATAAAGATCCGGCAGCGCGAAGGACAAACACTCTCCCGGATCAAGAGCGAGCTCGCCGAGCTGCTCGGCGACGCGCTCGAGCGCCGCGTTGCCACGTCGCTCTCACCGTCACTCTTCGGCGATGCGGATCTCTCCGAGCCGGCCAACGACGCGAAGGAGAGCGACGCGATGTGGCACCGGATCACAGTCGCGCACGGGATCGAGCTTCACGTCCGCGACGATTCACCCGCTGCGGATCGCGAAACCGTACTCGCGATCCGGGAGGCCGTGAGGGCAGCCCTCATGGGGTCAGGCACCTGATCCAGAGAGCTCGTGAGCGTCGCTCACGAGCCCTCTACATTCAGGTGCCTGACCCCGCGGAGTAGAACATGGGGTACGAGCAGGGAGTGGTGGTACTGACGGGAATAGGGAAGCCAGGCCAGACCGGTGAAGTCGTGGCGCGCGCGCTCATCGCGGGCGGCGCACGACTCGCGGTGGTGAGCCGCGGCGCCAGCGAGGCCGAAGCGCGCGCGGCCGCAGTTGGAAGCGATGGATCCGACGTACGCGGCTTTCCGTGCGATCTCTCGAAGGAAGACGAAGTCGCCGCGCTCGCGCGCATGGTGAGCGATGCCTTCGGCGACCGCATCGACGCACTGGTCAACATGGCGGGCGGCTTCGGAATGAGCGGCCCGGTCGCCGAAAGTGACTTCGGCGTCTGGCAGCACCAGCTCTCCATCAACCTCACGACAGCGTACCTCGCCACGCGCGCCTTCCTCCCCGCACTTCGCAGGGCCCGCGGTTCCATCGTCTACTTCGCTTCCGCGGCAGCGCTCCCGGGCGCGAACAGCGCACGCATGGCGGCCTACGCGGTCGCCAAGAGCGGCGTCATCACGCTCATGCGCACAGTCGCGCGCGAGGAACTCGCGAACGGAGTCCGCGCGAACGCCATCGCCCCTACTTCCATCCGCACCGCAACGAACGTGGAATCGATGGGAGCCGACGCCTCGTACGTGGACCGCACCGATGTCGCCGCCACCGTACAATGGCTCTGCTCCGAAGCGGCGTCGGCGGTGACGGGGGAGGTGGTGAAACTACAGAAGGCAGGAAGCAGAAAGCAGGAAGCAGGAACAGCCTCGTGAGCAGAGCTTCCGTGCCCCGAGGCAGTTCTCTGCTCTCTGCGTTCTGCTTCCTGAGGTCCAGTCTCTAGCCCATGTCCATCGCCGCGCGGCGGAGACACGCAACGCGGACGATCCTGCTCGACAGGGCGCTCGAAGCGTTGCCGCTCTTCCGGCTCAGCGACTCGGCGGACGAATCCTCGATCAGCTATACACTTCCCGACGGCGGCCGGTGGCGCGTCCTCCCGCGCCCGGGCGACAGGCTGCCCGGCACGTTCGACCAGGACGTGTACGTGGAGCTCTGGCGTCGATTCCACGAGGCCGGGGAACCCGCGGATGGGGTGGTGAGCTTCACCCTGCATGCGTTTCTGCGATCCATCACGCGGCGCGCGGACGGCAGGACGTACGGCCAGCTCCGAGCGGCGCTCGCGAGACTGCAGCATACGACCCTGGAGTCGCTCGCGGCGTACCACGACGCGGCGACCGGCTCGCCGATGGAGGCGTCGTTCACCGTTCTGCAGGCCGTGAAGATCGAGCGGCGTCGCTCCACGGACCGCGATCAGCTCACCTTCTTCCCGGCGCTGGCGGCGTCGGAGCCCGGCGAGGCGATGGTCACCCTTTCAGCGCAGTGTCGCGCCAACATAGCGGCAGGATACAGCTCGTCGCTCTCGATTCAGCGCTATTCATCGCTATCTTCGCCCGTGGCGCGTCGAATCTACCGCCTCCTCGAGGTCGCGCGATCCGAAGGAAACGTGACCTGGAGGGTGGCGCTTTCCCGCCTGGCTGAACAGCTTCCACTCACTCAGCGTTACCCTTCGCACCTCCTGCGAGTGCTTCAGCCGGCGCACGAGATGCTCATTTCGGCCGGCCTCCTGCGCGATGCGGCGGTCAGGCAGCAGATGCGCGAGTGGTTCGTGGATTATGTTCTAGCGACGCGGAGCGCGTGATTCGCGCCTGAACCTTGCAGAGGCGGCCACAGTCACTTACCCAACGTGGAGATCAGCCAATGGCGACAAAGCTGGAGAAGACATTGAAGCGCGAGATAGAGATCGACGGCCAGGCGTACATGGTCACCATCTCTCCCGAGGGCGTGAAGCTCACCCAGAAAGGCTTCCGGAAGGGGCCCGAGCTCACCTGGCGGCAGATCCTCGCGTCCGGCGGCGGCGACAGCGGTGAGGGCTCGAGCAGCGGCGGCGCCTCCACCGGCTGGCTCGGCAACAGCTGATACCAGCGGGAACTTCGCCCGTCAGGCGCAGGTAGTGCATGGCTGGGGAGCGAGCAGAAAGCAGAGAGCAGAAGCAGTGAACTGCGCACCTGTCGGAGTCCTGCCCGCGTAGCAGGGCATGCGCCTCGTTCCCGCTTCCACGGGGATGACGCTGGCCCGTGAGCAGTTCCTGCTCTCTGCTTCCTGCTTCCTGCTTTCTTTACTCTAACCCCCGACTCCGGTCCCCCCATGCCTCGCCTCCGTTCCGTTGCGCTCGTCGGCGCACTGCTTCTCCCGGCCGCCATCGGCGGCTTCGTAGTACAGGAGCACGCCGCGCGCGACGGGGCGCGGGTTTTCGACCAGGTGCTCTCGCTCGTATCCGAGCGCTTCGTGGACACCGTCGGCACCGGCGAACTCTACGAAAAGGCCGCGCGCGGCCTGGTCAGACAGCTCGACGATCCCTACTCCGAGCTCTTCTCCCCGAAGGAGATGCAGCGCTTCTCCACCAATTCCACCGGACGTTACGGCGGAATCGGGATGCAGATCGAGCAGCAGGAGGGGAACATCGTCGTCGTGAGGGTTTTCCCGCACACTCCCGCCGAAGCCGCGGGGATCGTGGAGGGTGACCGGATCGTCGGTATCGACACCGCGTCCACCCGTAGCTGGACTTCCCAGCAGGTCTCCGACGTTCTCATCGGCGAGATCGGAACGAAGGTGAAGGTGCGCTTCGTGCGGCCCGGCGTGACTCAGCCGATCGAGCACACTTTCACGCGCTCCGAGATTCACATCCCGGCGGTGCCGTTCGCGCTGATGCTCGACAATCGCATCGCGTACGTCCCGCTCCAGACTTTCAACGAGACTGCGTCGCAGGAGCTGCAGAGCTCCGTGGACGATCTCCTGAAGCAGGGAGCGAGGGGAATCATCCTCGACATGCGCAGCAATCCCGGCGGCATCCTCGACCAGGGTCTCGCCGTGGCCAATCTCTTCCTGAAGAACGGGCAGGAGATCGCCAGCGTACGGATGCGGCAGGGTCCCCCGCAGGTCTTCAACGCGAGCGGCGGCGAGCACATTCCCACCACTCCGCTCATCGTTCTCGTGGACGGCAACTCCGCGAGCGCGGCGGAGATCGTGACCGGTGCTCTGCAGGACCACGACCGCGCGCTCGTGGTGGGCACCACTTCATTCGGCAAGGGTCTCGTGCAGACGGTCTTCCCGCTCGACGGCGGCTGGGCGCTCAAGCTCACCACCGGCAAGTGGTACACGCCGAGCGGCCGTTCCATCCAGAAGGCGCACCGTGCCCTGGATTCGGTAGTGGCGTCTGGCACCGTCGATGAAGAACCGGCACCCGACTCGCTCGAGAGCGATTCCGTGAAGAAACATCGCCCCGCGTACAAGAGCGACGCAGGCCGCGTGGTATACGGCGGTGGCGGGGTCACTCCCGATGTGATAGTGGCCAACGACACGGTGTCGACGGCGGAGCAGGACTTCGCCCGCTCGGTCGCCCCGAAGTTTCCGGCGATGCGCAGTGTGCTCTACGACTACGCGCTGGAGCTCAAGGGCCAGGTGAAACCCGACTTCGTGGTATCACCGCAGTGGCGCTCGGAGTTCTATCGCCGGCTGAAGGCCGCCAAGGTGGACGTCGACAGCGCTGGCTACGCGGCCGCCGCGCCGCTGGTCGACCAGTGGATCTCGAACCAGGTCGCCCGCCTCGCATTCGGCGATTCCACGGCGTTCAGACGCGACATCCCGAGCGACCCGCAGCTCCTCGAAGCGATCTCGCTCCTCGAAAAGGGGCAGTCGCAGCAGGACCTCTTCTCTCTGGCGAGGGCCGACAGCGCCGTAAGGCGTTAGCTTCCACGTCATGCAATACCACTCCATCGTGACCGCGACCGCCCTTGCGGTCGCGGTATTGATGGCGCGGGCGACTGCCGCTCAGAATTCCTCCGAGCAGAGCGTCGCGCCGGCGCCGGGCGAGCACCATCTCGCCAATATCCGCCAGCTCACGCACGGCGGCGAAAATGCCGAAGCCTACTTCAGCGCCGACGGCAGTGAGCTGATCTTCCAGTCCACGCGCGACGGACGGAGCTGCGACCAGCAGTTCATCATGAACGTCGACGGCTCCAACGTGCGCCGCGTCTCCAACGGAACCGGGAAGACCACCTGCGGCTACTTCTTCGCGAAGGACAGCAGGATCTTCTACGCTTCCACTCAGGCGGCCGACAGCGCCTGCCCCGCGAAACCCGATCCGTCGAAGGGCTACGTGTGGGGGCTCGACCCGTTCGACATCTACACCGCCAACGCCGACGGCAGCGACACGAAGCGGCTCACTCACTACGGCGTATACACCGCCGAAGGTACGCTCTCGCCCGACGGAAAGACGATCGTGTTCACTTCGCTGAAGGACGGCGACCTGGACATCTACACGATGAACGTCGACGGCAGCAACGTTCGCCGTCTCACGACCGCGGTCGGCTACGATGGCGGACCGTTCTTCTCGCCCGATGGGAAGAAGATCGTGTACCGCGCCTACCACCCCACCGATCCCGCCGAGCTGGCCGACTACAAGTCGCTCCTCGCGCAGCGCATCGTGCGCCCCAGCAAGATGGAGATCTGGGTGATGAACGCCGACGGTTCCGATCAGCGTCAGATCACGCACCTCGGCGGCGCCAACTTCGCGCCGTTCTTCACCCCCGAGGGGAAGCGGATCATCTTCTCGTCGAACTACCGCAATCCGCGCAGCGGGAACTTCGATCTCTTCCTCGTGAACCTCGACGGCTCCGGTCTCGAGCAGGTGACCACCGCCCCCGAGTTCGACGGCTTCCCGCAATTCAGCCCCGACGGCCGGAGCCTCGTATGGGCTTCCAACCGCCTGGCCGGCAATCCCCACGAGACGAACGTGTTCATCGCGGAGTGGA
>JBIQLU010000198.1:0-5335 GCA_044463985.1 Gemmatimonas aurantiaca | reverse complement strand
CCCCATGGTGACTTGCCGACGGAGATGCGGTGGAGGATGCGCTGGTCGGCGGCGTCGATGATGGAGATGGAGCCATCGGGGCCGTTGGCGGTGAAGATCCGGGAGCCGTCGGGGCTCACGCCTACTCCCCAGGGGCGGTCGCCTACCTCGAAGGTGGCGATCACGGAGTCGACTCCGGTGTCGATCACGGAGAGCGTCTTGCCGCGGCCATTCGTGACGTACACGAACTTGCCGTTCGGGGAAATCGCGGAGCCCATCGGCTTGGCACCGACGCCGGGGATCTGAATCTTCTTCAGCACGCGGCGCTCCTTCGTGTCGACCACCATCACCGCGCTGTCGAGCTCCGCCGGTACGTACGCCTTGCTGCCGTCGAGTGTGAACGCCACCGAGCGCGGGCGCTTCGCAACCTTGATCGTCGCCACCGCCGTGTTCGTGGCGGTGTTGATCACGGTGACGGTTCCCTCCTCTTCACTCGTGACCCACACCTCGCTGCCGTCGGGATTCGTCTCGACACCCTCCGGCTCCTCACCGACCTTCACCGTCGCCACGACCTTCCCGCTCGGCACATCCACCACCGTCGCCGTGCCCGCATCCTCGTTGGACACGTAGACCCGATTCCCGTCGCGACTGATGTCGAAGTTCTCGGGATCGCTCCCGCCGGGGAGTCTGCGCACCTCCTTCGTGGCCAGGTCCACCACGGCGATTCCGTCCTTCGACCTGTCGGGAGGCGGCAGCTTCGACTCATCCACGTTCGGACCGCCGCGCGGCGAACCGCTCACCGCCACGACCAGACTCTTTCCGTCGCGACTCAGCCGTATGCCGCGCGGGCGCTGGCCCGCATAGAACACATCCACCACGCTGTCGCGCCCCGCGTCGATCACGTAGATGCTGTCGCCCCATTCGTCCGACGTGTAGACGAGCGGGCCGCTGACGGGCTGCGCCGCCGTGCTCTCGGCGCTGTCGGTCCCGCGCGATCCCTCGCCACCGCCACACGCCGCCATTCCGCCGATGAGCACAACGCCCGCCACCACGGCCGTGATACGCAAACCCGTCTTCTTCATCTCGTCTTTCCTCTCGTTCGATTCTCTCTTCATTCGTCCAGACCCATCCCCCATCTCGCCAACGCGGTTGGCAGACCGCCGTACGACAGCAGCTCATCATGGAACGCCGAGAGCGAAAACTCGCTCCCCCGCGCTCGTCGCGCGTCCTCGCGCAAACGGAGAATGTCGCGTCGGCCCACTGCGTAGCAGAGCTGATAGGTAGGATACGCACAATACCGCGCCACCTCGGCGGCGGCAGCAGCATCGCTGAATCCGAGCTCATCACGCAGCATGCGTGCCGCATCCGCCACCGGCATCTTCATCGTGTGCAGTCGCACGTCGAGTATCACGCGCAACGCTCTCCAGAGAAGATGGTGCGCGTGGAACAGCCGCTCGCCCGGCGTGGAGAGGAATCCCTCCTCCGCCATGAGCGATTCGCAGTAGAGCGCCCACCCCTCGCGCGCCGCCGGCGTGGCCAGCACGCGACGCATTATCTGGGGAAGCCGGTTGGCTACCGCGATCTGCTGATGATGCCCCGGAACTCCCTCGTGCAGCACCGTGCTCGCACGTTCGGAGCGAGACTCGGCTCGATTCACTTCGTCGGTCGTCGGAAGCGTGACGAAGAATCGCCCTCGCTGTTCCTCCTCGAATGCCCCCGGGCCCTGATACGCGGCGAACGGGATCATCATGCGCAGGAAGCCCGGCGTGTCTTCCACCTCTACCGGCGCCTCGGTCACGCTCATGAGGTTCCGCTCCGCCGTGAAATCACGCGCCGCTGCCAGATCCACGCAGTACTCATCCAGCGCCGTGTCGCCGTCCGGGACGTCCTCCCTCAGACGGGCGAGTACCTCGCGCCAGTCCGTACCCGGCTCTATCTCGGCAGCGATTCGCTCGAGCTCCGCCGTGGCCTCGACGCGAAGTCGCTCGCCGTAGCGCAGCAGCTCCTCGGCGCCATCTCGTATCATGTGCGCCGTGTGCAGCTTGCGCTCGAAGAGATCCCGCCCGATCGCGAAGCCGTCGCCGGCATCCTCGTCCATGAGGGCGAGCGCGTCGTTGAACTCGAGCAGCGCCGTCACCGCGGCTTCGCGTGCTTCGGCGAACTCGGAGGGATCCAGTGCCGATGTGTCAACAGCACCATCATCCAGCCCATCGCGGATGAGCGCCACACCGCCCGGTATCATGGAGCTGGCGAGTGCGATGAGCGGACGTGCCGGCTCCGCGAGAGCATCGACCGCGCTGATCAGGAAATCCGGAAGCGCACGGAGACGCTGCTGCAGTTCCACCGCCCTGCGCACCGGATCCTGCGCTCCACGCGCAAGGAGCAGATGCAGACCGTTGAGCGCGTGCGAGAGGTGGAAGGCGGGATTGAACGCGAACGGACGCTCGCGTTCGAAGATGAGAATCCAGTGCCGAGCGTCGTGGAGCGCGGCAGTGCGGTCGACTTCCTCGTCGAGCGTCTCGGCTTCCACCTCTTCGAGCGCCGCGGTGTAGCTCCGCAGCGCCGCGAGCTGTTCACGCACGGAGAGCGCATCGTAGCGCGCGAACTCGCCCGCGAATTCGTGCAGTCCCGCGAATGTCGCCTCCACCGGATCGAGCCGCCAGCGGAGGTCGAGGTAGCCGGCGAAGACGTCGGCGAGCGATTGTTTCACGCGTCGGAGGGCGCGCGCTGGAAGTCGCGGACCATCGCTCGCAGCTCGTCGTCGCGCAGCACACGGCTCAGCCGCTTCGCCGCGTCGAAGATGTGCTGACAGAGTGGCTGGTCCGCCGAGTCGAACCCGTTCTCGTCCAGCCAGTAGCGTACGTTGGAGAGCCCCGACACAGGCGAGATCTCGATCCGCTGCGCGAGGCCGAAGTCGCCCGCGGGCACGCCGGAGTAGATCCTGTCCGCCAGCCAGGCGTGCCCCTTCCGGCGCGCCTTGATGATCGCGGCCGCGTGCACGCCGGTCCCGGTGCGGAAGGCATCGTCGCCGAGCACCGGGTAGCTGGGTGGCACCGGCACGCCGCACGCGCGCGAAGCGAGCAGGGAGTACTCGGGCAGCATGGAGAGATCGTGCTCGTGCGCGCCGAGCAGCTTGAGGTTGATGAGAAGGAGATCCATCTCCGCGTTCCCCACGCGCTCGCCGATGCCGAGTGCCGTGCCGTGCACGCGGTCCACGCCTTCCTCGATCGCGGCGAGGCAGTTCGCGAGACCGAGTCCGCGATCGCGGTGACCGTGCCAGTCGATCTTCACATCCTCGCCGCTCGGTTCCACGATCTCGCTGCGAACGAAGCGCACCAGCGCGCGAACTCCATCGGGCGTGGCATGCCCGACCGTATCGGCCAGGCAGAGTCGTCGCGCGCCCCACCGGATGGCGTTGCCGTAGAGGGCAGTGAGCGTCTCCGGATCCGCGCGCGTGGTGTCTTCGGTGACGAACATGACGGGAAGCCCTTCCGCCACCGCGAAACTCACCGCCGCCTCGCTCACGGCGAGCATCCTGTCGAGCGTCCAGTCCTCCGCGTAGCGTCGGATGGGAGAGGAGCCGATGAAGGTCGCCGCCTCGATCGGGATCCCGGCGGCCTGCGAGATGCGCGCGATCGGCTCGACGTCGCTGACCACCGTGCGCGCCGCGCAGTTCGGCGCGAGTGGGAGACCTTCGTTCGCGATCTCGCGAGCGAGCGCCAGCGCGTCGTCGCCGGCGCGTCCGCCAGCGCCTGGCAGCCCGATGTCCGCTGCCGCGATCCCGAGCTCCACCATGAGGTGGATCAGGCGCAGCTTGTCCTCCAACGCGGGGTTCGTAACGGACGGGCACTGCAGTCCATCGCGCAGCGTTTCGTCGTTCAGATCCACGCGGCAGGCGGACCAGTCGAACCCGCCCTCCTGGACATTCCAATCGTGGATGAGATCGTGCTCTTGCATGTCAGGACGGAACGTGAGTGTGGCCACGCGCGGTCGATGCGTCCTTGAATGTATCCCCCGAACCCCGGGTCACAATATGGGGACAGGATTCTCCGAGTACTTGCGCATCCGCGTGCTGGCGCTCAATTGAGGGCCATGCAAACTACAGCCCACGCCATCGGAGAGCTCTGGCAGAGCGCGGCGCTCATCGAGGCGCGCGAGGCGCTCGCGGCCCTGGACGAAGAGATCCTCGAACACCAGCTCGCCATCACGCGGATCGCCGCACCATCCGGTGAGGAGGGAGAGCGGGCCCGCTGGATGGCGGAGCGATTCGCCGAAATCGGCATCGCTGATGTCGCGATCGACGATGCTGGCAACGTCATCGCTCGCCGCCCAGCTTCCGGTGACCGCTCGCAGCCGAGCGGAGACGAAGGACGGCCGGTGGTGGTATGCGCCCATCTCGACACCGTATTCCCGTCCAATACGCCGCTCCTGCCCGAGCGGTCCGGAACGCGCATCACCGGACCGGGCATAGGCGACAACAGCCGCGGACTCGCCGTGCTGCTGGCGCTCGCGCGTGTGCTCGACGGCAGTGCGATCCGCACGCGACACCCCGTCGACTTCGTCTGCACGACCGGCGAGGAGGGCGCAGGCGATCTGCGCGGAGCGAAGGCGCTCTTCAGCGGCGCGGCGCGCAACGCCATCGCGGCGATCGCGCTGGATGGTGCGGGCGACGAGAGGATAGTACACAGGGCGCTCGGCTCGCTCCGCTACCGCATCGAGTTCCACGGGCGGGGAGGACATAGCTGGACTTCCTACGGCGTGCCGAACCCGGTGCACGCGGCGGCCATCGCTGCAGCCGGGATCGCACGCCTCCCGATCCCCTCCGAGCCGCGCACCACGCTCAGCGTGGTGCGCACCGGCGGCGGACTCTCGCTCAACTCGATCCCCGAGAGCGCGTGGCTGGAGGTCGATCTGCGTTCGGTGTCTCCAGCGATGCTCCAGAAGTACGATGTCGCACTTCGCGACGCCGTTCGCGCCGCCACGCTGGACGAGAACTCGCGTCGCACACGCGGTACGCCTCCGCTCGTGAGCGAGGTGACGCTCATCGGCAACCGACCCAGCGGCGAAACTCCGGTCGATCATCCGCTGGTGGAGCTGGCCATGGAGGCCACGCGCGCGATAGGCCGCGCTCCGGAGCTGGCGACGGCATCCACCGACGCAAACGTGCCGATCAGCCTCGGCATCCCCGCGATCGCGATAGGCGCCGGCGGCCGCGGCGGCGACGCGCATACGGAGACCGAGTGGTTCGACAACACCGATGCGCAGGCCGGCGTGTGGCGCGCGCTGGCGATAATCGTGGGCGCGGCGGGGTCAGGCACCTGATAGTAGAGGTCCCAGGGCATTCGCCCTGGGACCT
>JBIQLU010000197.1:1636-5337 GCA_044463985.1 Gemmatimonas aurantiaca | reverse complement strand
CCAGCGGCACGAGCCAGTCGATCCGCATCCGCGGCGCGTCGTCGATCTCGCTGTCGAACGAGCCGCTCATCTTCATCGACGGCATCCGCGCCGACTCGCGCAACCTCACCACCGGCCGGGGCAATGCGGGCGGCTGCAGCGGCTGCGACATCGGCGGTCAGGGAACGAGCCGGCTCAACGACATCGATCCCTCCGAGATAGAGAGCATCGAGATCGTGAAGGGGCCCGCCGCGGCCACGCTCTACGGAGCCGATGCGTCGGCGGGCGTGATCCAGATCATCACGAAGCGCGGGAAGATCAACAGCGGAAAGCTCCAGCAGAACGTCCGCCTCGAGTACGACGCCATCGATCCGAACTACACGCCGCCGGACAACTACGCGGCGTGCACCGCGGCGCTGGTGGCGCCCGACTCGCCGAATCCGCTCTGCGCGGGCCAGGCGGTAGGCACGATCATCCACGACAACCCGCTCGTGCGCGAGGATGTGCTGCAGACCGGCTCCATGCGCGGGATCGGCTGGAGCGGCCACGGTGGCGGCTCCAACTACGGCTACTTCGCCGCCGCGAACTTCAGCAAGGAAGACGGCACGCTCCCCAACAACTCGCTCGACCACAAGGACGGCCGCTTCAACTTCCACTTCCAGCCTGGCTCGAAGGTCGTCATCGACGCCGGCTATGCCGGGATCTGGACGAAGACGAAGCTCCCCGATCAGGGGAACAACCCGGTCGGCTTCGGCGGCGCGTTGATCTCCAATCCGCTCACGTTCGGTGGTCCGAACAATGGCTGGTTCGGCGCGAACCGCGGCAAGGCCGCGATCTCGGCTATCGACAACCAGATTCAGAACGTCCGCAACACGCCCACGCTCGAGGTGCGCTACACGCCTACCACGTGGTTCAGCAACAGGCTCACCGTGGGCGCCGACATCTCGCGCAGCTCAACGCTCCGTCTCATCCCGAAGAACGACCTCGGCTCGTATCTGGGGCTCGACAACACGGGGCACGTGAAGGAGACGCGCTACGCGGACGACCAGTACACCTTCGACTACCTCGGCAACATCAAGTCGGGACTCTTCGGCATCAGCAACTGGGCGTCGGACGTCTCCTTCGGCGTGCAGATCATCGATCAGCATCGCGAGTCGGTGTGGGCTGATGGGATAGGACTCGCCACGAACTCCGCGCACTCGGTGTCGGCGGCCGCGAGTCAGACGGGCGGTCAGTCGCTCGACGAACAGCACTCGGTCGGCTACATCGGCCAGTGGCAGGTGGCGTGGAACGACCGGTTGTACCTGCAGTTCGGCGCGCGCATCGATCAGAACTCCGGCTTCGGCGAGAACGTGAAGACGTTCTTCCTACCGAAGGCCGGCGTTTCGTACGTGATCTCGGAGGAGCCGTTCTGGCAGCGCTCGCTCCCCTGGGTGAGCACGCTCCGTCTTCGCGCGGCGTATGGCACGACGGGACGCGCACCCACCGCGGGCGCGGCGGCGCAGACGTACGACGCCTGCCCCTACATCGCGGGCGGGAGCGAGTCGCCGGGCGTGTGTCTCCTCAATCCCGGCAATCCCGATCTGCGGCCGGAGAAGGGAACGGAGTTCGAGGGCGGCATCGACGCCGGCTTCCTGAACGACAAGTTCGGCGCCGAGGTGACGTACTTCCGCAAGACGACCACGGACCTCCTGCTGCAGCGTCCAGCGCCGCCCTCGATCGGCTACCTCTCGAGCCCCTTCGACAACATCGGCAAGGTGCTCAACGAAGGATTCGAGGTGTCGCTCCGCGCGCAGCTTCTCGACCGCGAGAACTTCGGTTGGGATGCGAACCTGATCTTCAACACGCTGCACAACGAGTTGCTGAGCCTCGGCGACATCGAACCCTACGGCACGGGACAGCGCTACGAGGCGGGGCAGCCGCTCGGCGCCTTCTGGGGCTACAAGGTCGAGTCGATCGACGAGGCAGGGAACCGTGCGATCGTCTCCAACGATCGCGAGTTCCTCGGCAATCTCCTCCCCGACTTCGAGGGAAGCTTCGCCACGACTTTCACACTTCACCGGAACGTGCGACTCTCCGGCCAGCTCTCGTGGAAGACCGGCTACAAGGTGAACAACAACACGCAGAGCTTCCGCGAGCGCACGGTGGCGAACGCCCTGACGCGCGTGGACACGACGGCGCTTCCGAAGTCGGAGCGGCTTCGCCGCTTCGGACCGTACTTCACCGAGGACGGGGAGTCGATCAACTCGTCCGAGGTAGCCGACCCGTACGTGCAGGACGGCGACTTCCTGCGACTGCGCGAAGTCTCACTCGCTTTCACGCTCCCCGATCGCTACGTGGCGCCCCTCCGTGCGAGTGGTGCGACGCTCACGCTCGCCGGCCAGAACCTGGCGCTCTGGACGAAGTATCCGGGGCCCGATCCGGAAGTCCACTCGAACATCATCACGACCCAGTTCGATCAGTCGGATTTCCTCACGTTCCCGCCCACGCGGCGCTACGTGGTCAAGCTTTCGCTGCAGTTCTGAGGAGACTCGGATGATGAATAGATACACGCAGGCGGTCCTCGCGGCCGCGCTCACACTCACGCTCGTCGCATCGGCTTCGGCGTGCAACGACTTCCTCACGGTGGACAACATCGGCACCGTGGATGCGGGCGACATCGACCCGCTGAAGGATGCACCTACTCTTTCGCGGTCGTCGCTGCAGGATTTCGCGGCGGCGTACAGCAACATCGTGATGTACATGGGATGGTTCACCGGCGAGACGATCGCGACGGAGACCTTCCAGGGGCCGAACGACTTCACCCGCCGCGACATCCCCGACAACGGCGATGTGAACGGCTCCATCTTCGGTCCGCTCTCGAGGGCGATCGTCTCCTCGGGACGCGTGATCGACGTGTTGAAGGGAACCGACGGCGAGGGAAGCAACGTGGACCTCGCGCGCGCCGAGCTGGTGGCCGGCTATTCGTTCGAGTACATGGCCGAGCAGTTCTGCGTGGGCACCGTGCGTTCGGGCCCCGCGCTCGACTCGGCGGCGATGCTCGACTCGGCGAAGGTGCACTTCTCGCGCGCCATCGAGGTGGGTCAGGCCAACGGCACGGCGGAAGGAGTGAAGCTGGCGAACGCCGCGCTCGTGGGCCGCGCGCGCTCGGAGCTCCAGGCCGGCGACGCGACGTCGGCCGCGACCGACGCCGCGAACGTCCCCGCCGACTTCGAGTTCGACATCGAGTACTTCGACGACGTGAACAACCGCGACCGCGTGAGCAACCAGCTCTGGCAGCGCACGTTCGCGCGCGGTTCGATCTCGGTGTCGGCCGGCTTCCGCGCCTTCGACGATCCGCGGGTGGTAACCGTGGCACCGGGCGACGGCCCGTACACGCCGCAGGATGGCGTGACGCCGTTCTACGCGCAGACGAAGTACGCGAGCTACTCGGCGCCGATCCGCCTGGCCTCGAAGCTCGAGGCGGTCTACATCGCCGCCGAGGCCGGAAGCACCGCCGACCAGCTCACGCTGATCGCGGCGCGCCGTTCCGCGAACGGTCTCGATCCGTACAGCGGACCAACCGACGCCGAGAGCGTTCTCACCGAGCTCATGACGCAGAAGTCGCTCGACTTCTTCCTCGAGGGGAAGCGTCTCGCCGACTTCCGTCGCAACGGACCGGCCGTTCTCAACATGCCCGTCCCCGGCACGCCGTACTTCAAGGCCGGTTACGATCCGACAGG
>JBIQLU010000197.1:0-1536 GCA_044463985.1 Gemmatimonas aurantiaca | reverse complement strand
AGTTGGGCGTTGCGGGTGTTGGTGATCTTCTTCAGAGGGTTGCCGCGGATCACGAAGAGGTCGGCGAACTTGCCCGGCTCGATCGTGCCGAGGAGGCTGGAGACGCCGAGTGCGCGCGCGCCGTTGATTGTGGCAGCGCGCAGCGCGGCTGCGGGCGGAATGCCGGCGAGCACCAGCGTCTGCAGCTCGCGGTGGGAAGAGAATCCTGCGAGGTAGCCGCCGTGGCTCGGGTTGTCGGTGCCGAGCGTGATCGTTCCGCCGGCGTCGTAGAACGCCTTCGTGGTGCGCATCATCGTGTAGTAGAGCGAGTCGAAGAGTGCGAAGGACTTCCGCGGCGGCTTCGAATTGTACCACTGCTGCACGTACGGCGTGAAGAACTTGCGCTCGTCCACCCAGTAGTCGAAGCCCGGCTTGTCATCCACTGTCGAGAAGTACACGGGGGCCGTGATCGTCGGATCGAAGATCACGCCGTGGCTGATGAAGAGATGGACGATGTCCTTGAAGACCTTCGAGCTGGTGTCCACGGTGACCCACGACGGGTACGCGGGCTTGTCGCGCGCGAGCTGATCGCCGCCGAGTATGTGCTCGACGCGATCGATCCCCATGAGGATGGCGTCCTTCGCGTTCGTGCTGTTGCGGAACCCGGACTCGAGATGGCCGGTGACGGTGAGGCCGTGGCGGTGGGCGCAGCGAATCAGTGCGCGCAGCGCTCCGGGTGAGATCCCCTTTGCCTTGAAGCCGCGCACGCCGAGCTCGGCCCAGTGGTCCACCTCGGCGCAGACTTCCGCGGGAGTGATGTCGCGCTTCCAGTCGCGGCGTGCGGTGCCGAAGTAGGGGCCGGTATTGTAGATGCGCGGCCCGATCTGGTCGCCGCGATCGATGCGCTTGCGCGTCTCCATCATCCCTTCCGGGTCGTACTCGCCGGCGGGGAAGGTGGACGTCACGCCATTGGCCAGAAAGATGAGCGGGTTCCAGGTGTACTCGTCGTGGCGCACGCCGCCTTCGCCCAGCGTCATGTTGTAGTGGGCGTGCATGTCGAAGAAGCCGGGGAGGATGTACTCGTCGTCGTCGAGCTGGACGATCTTCGCGTTGGACGTATCGTCCTCGGACATCTTCCCGTCGGTAACGAGCAGCTTACCGCCCCGCACGAGGATGCCGCGGTTGCGCTCCACGGTGTCCGCGGCTCCGGTGAAGATCCAGCCGCCGCGGATGATGACGGCGTCCTGCGCGGCGATTGCGCGCGGCGTGAGCGGAACCGTGACGGCGAGCAACGTGACTGCCAGGGCGACGGCGAAGCGCCGGCTCCCGATGGCGCCGCCGTGCGGGCGCGCGTCACGAGAGCCGGCGAGGAAGGTTGTGCTGCGAGAGCTGGCTGTGGAGCGGAACACGAACACGATCATTCTCCTGTCGATTGGCTACGGACAGGATACGGGCGAACGCCTCGGCCCGCTGTGCGACGGGCATGACAGGGTCATTTCACTCGAACACGGGCATCTCGTCAGCGCTCGGGCCGTAGATGGCGGGGAGGAGCGCGCC
>JBIQLU010000196.1:0-5406 GCA_044463985.1 Gemmatimonas aurantiaca | reverse complement strand
GTTGTCGCTCCCGCCGGCGTCGAGCGCGTCCTGCAGCAGGGTCTCGCACGCCTGGCGCGCGGAGGTCATCGTCGCGAGGCACTCCGCGATTCGCTCGTCGGAAACGTGCTTCGTGAGCCCGTCGCTGCAGAGCAGATGGGTCTGGTCCCATCCGTTGGCGATGCGAGTCACGACGGGGAGCGACTGCGAACCCCCGATCGCGCTCGAGAGTACGTGCGCCCACCGCGACGCCTGCGCGACCGGACGCGACATCACGCCCTGATCCACCAGATCCTGCGCCATGGTCTGGTCGCGCGTGACCTGCGTGAGCGCTCCCTGGCGGTACAGGTAATAGCGCGAGTCGCCCACCTGCAGCAGGTACACCCACGGCCACACGCCCATCCAGAGCGTCAGCGTGGTTGCCATCCCGCTGAGGTCGGGGTCGGCCCGCGCGCGCTCCAGCACCTTTTCGTGGGTGCGTACTGCGGCGGTCTGCAACAGGTCCACGAACGATTCGTCGTGCGGGTCGGCCTGGTAGTAGCAGCTCGTACTGTGCGCCAGATACTGCGTGACAGCCTCGAGCGCGATACGACTCGCTTCCTCGCCGGCGAGCTGGCCTCCCACCCCATCCGCTACCATGGCGAGAAAGCCGATACGCTCGTTGCACGCGCGGAACTGCTCCGCTGCGGGGAGCGACGTGGACTTGATGTCGAGCTGCTTGTGCAGGGAGCCGAGAAGGAAGTGATCCTCGTTGCTCTTCCTGACCTTGCCCGGGTGCGTGAGCCCCCAGACATCGATCTCGTCATCGAGCGGCTTACGCAACGCTGTCGCGGCGCTCGTGGATGTGGTCGGGGTGGGAACCGTGCTCACGCTGGCCTCTCGCTCGCGATGGGTCGTCCGGCTCAAGCTACGCGATCGCGGCGTGAACTGCCAGCGGGTTCACACGCGCTGTCTTCCCATCCGCTCGCTGATCCACGGGATGTTCACACCCCTCCGCCTGGCGAGCAATCCGCCGCGCAGTACCCGCGGCTCCTCCACCGTGACGAACGCCTTCGAATCCCACTCGTCCACGATCCGCACCACATCGTCCAGGTGCTGGCGCTGCACCACCGAGTGCACGATCTCCACTCCGCCATCGCGCCCGAAGCCCGGCACCTCGGTAGCGCCGTAGCCATGTTCGCGCAGCGCCTCCGCTATCTCGACGCCGCCGTGCTGCGATACGATGCGCACCTGCGAGAGTCCGTACGCCAGCAGTCGCTCGATGGTCATCCCCACCATCGTGCCCGTGGCGTACCCTGCCGCATAGCCGAGGATGTGATACCAGCTATTGAGGTACTTGATGGCGTTGCCCACCGCCACGATCCAGATGAGCGCCTGGATGAATCCCAGACTCGCGGCAGCGAGCCGGTTCCCCCTCACGACTGCAAGCACGCGCGCCGTGTCGAACGACACGTCGATGATGCGCAGCCCGAATATCAGAAACGGACCCCACGGAAGGGCGAAAAGTGCTGTGAGCTGTGGAGACATACGCGCCTACGGGCCGTCAGTGGCGTGTGGCAGGAAGCGAGCGGGCGAGCCGAATCATAATACCAGGATGACAAAACGCCGCGGAAATCCGCGGCGCTGGCGCCTGCTCACGTATCGTAGCCTGCAACTGGTTTCCGCGTGGGGTTCGCCACGCGCGCCGCACATTGGAACTCTCCGTCCTACCGAGCGGCGGCGGGCAGATCCCGACGCAGAGCGGTAGCAACCCTCATCATTGGAACTCTGCGTCCTACCGAGTGAGGGCGCACCCGCAAGTATATCGGCCGCAGACTATATGGCAGTCTGCATGCCATGGAGCTGAGGGGGATCGAACCCCTGACCTCTGCAGTGCGATTGCAGCGCTCTCCCAGCTGAGCTACAGCCCCGACAAGCACTTACGACTCTCCCGCCAGGTAGTTTCCCCTGCGGTGGCCGGGTGCCTCGCGCCTGCTGAAAGGCCCCGCCTATGGCGGGGCCGCAACAAGCTGTGGAAGCTTAGCCGCTTCTCGAGTTCGAGTCAAGCTGACTCTGCTGCCTGCCGCGGGTATGACGCTGCACCGTTCGAAGAGGTAACGTGAGCTCGACATCCGTCGCCGATTCGTTCAGCGACCGCGGCAACGTGAGACGAAAGGTGCTCCCTTCTCCCGGTGTGGACTCCGCGTCGAGCGTACCGCCGAGTGCGCGACTCAACCCTCGCGCTATCGAGAGTCCGAGGCCCGTTCCCTCTCCGTCGCTGCGCTCCCGCACGAACTCGCCGAAGATCCGCTCGAGCTGCTCCGGTGCGATTCCCGCACCCTGGTCGCTGACTTCGATCGACACGCCGCCTTCGGGCGACTGTGCGCCGGCACTCCGGATCGTGATCGGTCCGTCGCCACCGTACTTGATCGCATTCGTGAGCAGGTGCAGCACGATCTTCCGGATGCGTCGCGGGTCCGACACGATCCTCGGCGTGTCGCTCTCCCTCTCGTGACGCAGTTCCAGCGACCGTTCATCCACCAGCGGCCGAACGGAATCCAGCAGCTCCTCCACCAGCTCGCCAGCGTCCACCTCTTCCGCGCGCAGGTCGAGTCGCCCCTCCTCGATGCGCGCGAGATCCAGAAGATCGTTCACCAGCTCCTGCAGATGGCCGGCCGCGCGCAGCGAGCGGCGCAGGATTCTAGCCTGTGCCGGATCGAGCTCGCCGTAGATCCCATCCAGCAGCAGCTCGCTGTAACCCACGATCGCATTCACGGGTGTGCGCAGCTCGTGACTCATCGAGGCGTAGAAGCGGTGGCGTGTCTCGAGCGCGGTCTCGAGCTCGGAAGCGCGCAGCGCCGCCTCTCGCGAATTTTCGCCGAGCATCGCCCGCTGTGACTCGAGTTCGCGAAGCATCCGCTCCCGCTCCGCGCTGCGACCCGTGAGATCGTGCACCAGCACGGCGATCTTCGTCGCGCCGGAGTCGCGCAGCGGCCACACCACAACGTCGGCCTCGGACGCGCGCTCGCCGGGGACGCCGAAGCAGAGACTCGCCGTCGACTTCCCGCGCGCTCCACGCTGCAACAGCACGTCCACCGACTCCGGTTCGTCGCCCCAGAAGAGCACGCGCAGCGGAGTACCCACCAGCGTACGCCCTTCGCGGACGAGAATTCGCTCAGCCTCCTCGTTGGCACACACGATCGAGCCGCGCTCGTCGACCACCACCAGCGCCTCCTCGATCGCCCCGCACAGCGAACTGAACGAATTTCCCTCTCTCATGACCCAACTCCCCTCGAAACCCGGCTACCACGAGGTCAGCAATGCAGGTGCCGCGCCACGGTTTCCGGAGTCCGAGTGAACTTGTATCGACCGTACGAAGCGCATAGGATGCCGGCATGTTCAATGATACGAAAGCGGAAGACGTGCTCGCCGCCGCCGCGCGTCTCGCGGGGGTCGCGAATCGCACTCCGTTGCGCCGTTCGGAAGGGCTGGGCCGGGTTGCGGGTCACGACGTGTACCTGAAGCTCGAGTGCGAGCAGATCACCGGCTCCTTCAAGCTGCGCGGCGCGTTCAACCTCATCTCGACGCTCCCCGCAGAGGTGCGCCAGCGCGGCGTGGTGGCGTCTTCGGCGGGAAACCACGGACTCGGCGTGGCGTGGGCCTCGCATCACTTCGGGATTCCCGCCACCATCTTCGTTCCTTCGACGGCTCCCCGCGTGAAGCGCGAGGGAATCCTCGCGTTGGGAGCGAGCGTCGACGCGGAGTCGCCCGACTACGACGCGGCCATGGAGCGCGCCATCGAGTTCGCCGCGGCGAACGGCGCGACGTTCGTGCACCCGTGCACTGGCCGCGCGCTCCTCGCCGGCCAGGGTACCGTGGCCGCTGAAGTGCTCGAGGAGCTTCCCGAGCTCCGCACTCTCGTGCTTCCCGTGGGCGGTGGTGGGCTGCTGGGCGGCTGCGGAACTCTGCTGCGCAGCGCGGCGCCCGCCGTGCGCATCGTCGGCGCGCAGAGCGTGAATACCGCGGCCATGACCCACTCCCTCGCGGCGAAAGAGGTCGTACACATCCCCTCGGTGCCGACGCTGGCGGATGGTCTCGCCGGCGACATCGACGAGATCGCTCTCGACATCGGCGTGCACGCGCTCGATGCGATCCACACGGTGAGTGAGGACGCCATCGGCCACGCCATCGCCTGGCTCGCACGCGAAGAGAATCTCGTGGTGGAGGGCGCTGGCGCGGTGGGAGTGGCAGCGCTCCTCGAGCGGAAGCTCGCTCCCGACAAAGGGCCGCTGGCCGTCGTGGTGAGCGGAGGGAACATCGACCGCGACCGACACGAGAAGCTCCTCGAGCGCTGGTAGCATCGACGACGCGTCGCGACGCACCGCGACGCGATGCGTCGTCCCGCCCGATCAGTATGGCCGCGCGCTCAGATCGCCGTGTCGTCGGAGTGCAGGCGATCGCGCGCGGCTTCCGTTGGCGTCATCGTCCGCGGCTCACCGCCCAGCCGCTCGTGCCGCTCCCTGTGCATGTAGCCCTCGCGCGCGAAGTGGCGCACGGTGGGCCATTCGCCGTAGCGCGTGCACAGATCCCGCGTCCACGCGTGTGAGAGTTCGGCGTCCACTTCGTCGAACGAGCGCCCCTCGTAATCGGGGTTGAGCCGCGCCAGCCGGCCGATGTGGTACGCCGGACGCACCTGCTCGTAGTCGCGATCCGCGAGCCGCCTTTCGCTGTTCGCGAAGTGCTCGCGCCAGCTCCGCTCCTCTTCGGCGCTCACGCCGCTCGCCGCGTCGACCACTGCCCGGCCGGCCCACCAGCCGCCCACGGCGCCCGCGATGGCGCCGATCGCGATTCCGAGCGGACCGGCGAGCGATCCGAGAGCCGCGCCCACGATCCCGGCCGAAGCGCCGCCTACGCCCTCTCCCGCCAGCTCGATGCCGGTCGGCGGATCTTCCACCGGTGCGGCGAAGGGGCCGCGCACCCGGCGCTCCTCAGGCGTCTCGCTCGCCGAACCACCGCGCAACTCGTCGAAGATCAGCGGCTCCCCCTGGAACTCGGGAGAGACCGGTCGCGCATGGCGCGCTTCCTCGCGATACTCCTCCTCGTCGCGCTGTTCCTCCGCGCGCCGTGCTGCGTTGTCGAGCTCGCTCCTGCGATCTTTCATTGCCTGCCTCCTCGAAACCGCTACTCGCGGCGTACGTGGTCTGGAGGCGCAAGAGTGGGACCCGCGAACGGAACGTGCGTGAGCTTCCGACTTGACATCCTCGAAACTCGCGCCACGATTCCCGAACATGCCTTCGACTGTACGGATCGGCACGCAGGGATGGAACTACAACGCCTGGACGGGACCGTTCTACCCTTCGGGTACGCGTCCGGCGGATTATCTGTCCGTGTACGCCCGCGCATTCGACACGGTGGAAGTGGATTCCACTTTCTACGCCATTCCGCCCG
>JBIQLU010000195.1:3135-5430 GCA_044463985.1 Gemmatimonas aurantiaca | reverse complement strand
ATTGATAGTATCAACGGTTGAGGGTATATTCGTTCCATGCCGAAAGACGAAGAGCTCGAGATCCTCCTTGGCACCCTGGATGTGCTCGTGCTCAAGACACTCTCGTGGGGGCCGAGCCACGGCTACGGTATCGCACGCTGGATCCGTGAATCGTCCGGTCAGACTTTCAGGATCCTCGATGGGGCACTCTATACGGCGCTCCACCGCCTGGAGGAGCGAGGGTGGGTAGCGAGCGAGTGGGGGCACACGGAGCAGGGTAAGCGCGCGAAGTTTTACAGGCTCACCGCCGCCGGTCGGCGAGGCCTGCGCGGGCAGCAATCCCAGTGGGAGCGCTACGCCGCCGGCATGTTCGGCGTGCTCACCAGTGAGCCGGAAACTACCTGACGCGGGCGGGGTCCGATGCCAGCTCCACGAAGGGATGAGACCCGGCGCATATACGAGATGCCGAGGTGGCGCCGCTACCTGAGATTCTGGCGTTCGGATGTCACTGCCGACGTCGACGATGAGCTTCGCTTCCACTTCGAGTCGCGCATCGATGAGCTGCGTGCACGCGGCCACGATCTCCCGGAAGCTACGCGCATCGCGCGCGAGGAGTTCGGCGATGTGGAGGCGACGCGGCAGCGGCTGTGGGAGATAGGTGAGCGCATGAGTCGTCGACATGCGCGAGCGGAGCGGTGGCTGCTCGCGAGTGGCGACGTGCGTCATACGCTGCGTGGCTTGCGGGCGGCGCCGCTGTTCACGCTCGGCGTAGCGCTCACGCTGGCCATTGGCCTCGGCTCCGTGATCACGATGTACGGCGAGCTGCGTCAGTTGCTGCTTCAGCCGCCGCCCGACGTCGTCGCGCCCGACAATCTCATGCGCGCCTTCTTTCATTACCAGCTCGTCGGTGACTCGCTCCGTACGAGCGACCGGACCTCGTACCCGTACTTCGAGCTCCTCCAGCGGGAAGAAGGCAAGGTCGGCACGGTCGCCGCGTACATACCCGACGTCGAGGTAGTTGCCGGTATCGGGCCCGATGCGCGGCTCGTGAAGGCTACGCTCGTCTCCGCTGGCTTCTGGCGTGCGCTCGGCACCAGAGCGTCGCTCGGGCGTTTCATCGCGGATGAGGAAGCGCATCCTGCGACCGGCGCACGAGTGGTGGTTCTGGGCCATGCGTTCTGGCAGCGACGATTCGGCGGCGACCGCGGTATCATCGGCTCCACGATCTACGTGAAGGGGCTTCCGTACCAGGTCATCGGCGTGACTCCGCGAGAGTTCCGCGGCGTGGAGCTGAGCGACACGGACCTCTGGCTCCCTCTCTTCGCCAGGGAGGATGGCGCAGGCCGGCCCGCGTCGTGGCAGACATTCGCAAGCTCGAGCATCCTGAAGCTCGTCGTGCGCGTCGCGTCGCCCGAGTCCACGCGGCCAGTGTCGTCGGAGCTGACCCGTGTAAGCAACCTTCTGATCGAGCGCGACGAGGCCCGCCTGCCCCCAGGCCGGCGGGGAGAGTTTCGCTCGAGTGTGACACTGGCGGGAATCACCGGAGCGCTCGGACAGGACGGACGCAGGATTCCGGAAGCGACAGTAGCGATCTGGGTGACCGGTGTCGCGACGATACTGCTTCTCGTCGCCTGCGCGAACGTCACGTGCCTTCTTCTACTGCGTACGCTACGTCGCCGACGCGAGATAGCGGTGCGACTGGCGCTGGGCATGAGCCGCGGCAGGCTCGCGGCGATGCTCCTCATCGAGAGCTCGGTGCTCGCTCTTCTCGGTGCAGCCGGTGCCTGCGCGGTCGTCGTATGGGGTGGTGCGTGGGTCCGCCACGGGCTACTGCCGGGGATGCTTGGCGCGAGTGCCAGCACCGATTGGCATTCAATGCTCTTGTTGACGAGCCTCGTACTCGCGGTGGCGCTCGTCACCGGTCTGGTCCCCATTTTTCAGAGCCTCACCGTCCCGATTCACGGACTGCGCGACGGCGGACAGCAGGGCGCCACGAGCCCGTCCGCGCTCTATCGGAGTCTGCTCGTAGTACAGACGGCGCTTTCCACCGTACTGCTCGTCGGCGCGGGACTGTTCCTCCACAGCCTGCACCGCATCTCGACGACGGACCTGGGGATGGATACGGAGCGCTCGCTCGTGGTCGGTGTCGACTTCACGGGAAGTGGAAGATCGGGGCGGGAGCGAGTGGCGTTCTTCGAACGCGCACTCGAGCGCGTGCGCGCACTGCCTGATGTGGCTCAGGCGAGCGTTGCCGTCAGCGCGCCACTCCGTTCCGCACGGGGTGTGCTCGTCCGCGTCCATCCGGGCGCGGAATGG
>JBIQLU010000195.1:0-3035 GCA_044463985.1 Gemmatimonas aurantiaca | reverse complement strand
CCGCCGGCTGGCCGGGTCGTTCCCCCATTGGCGAGTGTGCGTATACGTCATCTGCACGCGACACGTGCGCGCGCGTCGTGGGAGTAGTGCGCGACGCACGCAGCTTCCGAATACAGGAGGAGCACGCGCATCCGTGGATATATCTGCCCCTCGATCCGGACGACGTGGACACGCGTGTGCTCCTGGTGCGCACCGTGCGCGACGCCCGGGCAATGCGCGGAACGATCGGCCGCGCTCTTCGAGAACTCGACCCGGCGCTGCCTTACGTGGATGTGCAGAGCCTGGGCGATGTGCTCGATCCGCAGATCCGACCGTGGAGACTCGGCGCGATCGTCTTCACGGCATTGGGCTCGCTCGCCGCGCTCCTCGCGGCGTTCGGACTGTACACCGCCACGGCGTTCGCGGTCGCGCAGCGACGACGTGAGATCGGCATTCGACTCACGGTCGGTGCATCTCCCGGCACCATCGCCCGGTTCATCCTCGGCAGCGCGTTCCGGGTCACCTCGATCGGAGTTGCTGCAGGATTGCTGGTCGCGCTTGCGAGCGCGCACTGGGCTGCCGACCTCCTGTTCGAGACCGCGCCGGCCGAACCGTTGGTTCTACTCGCGGTGGTCGCGGGAGTGCTCGTCATCGGCATGCTCGCAAGCCTCGTCCCGGCTCGGCGGGCGGCGCACGTGCATCCGATGGATGTGCTGCGGCTGGAGTGACGGCCGAAACGCGTCGCCCTCTACCGTCGTCACGGGGTGAGTGCCTGGATCGCGGCGATGACTACCTGCGCCCGGTTGCCGAGTTCCGCGAGCGGATGATCGCCCGCGATGAGTCGTGACGTCGCGATCGGACCCGCGCGGAGCGTCGCCGAGTCGGTGATGATGTAGAAGTTCACGGCGTCGGACGGCGGAAGCGACAATGGATCGTTCGCCGCCACTGCAGCGAACTCGTTCAGCATCCGCTCGGCTTCCGTGCGAAACCGGCCGGCAGCGTCACGCACCACGTCGTGATTGCCGGCTCCGATGACACCACCCCCCGTGCTCATGTAGAGGCTGGTAGTCCCGTCATCGAATGCGACAAGGGTCGCGGTGCCGCTCTCCATGGTCCAGTCCATCACGACGACGCGTGGGCGTCCGTCGGTGGATGGCTCGAGCTGCGCGAGAATTTCGCGCCGCAGGACCATGGTGCGGAGGTCGGGATCCGCAGCGGCGCGAGCTGGCTGGTTTCGAGGAGCGGAGCGGAAGCGCCACGCCAGAGCGGCGAGAAGGAGGGCCGCCAATACGAGAAAGAGAAAGCGCATCGTGTTCGGTGGAAGCTAAACGCACTCGGCGCCGGACGTTGATCCGCCATAGAGCCGTGTCTTGACAATATGTGTTGGAACACGTATATTCGTGGCATGGTTACTACGCTGCAGGACGAGCTCCGCCAGGCCAAGCCATTCGCCAGCCCGGCCGAAGAGACCCAGTTGAACATCAGCCGCACCGCTGCGGTGCTGCAGGAGGGGCTGGATCAGGTATTCAAGGCTCACGGGATAAGCGCAACGCAGTACAACGTGCTGCGCATCCTGCGCGGTGCGGCGCCCGAGGGGCTGTGCCGGCACGAGATACGCGACCGGCTGTTGACTCGCATGCCCGACGTCACGCGGCTGCTCGACAGGATGGAGGAAGCGGGGCTCGTCACCCGTGAGCGCGACGTAGGCGATCGACGCCTGGTCACCGCCTGCATCACCGAGCGCGGGCTCGAGCTTGTCGACGCGCTGGACGATCCGGTGGCCGCGGAGCACGAGCGGCTGTTGGGGCACCTCGATGAGAAGCAGCTCCGCACGCTCGTGCGCCTGCTCACGCTCGTTCGGAACCCGGGTTGACCGCTTTTTATTTGTCGTAAATAGTGTTGTAACACAGAACGGTACAACAAAGAATTAGTACGGTACAATTCACCGCATAGGAGATCGCCATGAGCCGCATCACCGATCGTCTCGCCGCCCCCGCTTCGCCCCGCCAGCTCGACCTCGGAATCACCCTCCTGCGCGTAGCCACCGGGCTCGTCTTCGTGGCACACGGTAGTCAGAAGCTCTTCGTGGCCGGATTCGATGGAGTCGCCGGCGCATTTGCAGGAATGGGCATCCCGCTCGCCGGTGTCGTGGGACCCGCGATTGCGCTCCTCGAGTTCTTCGGCGGTATAGCGCTCATCGTCGGACTGTTCGCGCGTCCGGTCGCGTCGCTGCTGGCCGCTACCATGCTCGGCGCTCTCATCACGGTTCACCTGCCGGCCGGCTTCTTCCTGCCGAACGGTTACGAGTTCGTGCTCGTGCTCTTCGCCTCCGCCGTGGCGCTCGCGCTGATCGGCGCAGGCCGCCTGTCGCTCGATGAGCGCTTCTTCGGGAGCCGTGCACGCGAGAGCGAGGACGTGCGGGCGATACGGCGTGCTGCGTGAGGGGCGTGGCCGCCAAGTGGCCGTGCCCGCCGACGGGCACGGCCTTCGTCGGCGCGAGAAGGCCAGCTCTTTTCATCAGGAGAATACAATGGGTGTGACGACGAAAGAGATGTTCGGCGAGACTGCGGGCGCCCGGCCGGCCGTGCCCGGGAGCTACGGCGAGGCGCCGTCCGGCTTCCGGCTGCCGGAGACCACGCGATTGGGTCCGGTGCGACTCGACGTCGCCGATCTTTCGCGCTCGCTCGACTTCTACACGCGCACGCTCGGCCTGCGCGTCGTCGAACACGATGCGAAGCACGCCGTACTCGCCGCCAACGGAGACGCGGCGGGTGGCGCGCGCACTCCACTCGTGGAATTGCGTGAGCGCCGCGGCGCGCAGCCGGCTCCTCGCCGTGGACGTCTCGGGCTCTATCACTTCGCCATCCTCCTGCCCGATCGCGCGGCGCTCGGCCGCTTCGTGCGACATCTGGCCGACATCGATGCGCGGGCCGGCGCCGGCGACCATCTGGTGAGCGAAGCTTTCTACCTGCAGGACCCCGACAACCTCGGCATCGAGGTATACGCCGACCGGCCGCGCAGCGCGTGGCAACGCGTGGGACGCGAGCTGATGATGG
>JBIQLU010000194.1:0-5561 GCA_044463985.1 Gemmatimonas aurantiaca | reverse complement strand
CGCTGCGGCGGCTCCTGGCTCCCGGAGCCGGGTGATACCCCCACTTCCCCACCGCGACGCTTCTCATGCCCGAATGGATCGCCGGATCGAGCGTATCGAAGATGAATCGCGCAACGCTTCTGGTCGCTGGTGCCGCGCTCGTCGCCGGCTGCAGCGACATGCTCTCACCCGACACCTGCACGCTGGAAGCGCGAGCCGGGATCACCGTGCTGGTGCTCGACTCGGCCACCAACACTCCCGTGGGTGAAGGCGCCAGGATCATCGCCACCGATGGCGCTTTCGCCGACACTGTCATCACCATGGCAGATTACGACGGTCCTTACGGCTTCGTGCACGAGCGCGCCGGCAGCTACACCGTAGTCGTGGAGAAGGACGGCTACCGGCGTTGGGCGACGAGTGACGTTCGCGTGACCAGCGACGACTGCCACGTACATACCACATCGATCACTGCTCGCCTGTCGGCGACGGGGTCAGGCACCTGGTGTAGAGGCCCGGCAGCGCCGCTGCCGAGCCTCTACATCAGGTGCCTGACCCCGTCTACCCCGTCTACCAGATCTTCACCCGGTCCGCGGGCGCGAGCCACATCCCGTCTCCCGGCTTCACGTCGAACGCCTTCTCGAACGCGTCGTTGTTGATCAGCGGTACGAACGCGCGGTACGGGCCGGGCGAGTGTGGATTCGTGAGCAACTGCCGGCGCAGCGCGTCGTCGCGCATCGTGCCGCGCCATACCTGTGCGAAGCCCATGAAGAAGCGCTGGTCGCCGGTGAGGCCATCGATCACCGGCGCCTCCTTCCCGTGCAGTGACATCCTGTACGCGCGATATGCCTGCGCGAGTCCGCTGAGATCGCCGATGTTCTCGCCCATCGTGAGCTGGCCGTTGATGTGCAGATCGTCGATCGGGTTGATCGCGTCGTACTGCGCGCCGAGCTTCGCGGCGCGCGCCTCGTACGCTTTCGCATCGGCGTTCGTCCACCAGTCGCGCAGGTTCCCGTCGCCGTCCGACTTGCGCCCCTGATCGTCGAAGCCGTGACCGATCTCGTGACCTATCACGGCGCCGATGGCGCCGTAGTTCACTGCGTCGTCGGCATTCACGTTGAAGAAGGGAGGCTGCAGGATCCCGGCGGGGAAGGTGATGTCGTTGTACGATGGGTTGTACGACGCGTTCACCGTTGGCGCGGTCATCCCCCAACGGCTCTTGTCCACCGGCTCGCCGAGCCGGCTGGCCATGTCTTCGTACTGGAATTCGCGGCTGCGCAGCTCGTTGCCGAAGAGGTCATCGCTCTTTACGTCGAACGCATACTCGCGCGGATGATCGGGCGCACCGATCTTAACCTTGAAGTGCGCGAGCTTCTCCTTGGCGCGCGCCTTCGTTTCGGGGCTCATCCACTCGAGCGAATCGATCCCTACCCGGTACGCTTCGATGAGGTTCTTCACCAGCGCATCCATCCGCGCTTTCGCCTCGGGCTTGAAGTACTTCTCCGCGTACAACTGACCCGCCGCCTCGCCCAGCGTGCGGTTCGTGGCATCCACCGCGCGCTTCCACCGCGCCGCCATCTCCTCCTGCCCCGAAAGAGTGCGGCCGTGGAACGCGAAGCTCGCCTGCTCGAACGCAGCGGGGAGCTGACCGTCGAACGAGTCGATGAGGTGGAACGTGATGTACTCGCGCCATGTCGCCGGCGGGGTGCTCGCGATGATGGCGTCGAGCGCCTTCAGGTAGTCGGGCTGTCGCACTATCACCTCCTTCGCCTTCGAGAGCCCGGCCGCGTCGAGGTAGCGTTTCCAGCCGAACGAAGGGGTGAGCGCACCGAGCTGCGCGACTGTCATGCGATTGTAAGTGGAATCGCGGTTCCGATTGCGCGCGCGCTCCCACTGAGGCGTTGCTATCGCCGTCTCCAGGGCGAGGATTCTCCTGGCCGCGCCGGCGGGATCGGGCTGCTTCGCCAGCTCCATCACCCGCGTGATGTACGCGACGTACGCATCGCGCGTAGCCGCCATCTTCGCGTCCTTCTTCAGATAGTAGTCGCGATCCGGGAGCCCGAGTCCCGACTGGCTCACCTGAACGATGTTCACAGACGAGTTCTTCGGATCGGCGCCCACACGCACGGATGCCGGACCGCCGACGCCGATCCTGGCGAAGTACGCGAGCGTCGGCGCGACGTCGGCGCCGCTGCGGAGCTGTGCAACCCGATCCAGCATCGGGCGCAGCGGAGCGATCCCCAGCTCCTCCACGCGCGCGCTGTCCATGTAGCTCGCGTACAGGTCGCCCACTTTCTGCCTGGCGCTCCCGCGCGCCGCATGCGACCTGCTCGCCTCCTCGAAGAGCTCGTGCAGCGCGGTCCGGCTCTCCTCGCGCAACTCCTGGAACGCGCCCCAGCTCGATGCGTCGGCAGGGATCTGCGCGGTCTTGAGCCAACCGCCATTCACATAGCGGAAGAAGTCGTCCTGCGGCCGCACGGAGTGATCGAAGGTGGTGGTGTCGATCCCGCTGGAGAGCCGCGCGGCGTGCGATGACGCGAGCTGCGCGTGTGCTGTCGATGCGATGGCCCCTGCCGCGAGGATGGCCGCGCAGGAGCGGCCGATTGTCGACACGATGCGCTTTGACACGATGAATCCACCTGGGTGCGAAGTGAGCTCATAGCATACACCCGTGCCTGCCCGGAGGCCAGCACGGGTGTAACGAGAGCTCGCGAACAACCGAGCCGTTCCCCGTTTCAGTCGCGCCACGCAAGTTCGGTGAGCGCCACCCGGTACTCCTTCGCGTCCGAATCCCACGAGATTCGGTACGCTCCCGGATAGAAACCGGCCGGCTCGTACTGCTCGGGCATGGGAACGGAAATCACCTCATCGCGCGCCGCAGGATCCGCGGCGTCGCGCTTCGACATGATGTACGCTCGGGTGATCATCGGTTCGTCGAAGATGAATTTGCCGTCCCACGATCCGTAGATGAACGTCTTCGTGAATGGCTGGTAGTTCTCGGGATGGCCCGCGATCACCTGCAACTCGGGCGAACGGACGTCGAGCCAGTGCAGCCCCATCTCCGGCACCGCCGCGATCGCGGGCGGAATCCCCACTGGTGTCGCCGCGTCCACATAGAACGGCGCCCGTTGCTCTGCCGGCGGGAAGTTGGCCGCCTTCTCCGCGTAGTGCTCGTCGCTGGGCATGATCGCACTGCGTACTTCCCTGGACACCGTATAGAAGTGGAAGTCGAAGTGCGGAATGTCGTACACACCGGCCGGTTCGTGCCCATCCGGATTCCAGTCGAGCTGCACGAAGGTGTACGGCGTGGGATTGTCCGTCGGCATGTCGAGCAGGTTCACGTACATCGCCATTGCCATGCTGGCGTGCGCGTCGTGCCCCGTCATGGCGGAGCTCATGTCCGATCCGTCGGGCAGGCCATCCATGACTCCCTCGCTCATCGCCACGCCAACCTCGATGGGTTTATTGGGATCGTCGGGGTCGAGCTCCACGTAGGTGCGCACGGTGCCGTTGCCGAGGGTCATGGCCGGTCCGTAACGAACGTCGTCCTGATCCTGCTCTCCCGGAGCTTCCACCGAACTGCTGCACGCGGCGATGGCGAGCGCGAGCATCGAGCTGGCGACGAAGGCGGTGAGAATGTATCTGCGCGTGATACGCGTCATGGGAGCAGCCTCTCTGTTTACTGGCCGCCTGGCGGCGTTGCTGTCGCGACTGTCGAACGATCGGAGGATCGTCAGTGGCCCGGCACCGGAGCTTCACCAGTGTGTGCCGCGGCCTGGCGACGCGGGGATGATGCTGCGTGCCGCTTACTCATTGCGCAGCGCCACAACTCTCTTCTTACAGCGCGCTCGGGCACGGGGCGCCACCCGCCTGCCACCGCCTGTAAGCATCTCGTAAGCGGCTCTGGCTAGGATCGGTCCATGCCCAATCCTCCTCTCCCCTCCACGCGCTCGCGCGACGCTACCTGGGCCGAGGTGCGCGTTCACGATCGAGTGATGCGCTACCGCCGATCGGGCGCGGGACAGGCGGTGCTGCTGCTCTACGACGGCGACCCCGACGCGCTCTGGCCATCGCTCATGGAATCACTGGCGACGCGCTTCCGGCTCATCGTTCCGGAACCGCCCGCGCCGAACGACGACAGGACATCGACGCTCGAGTGGCTCGGCGACTTTCTCGAGGGGCTCGGCACCTCGAGCGTCGCACTCCTCGCGGCCGAGCCCTTCTGTACCGACGCGCTGGAACTGACCCTCGATGGGGCCGAACAGGTCTCGCGTCTCGTTCTGATAGTGCGCGATGCAGGTGACGCTGCGCTGCCAGGCCGGCTGCTCGGAACGCTGCCGAACGACTGCGCTGTGCCGCTGCTCGTTCTGCGCCGGGGGATCGCCGACGACGACGCGATTCCCCTGGCCTCGTCTTTCCTGAGCGGTGGGGAAGGTGGCGCGCCCGCTTGATGCGGCGACCCGCCGCCTGTATTGTACTCCCCTCTCCGCTCAGGCCATCCGGTGCTGATGACGTCCGCCGCGCTGTCGCTCGCCCCGACCCACGCCACGGCTACCGGCCTGCCGGTATCCCTCGCGCCGTTCATCGGTCGTGACAGGGAGCTGGACGACCTCGTGCACCTCGTCGCCGCACGGCGACTCATCACGCTCACCGGAGCTGGCGGGAGCGGCAAGACTCGCCTCGCACTCGAGATCGCATCGCGCAGCGCTCCGGGCTTCGCGCGCATCGGCTGGGTGGACCTGGTGCCGATCTCCGAGCCTGCGCTCCTCCCCCAACTCGTGAGCGAAGCGCTCCGCGTCGTCGAGCGGCCGGGCATTGCGCCGCTGGAGCTCCTGACCGACGACATCGCGAACGACCGCTTCCTCCTCGTGCTCGATAACTGCGAGCATCTGGTAGAGGCATGCGCCGCACTTGTCGAGTCGCTTCTCCGGTCGTGTCCGCAACTGGTCGTCATGGCAACGAGTCGCGAGGCGCTCGGCGTGGCGGGCGAAACCGCGTGGCTGGTTCCACCACTCGCCGATCGCGAGGCAGTCGAACTGTTCGTGGAGCGCGCACGCTCGGCACTGCCTTCGTTCGCCCACACTCAGGCGAACGGCGCCGCCATCGAGGAGATCTGCCGCAGGCTGGACGGTATTCCGCTCGCTATCGAGCTCGCTGCCGCGCGCGTCCGCGTCCTCTCACCGGAGCAGATCGCCCGTCGGCTGGATGACGCCTTCCGCCTCCTCAGCACCGGCAGTCGTACAGCGCTGCCCAGGCACCGCACGCTCCGCGCTACCATGGAATGGAGCTTCGCTCTCCTGGGCGCGCGTGAGCGACTCCTGCTCGACAGGCTCTCGGTCTTCGCCGGCACCTTCAATCTCGACGCCGCCGAGCGTGTATGCGCGGGCGGAGAGCTTCAGCCCGAGGACATACTCGATGGCGTTGCAGCGCTCGTGGACAAGTCGCTGGTGGTGATGGAACCCGGCGACGGCGTCGCGCGCTACCGGCTGCTCGAGACAGTGCGCCAGTACAGTATGGAGCGACTGACGGCGAGCGGCGAGCGCGACGAGATCGAGGCGCGCTTCGCCGGGTATTACCTGTCGCTG
>JBIQLU010000193.1:0-5576 GCA_044463985.1 Gemmatimonas aurantiaca | reverse complement strand
AACTGCCGGAGCCGTGCTGCCGGGTTCTCGCCATTCAGGCGAATCAGCAGCGTCGTCTGCCTCGTGTTGGTCGCCGCATCGAATGGCCGATAAATGGTCGGTTGCGTCGCGCTCTCCACGAGACTGTTGACGACGTCCGGGACGATGCCGATCACTGTCTGCCACTCCTCGGCCGGCCCGCCAGGTACGCTGATGGTGTTCCGAAAGCGGCGGCCGACCGCATCACCCTCCGGCCAGATCTCCCGTGCCAGCGTGCGGTTGATTATGACCTCATTCCGTGCGGCAGAACCTTCGTCGAATGTCCGCCCGGCGGTCAGCGGCATGGCCATCACCGAGAAATAGTCCGGCGCCACGAATTCCTGCCCGGTGCCCATCGGCTCGACACCGTCGGCCGGATGTTCGGGAGTCTCGAAAGACGAGAGGGCGACGAACTTGCCGATCCCGGGCGCATCTCTCGCAACCGTCGCGCGGCTCCCTCCCGGTATGAGGGCAGCGCGCTCCCGGACCAGTCTGGCGAATGCAACACGCTCCTCCGAAGTTGCGTCCTGGTTCACAGGGAATGTCACCGCCCAGAGATCGCGCGCTTCGAAACCGAGTCGAGTATGCTGAAGGGCGAACACGGCATGGATGAGGAGGAGCGCGCCCACGAGCAGCGTAGTGGAGAGAGCGACCTCCCCGACCACGAGCGTCGCACGCAGGCGGCGCCCGCCAGGTGGCGCGCTCGATGCGCCGGCGCGGAGCGATGTCCCCAGCTCTCGACGCGCGATGCGAAGCGCTGCAAGGAGCCCGATCGCGAAGCCGGACGTGAGCGCAAGAACCGCGGCGATCGCGAGCGTGTGATTTCGTGCGGACGCGTGCGAGAGGGCAACGAGCTTTTCCGGCCGCACCGCGTTCAGCACCCGGAGTCCGCCCCACCCAACCAGGGCGGCCAGCGTGCCTCCGATCATCGCGAGCACCACGCTTTCCGTGACGAGCTGGCGGAGGAGTCGCCGACGCCCCGCGCCGAGGGCATGGCGAACGGCGAGCTCGCGCTCCCTGCTCGCACCACGCGCAAGGAGCAGATGGGCGATGTTCGTGCATGCCACGAGAAGCAGGAGCGCGACGGCGCCGGTGAGCATGACCAATGCCTGACGAATCGCGAGGCGGTCCTGCGGACGGGCAAGGGTCACATGCATCGGCGTCGGATCGATATTCGCGGCGACCCGAGGGGTGGCAACGTCTGCACGTTTCGCTATGGCATTCAGCTCGGCGGTTGCGATCTCCTTCGAAACGCCGGGCCGCAACCGTATCATCACCTGCGCGAAACCCCTTCGGTCAGGCATGATGACGAATGGCAGCAGCACGTCGGCTGGCTCGGTCGTGAAATCCGGAAGGGAGAATGACGCGGGCACGACTCCAACGACGGTCAGTGGTCGACCGCTAAGCTGCACTACCTTGCCGATCACGTCGTGCGACCCGCCGAACTGCCGTCGCCAGAACCGTTCGGTGAGCAGGACGGCGCCCGGACCGCCTGGCGTCGTCTCCTCCGCGGTGAAGTTGCGTCCGATCAACGGGCGCGTACCGGCGAACGCGAGAAAACCCGTGTCGATGATCGCGGCGTGGGTGGTAATCGTGTCGGGACCATCGCCGAGAGGGCCGGATGTCCGCCCGAACCGCACGATGCTCTCGATCGTGCGCGAGTTCTCGCTCCATTCGTGTACAGCCGCGAGAGGCACACTCGCGAACGCTTTCTTTCCGTCGATCGTGAATTCACGCATCGCCATGAAGATCCGCGACGCGTCGGGATAGGGAATGTTGCGAACGAGAAGCGTGTCCGCGACGCTGAACACAGTCGTCGTAGCGCCGGTCCCCAGGGCGATCGTGAGCAATGCGACTGCCGTCCAGCCAGGCGTGCGAGTGAGAGAGCGAAGCGCGAAGCGAAGATCGGCGCGCAAACCGTCGACAAAATCGGCCTGTCGGGCATGCCTCTCACGCACCTTGCCGAGCTCGATGCACTCGCTGCGCGCGGCATCCACGTCCCCGAGTCGCTCCATCACGGCAAGTCGCGCTTCGCTCTTCGTCATTCCGCGCGCCACGTATTCCTCCACGCGCATCTCGATGTGGAAGTCGAACTCCTCATCCACATCGTCATCGATGTTGGAGCCCCAGAAGCGGAGGTAGCGTCGCCAGGCGGGAGTCTTCGTCATGATGCGGGTTCCGGCGGCGCCTCGAGCACCGCGAAGACCGCGTGGGCGAAGCGCGTCCAGTTGGAGGCTTCGACGCGCAGTTGCGCGCGCCCCTTCGAGGTGAGCGTGTAGAACTTCGCGCGGCGGTTGTTCTCCGACGTCCCCCACTCGGCCGCGATCCACCCGCGCGTCTCGAGCCGGTGAAGTGCGGGGTAGAGCGAGCCTTCCTCAATGCGGAGGACATCGTCGGCCGCCTGTTCGATCCAGCGCGCGACTGCGTAGCCGTGCGCCGGTCCCCAACTCACCGCCTTGAGGATGAGGAGGTCGAGGGTGCCGCGGAGGACTTCGATGTTGGGGTCCGGCATGTTCCCCTCGGGTTTCTATGTGAGTGGTAATATTGGATGACATACATAGAAACGCAAGGGGAGGGGCGCGCCGTCCCGCTGGATCGCGGGCCAACAACGACATACCGTGGGCAATTCCGCGGAGAGACGCGAGATCGAGCCAGCTACTTGTCAGTGCGACTAAAGTCTCATATCTTACGAGTGTGACTTCAGTGTGACATTCGGTAGATGGCTGAATATCAAGGGGTGAACATGGCAATTCTCACCAGCCGCACGCGCGCCCAAGGCGCCTCCGTCATCGTAACACTTCCTGCCGAGGTCGCCAGGCGGCTTGCCATCCAGCCCGGTCAGGAACTCGATTGGATCGAGGATGGGCTGGGCGGATTTCGCGTCGTGCCGCACACATCCGAGACGGCGGAGGCGCTCGAGGCGCACGCGAAGATCATGGCGGAATACGACAGCGTGTTCCGCGCACTCGCCAAGTGAGTGAGCGGGAGCTGCCGGCTGAACCGAAGTGGATCACGCAGCCCACTCTGTTCGCGATCCATGCCCAGCAGATCGAGCGCTACGGCGGAGCGCACGGAATAGTCGATGCCAACGTGGTACTCTCCGCGCTGGCCAGGCCCATCAACCGCTGGTCTTACGATCCCTCAGCCGACTTGGCGGATCTGGCGGCGGCCTACCTCGTAGGCTTTGCCAGGTCGCAGGGATTCAGCGATGGCAACAAGCGCACAGCACTCGCGTGCGCGCTCGTGTTCCTTGCGCTGAACGGTAAGGAGTTGCACGTGCCGCCCGCGGAGCTTTACGCGCTCACCATGGCGGCAGCGAATAATCAGACTGAAGATGCCGCTGTAGCCGCGTACCTACGAGATCGCTTCGTGGCCAGGAGCGATCGAAACGACTAGCTGGTGCTACCGCTGCGTCATCAGACGGGGTCAGGCACTTTATCGTAGAGGTCCCGGAAGCAAGGCTTCCGGGACCTCTACGATAAAGTGCCTGACCCCGTCGAACGGAGCTCACCTCGAGAGCACGTCCCTCTCGACTCCTGTATTCGTGAGCACCACCGGCTCGATCCTGCCGCGCGAATCGAAGTGCATCTCCTCGATGCAGACCACCCGGTGATCGCGACCGTGATCGCCGAGCGGGCGGCGATGGTACACGATGTACCATCTGTCCGATCCCGGTGCGTGCAGCACCGAGTGATGCCCTGCGCCCGTGGCCACCTTCGGATCCTGCTGGAGAATCGTGCCGATTCGCTCGAATGGACCGAGCGGCGAATCGCCGATGGCATACGCTACGGCGTAATCGGGTCCCGTCCACCCGCCTTCGGACCACATGAAATAGTACTTCCCATCCTTGATGAACATCCACGATCCTTCCACGTAGCCTTTCGGGGTGATCTCACGGAACGTCGAGTGATCATCGAAAGGGACGAAGCCGGTGAAGTCCGTCTTCAGCTTCGCGATGTTGCAGTGGCGCCAGCCGCCGTAGATCAGATAGTGCGCGCCATCACCGTCGGTGAACACGAACGGATCGATGGGTTGTGCGCCGTTGTGAAAGGCGTCTATGAGCGGATGGCCGAGGTGGTCGTGAAAGGGACCCGCCGGATGGCGCGCCCGCGCGACGCCGATCCCGCCTGGCTGCTCGTCGCTCTGGATGTCGTTCGCGCCGAAGAAGATGTAGTACCAGCCATCGCGATGCACGACTGACGGTGCCCATACGGCACGCTTCACCCACGAAAAACTCTCGGCGCGCAACACGCGCGGATGCTTCGTCCACGTCACGAGATCGTGCGACGAGAACGCGTCGAAGAAAAGCTGTTCGTCGTAGGGCGCCGAATACGTGGGGAAGATCCAGTACTCACCCTCGAAGATCCGTGCCTCGGGATCGGCGTACCAGCCGGGGAATATCGGATTGCCGGAGGACGGTGCATCGATGGCGACGTCGGACGCCTGTCGCGGCCAGTGCCGCGCCAGCGGCAGCGTCGCCGTCGCCGTCAGACCGTGTTGCAGAAAGGCACGACGAGAGAGCGTCATTGGTGGATGTGTGGACCGGTGAATGCCGGTGGTGAACGGAATCGACGGGACCGTCCATGCTGCAAGCCGGGCGCTTCTTCACTATACTCGTCGGAGACACGCGGAGTACCCTCCAGCATCACACGCCCTCCAATCCTGCCACGGATGAGATACGCCCGATACATCCCCGCCGCAGCCGTCGCCGTTGTCGTAGGCTGCGCCACGGTACGCGCCGGCCATCCTGTGCCGCAGCCTGCGATCATTCCGCACTCGCAGTGGGAGTCGCAGCCGCCGCTCGGATATCCCGCCGACGCGGTACGTCGCAACGAGCCGCCGGGCGGCACGCTCACGTTCCACGATCTCTCCATCGAGGTTCTGAGCACGTCCACCGATTCCGTGGCCGCGCCAGCCGCAGCCGCGGGTTCATCGGCGGTGCGCTCCACGGATTCGTCCTCCGTGGTGAAGGTCGATCTTGTGCGCCTGGAGCTGCGCGCTCGCGATGCGCTGGAAGAGCGACTCGTGCGCGAGGGGGAAGCCTTCAACTGGAACGGCTATCATGTCGCCGTGGTCGCGATCTATGCAAAGGGAGAGCTGGGCAACGGGCTTGTGGCGCTGGAGGTCGGAACGCTTGCATCGGTGCCGCCGAACGTCGCGGCGTCGCTCGTGGCCGGCGGTGCGGAGCTGCGGCTGCGGGTGCCGCAGAAGATCACCAGCATCACACTCCATCACGAAGGGAGCGCCAGGCCGCTCCTCCCCGGCGACGACCCGGTGCGCCTCCTCCGCAATCTGCAATCGTGGAGCGCGAGCGATCGGAACTGGTGGGATGTCCCCTACCACTACCTCCTCGACCTCGATGGCAACATCTACGAGGGGCGCGACTGGCACTACATGGGCGAGACCAACACAACGTACGACCCGTCCGGCCACTTCCTGATCAGCGTGATCGGCAACTACAACCTGCAGGAGCCCACGCCGAAGCAGCTCGATGCGATCGCCGACCTCATGGCGTGGGCTGTCGAAGAGTTCGACGTGCCGCTGGACAGCATCAAGGG
>JBIQLU010000192.1:3691-5617 GCA_044463985.1 Gemmatimonas aurantiaca | reverse complement strand
GTACCGCAGGCGGTGGTCTGGGCGGAGCGGGCCGCCTCTTCGCGGGTGGCGGCCGTGGCGGTGGCGCAGTTGCGCTGACCATTGAACTCGGCGCAGGAGCGGCACTGCACGCGCTGGGCGCCGAGCGTGGAGTAGAGGAGGAAGGCAACGAGGGCAGCCACCACGAGGGCGGCAACGAGCTTGCCGGATTTCATAGGGCGCGAGCTCCGGTTGATGGGGCGCAGGGAAGGACCATGGCAAGTGGGTGTCCCGGGTCCGTTTTCGCAGTCCGGTCCATTGCCATCGGATCGATGGGAAGCTAGGTTGTGTGGCAGCGTCCGGACAGGTTCCACCGCGAGGCGGTGCGTCCGGCCGGCGCGAAGTTCGCAGTCGGACTTGGCCAGTTCCAGGTCCTTATTTTTTTGTCGTGGTTTCGGCCCACTCCCTCAGCACAGGATGTGTCGTGGTTGAAGTCGTGATTGGCGAGAACGATCGGCTCGACGTAGCGCTGAAGCAGTTTCAGCGCAAGGTGATACGTGCCGGGGTCCTGAAGGACCTTCGTCGCAAGCGCTTCTACGAGAAGCCCAGCGAAGCGCGCCAGCGCAAGGCGGGCGCAGCACGTCAGCGGAGCGCCCGGGCGTTGCGCCGCGCCCATTGAGCGTGCACCGCTCGCAAGACCCGGAGAGCTGACCGTGTCCAAACAGGACTCCATCGAGCTCGAAGGAACCGTCACTGAAGTTCTGCCCAACGCCACCTTCCGCGTGGCCGTGAGCGACAGCCACACGGTCCTCACGACGCTGGGCGGCAACATGCGCCGCTTCAGAATCCGCGTACTGGCGGGAGATCGCGTGCGCATCCAGGTGTCGCCCTACGATCTCACCCGCGGCCGGATCATCTTCCGCCACAAGAGCTGAACGTGCTCGGAAGCGGCGCCGGTCGTCGCTCGACGTCGGCTCCACGAGATCAGACGGCAGTGTAGAGCAGGCAGGCAGCGTGTCGAAGCCCGTCCATTCACCTGGACGGGCTTCAATGCATCACGCCATCGCGTCGAGATACTCGAAGAGGCGCGGGTGGATCAGTCGCGCTCTCGCTTCGGAGATGCGCCTGCAGCGCGCGCCAAGATATTCCGCGTTGAACAGTCGCTTGAAGACCGGGCTGTTCGGTCTCGCCCTGTCGGGAATCGCGACCACGGCGCCGTAGCAGACGCCGCCTTCCTGTACGAACGAATCGCTGGTGAGATCTATGGCGATGACGTTGCCCGAGCTGCTTTCGAGCTTGCCGTCGATGTACTCCTCGAAAAACTTGTATCCCAGCATCGGCACCCCCCGCAAATGAGTGTGAGATGTCGCTCGCAGGGATCTATTGCATCGCTCGCGCCACTGCGACGGGGGAGCGGGGTAAGGGTGTCCGTTTTCGAGGGGAGAGCGGGCCGGGGCGGGGGCGCCCGCTCGAATCAGCCGCGCTCGTTCGCGCGAGCGCGCTTCCTGCCGCCGAAAAGGTGCGAGGCGGTGAGCATGAAGAGCGGCGTAAGCATGTGGCCGAGCAGAAGATTCAGCCAGAGCAGGGCAATGTAGAAGCAGCCGAGCCCGATGCTGATCCAGAGCGTGCCAAGTGGTCCGTGTGTCTCCAAGGTGGTCCTCACCGAAGGAATCAGTCCCCGCGCCCCACGATCGGGCGTCCGTACGCGCGACAATCTAGCGGGCGGGCGAGGCACGTGCCAGCCGGGGGTAGCGCTTTGACGCTGTTCAGCCCCGTGGGTGTAATTTTCCTCATGAGCAGGAAGAAGCGCCCGGTCCACACCGGTCTCGCGCATCGCGTCCGAGCGGCGGCTTCCGCCGCTCTCGAGGATGGGAAGCGGGGCAGAGACCCTCTAGTGCTCGCCGTCTCGGGCGGGCGCGATTCGATGGTGCTGCTCGACGTCTTCGCGCGGAACTTTCCGGAGCGCGT
>JBIQLU010000192.1:0-3591 GCA_044463985.1 Gemmatimonas aurantiaca | reverse complement strand
CTGCGCGGGAGCGGCGCTCGCGGCCTCGCCGGTCTCTTCGCGCGAAGCGACGTCGTGCGCCCGCTGCTTTCGGTCACGAGAGATGAAGTGGCGGAGTACGCGCGGGAACTCGGCGTCGAATGGGTGGAAGATCCGTCGAACGATTCGCGCGCCCATCTGCGCAACAGGGCGAGGCACGACCTGCTCCCGGCGCTGGAGCGGGCCGACCCCGGTTTCTCGAGTGAGCTGGTCGACATCGCCCGCCGCGCCGCACTCCTGCGCGAAGCGGTGGACGCGTTCGTCGAGAGCAGCGTGAACGCGAACGTGGTGGATGGCACACTCCAGGTTGCCCGCTCCGGCCTGCTGGACTATGATGCGGCTTCGCTTGCACTCCTGTGGCCGGCGCTGGCGGCGCGAGTGGACGCGGTGCTCGACAGGCGTGGAACCGAGCGCATCACCGAGTTTACAATTAGGGGTGGATCGGGAGCGCGAATTCAGCTTTCGGGCGGATGGGAAGCCGTTCTGCACCGAGGCATGATCGTGCTGCGAAGTGCTCGGTCGGACGACGCGCCGCGTGGCGCGCTCCCACTCGCGAGCGGTGTGCGCTTCGGAGAGTGGAGCTTCCGGATCGCTGGCGATGCGTCGAGTGGTGAATCGGGCGGTCGTGCGGGTATAGCCGAAGCGGTGCTGACGGGCACGGAGCGAGTGGAAGGGCGGGACAGGTGGCTGGCGGCGCTGCCAGCGGATGCCGAGCTCCTGGTGAGGGCGTGGCGCTCCGGCGACCGCATGATTCCGTTCGGGGCGGCCGCTCCGAGAAGGGTGAAAGGGCTCTTCCGCGATGCAGGTATCGACGCCGTACGGCGCCAAGGCTGGCCCGTGGTGGTGGCCGACGGCGAGATTATCTGGATTCCCGGCGTGCGTCACGGCGCGCCTTCCGTAAAGCTCTCGAAGCGAGCGAAAATCGTCTACGAATGTGAGCGGCACGACGAACGATCCACGCCTGGATGGGCGAGCGGTGAAGCGGATCGCCTTCGACGAGGAGCGGATCGTGCGGCGCGTCAGGGAGCTGGCGGACGAGATAACCGCCGCCTATCCGTCCGGTGATCTCCTGGTGCTCGGTCTCCTCAAGGGGAGCTTCATCTTTCTCGGCGACCTGGTGCGCCAGATCCTGCGGCCACTCCAGGTAGATTTCATGGTCGCAGCCAGCTACGGGAGCTCGACTGTATCGAGCGGAGAAGTTCGCCTGGTCTACGATCCTGAAACCAAACTGGAGGGTAGACACATAGTATTGGTGGAAGACATCATCGATTCAGGACTGACTCTGGATCGCATGATGCATATCCTGTCCTCCAGGCGGCCCCGGTCGCTCGAAATTTGCGCTCTGTTACATAAGCGGGTCGCCAGGCATCTCTCATATCCAGTGCGGTGGGTCGGATTCGACGCGCCACAGGAGTTCCTGGTTGGGTACGGGCTGGACCACGCTGAGAACTATCGTCACTTGCCCTATATCGCGAGCTTGCAGTAATGGCAGATAGAAAACCGCCCAAGAAGGAACTCAACTGGGGACGTCTCTCGAAGACTCTCTCGTTCTGGCTCCTGATCATCCTGATCCCGATCGCCTTCTTCCGGCTCTCCGGAGGGGCGGGGAACTCGCCCACGGAGATCGACTACACGCAGTACAGCCAGGAGCTGGACCGCGGCAACGTCTCCAAGGTCACCATCCAGGATGGCAAGGTCATCACGGGTGAGCTGAAGTCGCGTATCCACGTCGGCGAGAAGGACGTGAACAAGTTCACCGTGCGGCTCCCCGTGGCGAACGACTCCAAGGAAGTCGAGCGGCTGCGCGACAAGAACGTGGTGATTCAGGCGGAGGACGCGAAGCCGTCGTTCGGGAACTACCTCGTGATGTGGCTGCCGTACATCCTCATCTTCGGCTTCTGGCTCTTCCTGTTCCGGCAGATGCAGGCCGGTGGCGCGAAGGCGTTCAGCTTCGGCAAGAGCAAGGCGAAGCTGCTCACTGGCGATACTCCCAAGGTCACCTTCGCGGATGTCGCCGGCGCCGACGAGGCGAAGGAGGAGCTCGAGGAGATCATCGAGTTCCTGAAGGACCCGCAGCGCTACACGCGTCTGGGTGGAAGGCTTCCCAAGGGCGTGCTGCTCGTGGGGCCTCCGGGTACGGGGAAGACTCTCCTCGCGCGCGCCGTCGCGGGCGAGGCGGGACGGCCCTTCTTCTCGATGTCCGGGTCGGACTTCGTCGAAATGTTCGTCGGCGTCGGCGCGAGCCGCGTTCGCGATCTCTTCGAGCAGGGGAAGGCGCACGCACCGTGCATCATCTTCATCGATGAGATCGACGCCGTCGGTCGCCATCGTGGCGCCGGCCTGGGTGGCGGCCACGACGAGCGCGAGCAGACTCTCAACCAGCTTCTCGTGGAGATGGATGGTTTCGAATCGAACGATGGTGTCATCCTCATCGCGGCCACCAACCGCCCCGACGTGCTCGATCCGGCGCTCCTGCGCCCGGGTCGCTTCGACCGCCAGGTGATGGTGGACCTCCCCGACCTGCGCGGCCGCGAGGAGATCCTGCGCGTGCATCTGCGCAAGGTGCCGGTTGCCGATGACGTCGATCCCGGCGTGATCGCTCGCGGAACTCCGGGCATGTCCGGTGCCGATCTCGCAAACCTGGTGAACGAGTCGGCGCTCCTCGCCGCGCGGCGCGCGCACGAGCGCGTCTACCTCATCGACCTCGAGGAGGCGAAGGACAAGGTCATGCTCGGCGCCGAGCGGAAGTCGATGGTCATGAAGGAGAGCGAGAAGCGGAACACCGCCTATCACGAAGCCGGCCACGCCGTGTGCGCCATCAAGACGCCCGGCTGCGACCCGCTGCACAAGGTCACGATCGTGCCGCGCGGACGCGCGCTCGGCCTCGCCTTCACGCTTCCGGAAGAGGACCGCTACTCGATCACGCGCCAGCAGCTCGAGGCGATGCTGGTGATGACGTACGGCGGCCGCGTCTCGGAGGAGCTCATCTTCGGACACGACAAGGTCACCACGGGTGCCGCGAACGACATCCAGAAGGCAACGTCGCTGGCGCGCCGCTACGTGTCGCAGTGGGGGCTCTCCGACGCCGTCGGGCCGATGCTCGTCGGCGACAACGAGCAGGAGGTCTTCCTTGGCCGCGAGCTGAGTCACCGGCGCGAGGTATCGGAGAAGACGGCGCAGCTCGTGGATGCCGAAGTGGCAAAGCTCCTCACGGAGTCGTACGACCGGGCGAAGAAGACGCTGGAGGACAACATCGACCTGCTCCACGCCATCGCCGGTGCACTGCTGGATCGCGAGACGCTCACGTCGGACGATATCGCCATCCTCATCGAGGGCGGCACCCTGCCTCCGCGCAAGGTGCCCACGCCCGCCGGGAAGCCGACTCCTACGCCGACCACTCCGGCCGCCCAGCCGAAGCCGGCGAAGCCGCCGCTCCTCGGCGGCCCCGAGATAGCTCCCGCTTAGACGGGGTCAGGTACTCAATGTAGAGGCTCCAGCCGCCACGCCGCTGGGGGCTCTACAATGTGGCCCGCATGGGTGGGGGATTGGGGGTGGGAGGGCTTCCGAGAGGTG
>JBIQLU010000191.1:2273-5642 GCA_044463985.1 Gemmatimonas aurantiaca | reverse complement strand
GGCAGCACCCCCTCTACCATCGAGTACCTGACCCCGTAGATGGACATGGCACCGTATAATGGATACAATACACGAGGCCGGCTGGCGCTGCCCGACTGCGCCACCGGGTCGCGGCCCCCCCGCGACTCCGGATCTATCGACAGAAACGAGGAACTCGTATGCCGATCGTGAAACGGTGGTGGATAGTGGGCTCCTGTCTGGCGGCGACGCTCGCCGTCGCCACACAACCGGTCGCGGCCCAGGCGCGCGGCGCTCGCAACACGGCGACCGCAGCCAACCCGAAGCCGCCCGCCGATCTCCGCGCGCTCCTCGCGCCGCGACATAGCGAGCTGCGACTCGTGCTCACGCGCTATACCGCCGACCACGCGCTTCTCATCACCGACTATGCCGGTGGCACGCGGAACCCGCGTTCGCGCGCCGCTGCGCAGGGTGCCCGTGACGGCGGACGGCCCGGCGCTCGCGCAGGAGGCGACTCCGCAGCGCACGACCCCGCGAAGGAGGTCGTGATCTCGCCGAACCGCATCGCTCGCCTCAGACGCTTCGACATGTCGTGGCAGGATGCGCTCGAGAAGATCGATGCGTCCTCCCTCTCGCCCGAGGGCCGCGCCGACCTCGCGAAGCTTCGCGCGATGATCGATCGCGACCTGAAGGTACTCGACTCCCAGACCGCCACACTCTCCGGGATCTCGCCACTCATCCCCTTCTCTCCCGAGTTGATTTCGCTGATCGAAGCGCGCATCGAGATCCAGGATGTGGATGGCGAGTCCGCGGCGCGAACGCTCACCGACGTCACGCGGGAGATCGCCGAGCTTCGCTCGAAGCTCGCCGCGGGAACGCTCACGGCGAGCGCCACGCAGGCCACGAACGCCGCCGAGGCTGTAGACCAGCTCCGCGATGGACTCGCGTACTGGAACACGTTCTACAACGGCTACGATCCGACCTTCACCTGGTGGGTGGAGCTCCCGTACACGCACGCTGATTCGTCGCTCGCGGAATACTCGACGTTCCTGAAGACGAAGGTCGCGCCCGCGAAGAAGTCGTCGAACCTCCCCGTCGTCGCGCTGAACATCGAGCCTTCGCCCGCGCCAGAGCATAGTGGAGTGCCCGATCTTCAGGAAATCATACGGCTCCCGCAGGATGAGATGGCCGGCATCACCCGCCGCTTCCTCGAGGAGCAGGGGCTTGGCCGCCGTCGGCGCGATGCCGCGAAGCCGCCCGCGCACGACTCGGCCTATTACAACGGCTGGCTCGCGGCGCTGCAGAAGCTCGACTTCGATCATCTCACGAGGAACGCGCAGGTCGACTACCTGTATGTGAAGTACCTCGCCGAGATGGGGCGCTCGCGCATCGGCAAGCCGCTTCCCACCACGAATCCGCGCAAGGCCGACGACAGCGGCATCCCCGGACCGGCGCGCGGCCGCGAAGGACTCATCCGCGATCTGCAGGATGTTCTCATCCTCGACACACCCGAGCAGCTCATCGCGCTCGGCGAGCGCGAGTACGCGTGGTGCGTGGAGGAGATGAAGAAAGCTTCGCGCGAGATGGGCTACGGCGATGACTGGAAGAAGGCGCTCGAGAAGACGAAGACCATGCACCCGCCGCCGGGCGGACAGCCCGCGATGATCCGCGATCTTCTCACTGAAGCCGTGGACTATCTGATAGCGAACGACATGGTCACCGTGCCGCAGGTCGATCGCGAAGCGCAGCACATGATCATGATGACGCCCGAGCGGCAGCTCGTGAATCCGTTCTTCACGGGCGGCGGGCAGATGAGCGTGTCGTATCCCACCAACACGATGGAGTTCGACGCGCGGCAGCAGAGCATGCGCGGCAACAACCGTCCGTGGTCGCACGCTACCGCGTTCCACGAGATGATTCCGGGGCACAACCTCACCGGCTACTACAGCCAGCGCTACGCCGACTACCGCCCGCCGCTCGGCGGCGGCCCCTTCTACGGCGAAGGGTGGGCAGTGTACTGGGAGCTCACCATGTACGAGCTCGGTTTCCACGACACGCCGGAGGAACGCGTAGGCGCGCTGTTCTGGCGGATGCACCGCTGCGCGCGCATCATCTTCTCGTTGAAGTTCCACATGGGCCAGTGGTCGCCGCAGCAGGCGGTGGACTTCCTGGTGGACAGCGTGGGACACGAACGCGAGAACGCGATAGCGGAAGTGCGTCGCTCCTTCGACCCGTCGGCGGGATACGGGCCGCTCTACCAGGCCGGCTACCTGCTCGGCGCCTTGCAACTGCGCGAGCTGCGCAAGGAGCTGGTCGACTCGAAGGAGATGTCGCAGAAACAATTCCACGACGAGATCCTGCGCCAGGGCTCGATGCCGATCGCGCTTCTGCGCCTCGAGCTCACGAAGGAGAAACTGACGCGCGACATGCCCATCGGCTTCGCTTTCGCGGGAACGGGGTCAGGTACCTGATGTAGAGGTTCCGGCAGCCTGGCTGCCGGAACCTCTACATCAGGTACCTGACCCCCGTCGCTTCCCGCAGAGGAGGAGAGTACGATGAAAGTGACAATTGCGATACTCGGAGTGCTCGGCGTGCTGCTCGGCGGACTCTGGCTGCTGCAGGGGCTGGGGCTCGTGCACGTGCGGCCGATCCTCTGCTTCGCGAATTGTGCGCCGGTCCAGGGTCCTTCGTCCACGTGGACCATCATCGGAGCCGTGGTGCTCGCGGCCGGCATCTTCGCGATCCGCTCCTCGCGCAGAAGTCGCATGCGCGGGTGATGGTCAAGCTGTGACACGATGCAGTTTCCGGGGAATGGCGGATCCGTGATACGTCAGCACCCGACCCAGCCGCCAATCGAGGCCATATGAACGAGAGCATTCCTCGCCGCCGATTTCTCCTGACCGCACCGGTCGCCGTCGGCGCGCTCGCGCAGGCCGTCAACGGGAAGCCGCTCGCGGCTCGAGGGCCGCTCGGCGGCAGCGGTGACGATGCCGCTGCCATGGTTGCTGGCGAGACGATGCGCAACGCCGAGTACACGCCGGTGGACGACTATCCGATCCGGCCCACGCCGTACTCGGCGGTGAAGGTAAACGACGAGTTCTGGCGGCCGAAGCTCGAGAGAAATGCCGCGGTGACCATCCCGTTCGAGATGCGGAAGCTGATGCGGAGCGACGGGCACGGTGGGCTGAGGCGCGGTGTGCTCGAGGCGGCGATCATGTCGCTCGCCGTGCACCCCGATCCCGACCTGCAGTCGCTGGTGGACGAGAGCATTCGGCGGCTGTCGCGCGATCCCGAGTGGACGCGTGTCAACGACTTCTTCGAGGTCGCCACCGCGTACTACAGCATCGCCGGCAACCGCGAGCTCCTCGACAAGGCGATAGCCACGGCGGCGACCATCGCGAAGGACTTCGC
>JBIQLU010000191.1:0-2173 GCA_044463985.1 Gemmatimonas aurantiaca | reverse complement strand
GGCCTGAAGCCGTACTTCGCCGCGGGTCAGCGGATGTGGCAGGATGCGGTTGACTCGAAGTTCTACGTCACCGGCGGGATCGGTTCCACCGGGAACGAAGGGTTCGGCGTTCCGTACGACCTGTCCAACATCAAGGCATACGCCGAGACGTGTGCGGTGATGATGTTCATGACGCTGAGCCACCGTCTCTTTCTTGCGACGGGCGATGCGAAGTACATCGACGTGCTGGAGCGCGGGATGTACAACAACGCGTTGAGTGGCGTGTCCGCTTCGGGCGATCATTTCTTCTACGTAAACCGACTGGCGAGCGCGGGCGACGGCCGCGACGAGCGGTGGCAGCACGCGTCGCTGGAGTGCTGTCCGCCCAACCTCGTGCGCTTCATGGCGTCGATGCCGGGCTTCGTCTACGCGCAGGGCGAGCGAGACGCGATCTACGTCAATCTCTATCTCTCGAACGAGACATCCTTCACGGTGAACGGCAAATCGCTCGCGCTCTCTGTGAAGAGCTCCATGCCGTGGGCGGGAGATACGACGATCGCAGTGTCGACACCAGCGAACGTGGCCGGCGCCATCAAGCTGCGCATCCCGGGGTGGGCGCGCGGGAAGCCTGTGCCGGGCGATATCTACACGTACGTAGAGCGGAGCACGCGCCCGGTCCGCATCGCCGTCAACGGGAAGAACGTGTCGGCCGTGCCAGATGCATCGGGCTACGTGACGCTCGATCGCGAGTGGCGTGATGGCGACACGATCGCCATCGACTTCCCCGTGGAAGTGAAGCACGTGCAGACCGATGCGCGCGTCGTGGAGAATCGTGGGCGGCTCGCCATCGAACGCGGCCCGATAGTGTACTGCGCCGAGTGGCCCGACGTGGACGGCGGACGCGCGCTCACCGCGATGGTCGCTGCCGACGCGCCGCTGAAGCAGTCCGTCGACCGATCGTTCGGCGATCCGGTCGTGGTGCTCGAGACCGGAGCGCGTCAGGTCACCGACGTCGCGGCCGGGCCGCGTCCCGCGCGACTGATCCCGTACCACCTCTGGGCGAACCGCGGCGCGGGCGAGATGAGCGTGTGGCTCTCGACGCGGGAGTACGAGATCGGCGACGTGGGCCCGGCCGGCGGCTTGATCTTCTACATCAATCCGAACCACGCCCGCGACGGCTGGCGCTATCTCGAGGCCGCGCCGTTCGACCAGAGCCTCGGCGCGAAGTGGGGCTGCTTCCGGCGCGCGGTTCCCGGCGCGTCGGCCACCGCGATCGGAAGCGGGCTGCAGAACACGAAGGACATGCTCGCCGCGTGCGCGGAGTCGGGGAGCGCCGCGGATCTCTGCGCGCAGCTCAGCGTCGCGGGTATCGGCGGCTGGTTCCTGCCGTCGATGGACGAGCTGGCGGAGATGTATCGGAATCTGAAAGCGAAGGGCGTCGGCGACTTTCGCGACGCCGGCATGGTGGACAACTGTCAGTACTGGTCTTCCACGCAGAACGACGCCGACATGGCCGGCCACATCGACTTCGCCGATGACGGCAGGCGCCATGGCGACGACAAGGATTTCCCGAGGCGGGTGAGGGCCATCCGCGCGATCTGAACGACGGGGTCAGGTCCCTAATAGTAGAGGGACCAGCAGAAATGCTGCTGGTCCCTCTACTATTAGGGACCTGACCCCGTTGTTCGACCCTCCACCGCCAAGCAGGCAAGATGCCAATCACCCGCTCACGTCTCACTCGCAGACTCGCGACCGTCGCGGTGCTCATCCCGCTGGTTCTGTTGACGCTCACCCTCGTCCCCACCACCGCCCGCGCCCAACGAGCTGTGATCACGCTCGACAGATCGGTGGCATCCGCACCGGTGACTGGCCGCGTCTTCCTCTTCCTCGCGCGCACCAACGATACCGAGCCGCGCTTCAGGGCTGGGTCGTACGGCGGGAGCATTCCGTTCTTCGGCCTCGACGTGAGCGCGCTCGCACCCGGCAACGCAGCTACGATCGACGCCGGCACGATCGGCTTCCCGCTCGACAGTCTCGGCAACGTGCCGCCCGGCGACTACTACGCGCAGGCGCTGCTCAACGTGTACACGGAGTTCCATCGCGCCGACGGCCACGTCATCTGGGCGCACATGGACCAGTGGGAAGGGCAGCGCTTCAACCGCTCGCCTGGCAACCTGGTCAGCGATGTGCAGCG
>JBIQLU010000190.1:0-5729 GCA_044463985.1 Gemmatimonas aurantiaca | reverse complement strand
ACCACCATCCGAGTACCCTCGGCGAGAGTCCGGCCGCGCAGCCCGAACTTCTCCTTCACCAGCACCACGATGCTGCGCCCTTCGGGAGTCTCGTCGGGGAGCGACGCGAGCTGCGCGCGATCCGCCAGGTAGCCCGCCGTCACGCCACCAACCGGGATGAGCTCCACCGCCTGGCGATTGCCGAGCGTGATGGTGCCGGTCTTGTCGAGGAGAAGTGTGTTAACGTCGCCGGCAGCCTCCACCGCGCGCCCGGACATGGCTATCACGTTGTGCTGGATCATCCGGTCCATACCGGCGATCCCGATCGCGGAGAGGAGGCCGCCGATGGTGGTCGGGATCAGGCACACGAGCAGCGCCACGAGCACCGGGATCGCCTGCGGCGAGCCGCTGTACATCGCGAACGGCTGCAGCGTCGCGACGGCGAGAAGGAAGATCAGGGTGAGCCCGGAGAGAAGGATCGTGAGAGCTATCTCGTTGGGCGTCTTCTGCCTGGTGGCGCCTTCCACGAGCGCGATCATGCGGTCGATGAAGGTCTCGCCAGGGTTCGCAGTGATGCGGATGGTCAGGTGGTCGGAGAGCACTCGCGTGCCGCCGGTGACCGCAGAGCGATCGCCGCCGCTCTCGCGGATGACCGGCGCCGACTCGCCGGTTATCGCCGACTCGTCCACCGACGCGACTCCCTCGATCACCTCGCCATCGCCGGGGATGATGTCGCCGGGGCCGCAGAGCACGACGTCGCCCTTGCGCAGCCTGTCCGCGGGCACGGGCTCGGCGGAGAGTGGATCGGAAGCGTCGTCCAGCCGCTTGGCGGTCGTCTGCGTGCGCGTGCTCCGAAGAGTCTCGGCCTGGGCCTTCCCGCGCCCCTCGGCCATCGCTTCGGCGAAGTTGGCGAAGAGAACGGTGAACCAGAGCCAGAGCGCCAGTTGCAGCGTGAAGGTAGTGTGCTCACTCGCGGCGATGACGTCGCGCACCAGGACGAGCGTGGTGAGCACGCTTCCCACGAGGACCACGAACATGACCGGATTGCGGATCATGTGCCGTGGGTCGAGCTTGACGAACGCATCCCGGATCGCGCGCCGCACTATCGGTGGATCGAAGAGACGTCGCTCAGTCGTTGGCATATCGGATCACCCCGCAGGGATGTCTCAGAAGAGTTTTCCGGCGTGCATTAGGAGCTGCTCGACGATCGGACCGAGCGAGAGCGCCGGAAAGAAGGTGAGTGCCCCGATCACGAGGATCACGCCTACCAGGAGTCCCACGAACAGCGGCGTCGTGACCGGGAATGTCCCCGCGGATTCGGGAACTGTCCTGCGCTCCGCGAGAAAGCCGGCGAGCGCGAGCATCGGCACGATCAGCGCGAAGCGCCCGATGAGCATCGCCAAGCCGAGCGTGGTGTTGTAGTAGTAGCTCCCGCCGGTGAGGCCGGCGAAGGCGCTCCCGTTGTTCCCCGTCGTGGACGTGAACGCGTAGAGGATCTCCGAGAGGCCGTGAGGACCGGCGTTCTCGAGACCTCGCAGCCCCGGCGGGATGATGGCGGAGACGGCCGAGAGGAGGAGTATCGCGGCGGGGAAAACCAGCACGTACAGCATCGCCATGCGTATCTCCCGGCTCTGGATCTTCTTCCCCAGATACTCGGGCGTACGGCCCACCATCAGGCCGGCGATGAAGACGGTGAGCACGGCCATGATCACCATGCCGTAGAGCCCCGAGCCCACGCCGCCGAAGATCAGCTCTCCGAGCTGCATGTTGACCAGCGGTACCATCCCGCCGATCGGCGTGAAGGAGTCGTGCATGCTGTTCACCGCGCCGCACGATGCATCGGTGGTGACCGTGGCGAAGAGCGCGGAGTTCACGATCCCGAAGCGGACCTCCTTCCCCTCCATGTTGCCGCCGGGGTTCGCGGCCGACGCCACCACATCCACTCCACGTGCAGCGTGGATCGGGTTGCCGCGCGCCTCGGCCCAGTACGTGATGGTCGCACCCGCGAAGAAGAGCACGAACGACGCCGCCCAGAGCGCCCAGCCGTGCCGCGGATTCTTCACCCATCTGCCGAACGCGTAGAAGAGGCCCGCCGGGACGATGAAGATCGCGAGCATCGACAGGAAGTTCGTGAGCGGCGTGGGATTCTCGAACGGGTGCGCCGAGTTGGCGTTGAAGAATCCGCCGCCGTTCGTCCCGAGCAGCTTGATGGCCTCCTGGCTGGCCACCGGCCCCATCGCGAGCACCTGCTTCGTCCCTTCCACCGTGGTCACGGTCGTGTAGCCGGCGAAGTTCTGGATCACCCCCTGCTGCACGAAGAGCAGCGCGAGGACGAGCGACATCGGGAGGAAGATGTACAGCGTCCCGCGCACCAGATCCGTCCAGAAGTTGCCGATCCGCCCGGCCGAGCGCCGCGCGATCCCGCGCGCCAGCGCCGCGGCCACGGCCACACCGGTCGCCGCCGAGACGAAGTTGTGGAAGGCGAGCTGCATCATCTGCGAGAGGTACGACATGGTCGTCTCCCCGCTGTAGCTCTGCCAGTTGGTGTTCGTGGTGAACGAGGCGGCCGTCTCGAACGCCTGCCTGTCGACTACCGCCCCGCGATGGAACGGATTCAGTGGCAGGTGGTGCTGCAGCCGGAGCGCGACATAGGTGACCAGCATCGACGCCGCGCTGAAGAGGAGCACGGCCGCCGCGTAGCGCGTCCAGTGCTGATCCTCTTCGGGATCGATGCCCGAGAGGCGGTAGATGATGCGCTCCAGGGGCGCGAGCCAGCGCGCCGAGCCATCGTAGACTCGCGCGACGTACGACCCCACGGGCTTCGTCACCAGGAGCAGTACGGCCGAGAAGAAGATTATCTGAAACCAGCCGTTGGCGGTCATGCGAGACACTCGTGCGAGGGCACGGTCAGAAGCGCTCCGGATGCAGGAGCGTGTAGACGAGGTAGACGACGAGCGCGATCGCGATGAGCGCGGCGGCCACCGCTTCGATGCTCATCGCGCATCCTCCTCGCCGGATCCTTCCTTGCCGAGGGACTCGCAGCCACGCACGTACGCGAGCATGAGCGCGAAGAAGGCGACTGTCGCCGCCGTGTAGGCCACGTCGAACACTGGGAGCCATCCTCCGTACCATCGACCCGGTCGCCGCGCCGCGTCTCGGCGTGGTGCGGGTCGGACGGAGCAGGCTATCCCCTCCGACGTCAAAAACGCATTAAAAAAAGAGCGGGAAGGCCTAAATAAATCGTCAAAATTCTTCGTGGACGTCGGCCGCGGGGAGCTCGAACACGAAGACACTCCCACCGCCCGGGCGTGGCTCGTAGCGGAGCGCGCCACCCTGCGCTTCCGCCAGGCCGCGCGCGATGGAGAGGCCGAGGCCAGCGCTGCCGGAATCGGACGGACGCCCGTGGGCCGCGCTGTAGAACGGCTCGAAGACTCGCTCGCGATCGTGCTCCGGGATGCCGGGGCCACGATCACTGACGGTGAAGCGAAGCACGCGACCGCTGCGCTCGACGGAGATCTCGATCGGCGTATCCGGCGGCGCGTACCTGTTGGCGTTCTCGAGCAGGTTCACGAGCACGTGCAGCGAATGTACGAAGTCGAAGCGGCCGACGAGTACATCGCCGGCGTCGTGGTCCACCACCTCGATGCGCCGCCCGCCCAGCAGCGCCCGCACGCGCTCGCGCGCGGCGCCTATCAGATCGTCGGCCGTCTCGAGCTCGGGATGGAGTCGAACCGCGCCTCCGGACAGGCGGGAGAGATCGAGCAGGTCGGCCACGAAGCGGTTGAGGCGGTCGGCTTCCTCCTCGATCACCGCCGCGCGCTCATCGCCGGAGGATGCGATGGTGTTGGCGATGGCCTTTATGCTCGTCAACGGAGTGCGCAGATCGTGCGATACGCTCGCGAGGAACGCGCTCCTGAGTCGGTCCACCTCGCGCAGCGCTTCTGCCCGCTCCGCCTCCGCGGTGAGCCTCGAGCGCTCGACGCCGAGCGCCGCGTAGTACGCGAGCGCGCTGAGGAACTGGTGCTGATCCGGCCGGAGCGTGAGGCCGGCGGCGTTCGCGATGCGGAGAACGCCCACCGTGCGCCCGCGCACCTGCAGCGGGATGGCAAGCGATCGGGTATCGGCCGCATCGTGCCACGTTTCGAGACCGGCTATGGCGTCGCCCGGCGGCGTAGTGCCGCCGTGCTTCTCCATATCGGGCGGCCGGGTGCGCGAGGCAATGCGCGACGCGATCCGCGACGTCCCATCGAGGCGCTCCGCCACCGCGTGGCCGTGCTCGGCCACCCACGTCATCAGGCTGTCACTCTCACCGCCAGCCGCGCTCGCCCGGCCGCGGATCACGTCTCCCATTTCGCCAGCGATTCCAGGACGCTGCGCCACCGCCATGACACGGAGCGAAGTCGCCGCCGCCGGATCGCGCGCCGCCACGTACACCTCGCAGCGGTCCACATCGAGCGTGGAGCGGATCACATCCGCTATGGCGCCGAGGGCTTCCTCCGCCCGGCCCGCGTTCAACGTCTCGGCGCCGAGCGCCGACAGCCGCGCCACTTCGTTGGCGTGCCGCTCCGCGGCCGTCGCCCGCTCCTGCGCGCGGTTCAGGAGTTGGGCCGCGATCACGCTCGTCACAAGGAAGGCGGCGAGCACCAGCCAGTCGAGCGGGTTCGCGACCGCGACCGTGCGATAGGGCGGAAGGAAGAAGTAATTGAACAGAAAGAAGGAGAGCGCCGCGAGCGCGACGCCGAGCGCGCGACCGCCCACCGCGCTGCCGCAGAGGACGATGAGCAGATACACGAGAGCGACGTGTGCCCTGTCGAGCGACGACCGCACGGCGACCATGCCGATCGTGGCCGCGGCGAGAGCGAGCGCGGCGAGCAGCCAGGAGCGTATCGTGGATGGCGCGAGGCCGATCTTCATCCCGGCGCTGCCGGCGTTGCCGGCTCGTCCAGCTCGAGCCTGTAACCCACGCCGGGCTCCGTGAGAATCCGGCGCGGGTTGTACGGGTCCGCCTCGAGCTTGCGTCGCAGGTGAGCGACGTAGACCCGCAGGTAGTGCTGCGCGTCGCCCGAAGCGCTGCCCCACACGGCGCTGAAGAGCTGCCGGTGCGTGACCGGCCGCCCGGCATGTTCGAGGAGTGTCTCGAGGAGCCCCCACTCCGTGGGCGTGAGGTGCACGGCTTCGCCCGCGCGCGTCACGCGCCGGCGCGCGAGGTCGATGGTCAGATCGCCCACGGCCACGGGCACATCCCCACCCGGGATGGGCGCCATCCGCGCGCGCCGCAGTTGCGCGTGTACGCGGGCGCGCAGCTCCGCGCTGCTGAACGGCTTGGTGACGTAGTCGTCGGCGCCCGCGTCGAGGAGCCGGACTTTGTCGTCGTCCGCGTGACGCGCGGTGAGAACTATGATGGGCACGCTCGACCAGCGCCGGAGCGCACGCAGCACCTCGAAGCCATCCCGGTCGGGCAAGCCGAGGTCGAGCAGTACGAGGTCCGGCCGGTGGGACTCGGCGGCCAGCAATCCTTCCGCGCCATCACCGGCCTCCAGCAGCCGGTTCGCGTCGCCCGACAACGCCTCGCGGACCGCCTGACGTACCCTCGGCTCGTCTTCGATTACCAGGATCGACGGCCGCCGTTCCTCGGTAGACATGCGCGAAAGCTACCGTCGCGCGGGCACAGCGTCAGGTCACCACGCCCGTCCCCCGGCGCCGCTTCACCGCTGCAGCAACGCGCCCCACAACAATGGATACGTCGCGGT
>JBIQLU010000189.1:3163-5757 GCA_044463985.1 Gemmatimonas aurantiaca | reverse complement strand
AAAGAAGAGAGCCCCCCGGGAAATCCCGGGGGGCGGTACCGCCACGCCGTTCTCGCGGCGGCAGAGGCCGGTTCAGAGTGTACCGGCTTTTTCCAAGGTAAGGCTCAGCCCCCCACCCGTCCAGAGTCAAACTGACACTGGATGGAAATCCGCTGCCTCCGCTTCCCCGCCGACAGCGGAGAGCGCATCCTTAGGCCATGCCGAAAGCTGAACTCCTGGAGACCTTCCCCAATCCGAACCCGGGCCGCCGCTACGAGATCCGGATGGAGTGCCCTGAATTCACGTCACTCTGCCCGATCGGCGGCATCGAGGGCGACGCAGCCGACCTCGCTCTGCTCCAGGGTGGAGCACCCGATTTCGGCACGATCACCATCACGTACATCCCGGCCGACCTCTGCATCGAGCTCAAGAGCCTCAAGCTCTACCTCTGGAGCTTCCGCAACGACGGCACGTTCTACGAGCGCTCGGTCAACCGGATCCTCGACGATCTCGCCGCGCGTCTCTCGCCCATCTGGCTGGAAGTAGTGGGCGACTTCAACGTGCGCGGCGGCATCAAGTCCATCGTGACCGCTCGGCTAGGAAGCCGGGACTAGCGACCGCCGCCCGGCTCCCTCGATCACCCGCCGATCGTGAACTGCCGTACCATGCCGTGCACGACGTGCGGCTTTCCATCTTTCGCATCGGGGACGAAGCAGAGGAAGCCGTACTCACCGGGAGTGAGATCCACGGTCACGTAGCCGACGCCACCCGGGTGGATCGTGGCGACGCCGCCGAGGGGTTCACCCGGAGGCGGACCATCCATCTTCTCGACCCACGCCGCCAGGTCTTCCACTTTCTTTCCCGGCGCCAGACGTGCCAGCACTATCTCGTGGTCCTGGCCGCCGTCGTTCTCGACGCGGATCACGTGCTTCCCGGCAGTGAGCGGCGCCGAGCTCTCGAAACCGTAATCGACCAGCTTCACCGTGATATCGGCTGCGGGGAGCGCCGCGGTCGTCGCCTCGGGAGTGGCGGCCGGAACCACTGTCAGCGGCCGTATCATCCCCTTCGCCATGTGCGGCGTTCCGTCCGGCGACGGCACGAGGCAGACGATCACGTAGTTTCCTGGCTCCAGGAGCTGGGTTTCCTCGGTGGTGCCGCCCGGCCGCGGCGGGTTGGGGCCGCCATCCATCTCGATCCAGTCGGGCGGGGGCCCACCCTTCTTCATGGCCTGCTCGAAGTCCTGCATGGTTTTCCCATCTGCGAGCTTCACCAGAGTGGCGTGATGCATCTCCTTTCCGCTGGTCACCAGGCGGATGGTGGTGAGCCCGGCGGGAATCTCGGCGGGTGCGTCGTACGAGTAGTCGGTTGCGTCGATCGTGACGACGTTGGCCTTCGGTGCCGCGACTTCCGCTGTAGAAGCAGTGTCGCTGACGAGCGCGCTGTCAGTGCCGGCTTCCTTCACCTTGCATGCGCCGAGTGTGAGTGCGATCAGCAGGAGTGCGGCGCGATGCGTGAGACGAGGTGCAGACACGATATCCTCCTCCCTCGAGGGAGCCGGAGTCGAAGTGGTGCTGCTCATGGAAGCGTGCAAATATCGCGTGTGCGGTCCGGCGGTCAACCCTCCCCCATGTTCTCCCCGGCGAGCGAATCGCGCTGGCCGAGTCCGCGTACGAACACCGTGATCATCACGGCGAGTGCGATCACGAGCGCAGTCGACAATACCGCGAAACCGATCACGAGCGCGGGGCGGGTGCGCCAGAGCCATTCCAGATTCCACCAGATGCCGCGGCTGTGGCGGAAGCGCGGAATGTAGCGGAAGAAGTTGGTGGGGTCGTGCTGGATCGCATCGACTATCAGCAGACCGATCCCGACGATCAGACCAGCCATCGCCGTTCGCTCGAGAGCGCGAAGCTTCATCACCGAACGATCATCGCGCGTGCGCGGCCGCGCCAGAGGGGCGCGCAGAGCCTGGGCAGGCGATCGGGATGAGACCGGAAACAGGAGAGCGCGCGAACCGCCGGCGCCGCATCGGCGGGTGAAGCGGCGGTCGCGAACTCCTACTCCGCGCGCCTCGATGTATCAGGGGGCACGGCGGCAGTGTCGCGCGCGGAGCTGGTAGTCGTGTCGCCGTACACGCCGACGGTGGTATCGCGGAAGACCGGCGTCGTGTCGCGGATTACCGCCGTGTCGCGCTGCAGGTTCAGCGTGTCGTCGCGAGTACGCGTGGTGATCGTATCTACCGGCACCGTGGCGCTGTCGGGACGCGGTACTACTTCTCCCGTGGACTCGCTCGTTCTGGTGCCCGCGCACGCGATCGCCAGCGCCGCGAGGGAGATCGTGAGAACTGTGTCGTACTTCATGCGATCGGCTCCCGAAGAAGGGGTGGACCACCGCTCATCAGCAGGTTGTGTGCGCGAAAGCGGAGTCCGCCCACGGGTGCGCGCGGTAGTCGCGACCGGCGGCAGCCGAGGGTTGAAAAGCGACCGCGGCTTCGGTACGATTCAGGGCTGTCGAAGCAACCCGGCCGGGTAGCTCAGTTGGTAGAGCAGTAGACTGAAAATCTATGTGTCGGCGGTTCGATTCCGTCCCCGGCCATGCAAAACGGCGCGCCTGAA
>JBIQLU010000189.1:0-3063 GCA_044463985.1 Gemmatimonas aurantiaca | reverse complement strand
GCGGGCACCAGCGCTGCGAGCATCGCGACGAGGGTCAGGGCCAGAGGCACTCCGACGAAGGTCGCCACGTCCGTGGCGCTCACGCCGTACAGCAGGCTCGCCACCACGCGTGAAAGGATGAACGCCGCGATGATGCCGATCGCGACGCCGGCCACCGCGAGCCGCACCCCCTGGCCGAGCACGAGCCCCAGCACCTGGCCACGCGTCGCGCCGAGCGCCATTCGCACACCCAGCTCACGCGTCCGCTGCGCGACCGCGTAGGAGATCACGCCGTAAATCCCGACCGCCGCGAGCAGCAGCGCCAGCGTAGCGAACGTTCCGAGCACTTCCCCCTGCAGCCGCTGCCGCCAGAGCGACTGCGACACCGCGTGCTCGAGCGTCTGCACGTGAAACGCCGGAACGTCGGGATCGATCTCCTTCAGCACCGCGCGTACGGTGGGAGCCAGCGTCATCGGATCGGGGAGCGAGGCGCGCACGACTATCGCCTGCGACGCAGACGGCGTCGCGAGCTGCGGGAGATAGAGCGCCGGTCCCATCACCTGTGGCAGGCGGTAGTGCCTGAATTCCTTCGCCACGCCGACGATGGTGATCCACGGTCTCTTCGAGTCGGCGCCGCCGAAGCGAATGCGCTTGCCGACAGGGTCGATGCCGGCGAACTCCTGCCGCGCGAGCACTTCGTTGATCACGCCGATGTGCACCGACGAATCGCGGTCGGCTCCCGTGAATCCTCGCCCGCGCACGATCGGCACGCCGAGCGTGGGGAGGTAGTCGGGGCTGATGTTCTGGAAGTGGATGTCCAGCTCCTCCCCCTGCGTGGCTACCGGCCGTCCCTCGATGGACATGTAGGCCTGCACGTCCCATCCGCTGAACGGGATTCCGTTAGCCGAGCCCACACTCTCGACTCCGGGGATCGCCGCGAGTCGCGTGTAGAGCTCTTCGTAGAACGCGCGCTGCTTCTCGTCGTTGTCGTATGTCGTGGAGGGGAGCGAGATCCCCGCCGTGAGCACTCCGCGCTGATCGAAGCCGAGATCGGTGCCGATGAGCGCGCCGTAGCTGCGCAGGAGAAGCGTCGCAACGACCAGCAGCACCACCGAGAGCGCCACTTCAGCCACGGCGAGCGAGTTGCGCAGCCGGCCACCACTGCGCCCGCCCGCCTCGGCGCGCCCGCCGTCGCGGAGCGCGGAGTCGAGGTCGATGCGCGTCGCACGCAGCGCGGGGACGAGCCCGAAGATCACACCCGTGATCGCAGACAGGAGTACCGCAAAAAGCAGCACGCGGCCATCCATGGCGAGCGAGACGTAGAACGGCACATCGCCATTGGGGAACGCGAACCTGAGCAGCCGGATGCCGAATTTCGCGAGCACCGCGCCGACGGCGCCGCCGGCGAGCGCGAGTAGCATGCTCTCGGCGAGCACCTGCCGCACGAGTCGCCGCCGCCCCGCTCCCAGCGCCGCGCGCACGGCGATCTCCCGCTGGCGCGCCGCGCCGCGCGCGAGCATCAGGTTGGCCACGTTCGCGCACGCGATGAGCAGCACGCATCCCACCGCTCCGAGGAAGATGAGCAGCGGCTTGCGGAGATCGCCCACGAGGTCATTGCGCAGCGTGATCGCTTCGGCGTCCCAGCCGAAATTGTCCTTCGGGTACGCGCGCTGCAGCCGCTGCGAGATGACATCGAGGTCGGCCTGTGCCTGCGCGAGAGTGACGCCGCCCTTCAGACGCCCGATCGCGCCTGCGTAGCCACGGTTGGAGCGTCCCGTGCGCCAGTCGTCGTTGGGGAACGGCACCCACACCTGCCCGCGGTCGGGGAAGCTGAAGCGCGGCGGCATCACGCCGATGACAGTGTAAGGCAGTCCGTCGACCTCGATCGAGCTCCCGACTATGCCGCGATCGCCGGCGAAGCGCCGCTGCCAGAGTCCGTAGCTGAGCATGATGACGCGGTCGTTCCCCGGGAGCTCCTCGCTCGGCAGGAACGTGCGCCCCACGATGGGCTTCACGCCGAGCAGCGGGAAGAGGTTCGCGGTCACCCCTGCGCCATCCACCCGCTCCGCATCTCCACGGCCGGAGAGCGTGCTGGTAGTCCACGTCCAGAGGCCGAGCGCCGAGAAGGTGTGATTCTCGTCGCGCCACGAGAGGAAGTCCTCGTACGAGACGTTGATGCCGGTAGCGCCCTTGGCAGCGAGGCGCGAGTAGACCGCCACGAGCCTGTCCGCGTCGGGGTACGGTAGCGGGCGAAGGAGGATCCCGTTCACAGCGCTGAAGATCGTGGTCGTCACGCAGACGCCGAGCGCCACGCAGATGATGGCCATGAGGGTGAAGCCGGGGCTCTTGCGGAGCGCCCGTGCTGCGAATTTGAAGTCGCGCATCATGTCGTCCACACCTTCACGGCGTTCGTGTTTGCGCACGCGTCGCTCGTCGATCGTGACGCAAGCATCGCGGACGGCGCGCAAGTCGCCGAAGATCCGCTCGGCCTCCGCGCGCGCGGCAGCCGGTGGGATTCCGCGTTCGACCAACTCGCGCACGCGCATCTCGATGTGGAACGCGAGCTCGTCGTCCACGTCGGCGCGACTGTCCGGTCGCAGCAGGCGGAAGCAGCGCCGCCAGATCGGCGCATCGTTCATGGCTGCGTGCGCCTCACGCGGGCTGCCCGGAGGCGCGGAGCACCTTGGCCATCGCGTCCACGAAGCGCTCCCACGTAGCCGCCTCGGTGCGGAGGCGCGAGCGACCGAGCGAGGTGAGCCGGTAGAACTTCGCGCGGCGGTTGTTCTCTGAGCGCCGCCACTCGGCCTCGACCCACCCGCGTTCCTCGAGGCGGTGGAGGGCGGGGTAGAGCGAGCCCTCACCGACCTGGAGCACCTCTCCGGTGAGCTGCTCGATCCACCGCGCGATGGAGTAGCCGTGCGCGGGCCCCCAGCTCAGCGTCTTGAGGATGAGGAGGTCGAGCGTTCCCTGCAGCAGATCGATCGGTGGTTTCGGCATCGGTTTCCCATCGACATTCGATGTATGTGGGCATACAGTGGGATCGGATACATCGAATGTCAAGGGGAGGGGCGGGCTCGGGCGCGA
>JBIQLU010000188.1:0-5777 GCA_044463985.1 Gemmatimonas aurantiaca | reverse complement strand
CAGCTCGGGACGAGGGAGCCATCGCGGAATTCGGGGACTTCGAGGTTGATGCGGCGGCCGTGGAAGCGGTCGTGGACTTCGCGCTGCAGGATCGAATCGAGGAGGTCGAGATCGATGAGCATCCCGCTGGACGCATCCACGATGCCGGTCACGGTCACTTCGCAGACGTAGTCGTGCGAGTGGAAATCGGGACTCGCGGCGTTGCCGAAGACTGACGCGTTGCGTTCGGGCGACCAGTCTTCCCGGTAGTACCGATGCTCGGCGCTGAATTCGGTGCGGCGCACGAGCGATACACGCGGCGCGACCTCAGAGGGAATCTGTGCCACTCTCCGGGGTCGGCGAATCGGGCGGTTCGTACGACGTGCCCTGCTCGATCGCGCGCTGAACGTCGTGGGTGCCGTAGAGGTCGGCCGTGAGATCGTCTTCCTCACGCAGCGCGGTGGGATCGGTGTTCATGTCAGCGTCGCCGCCGAGCTGGTCTTCGCCATCTTCGCGCGCTTCGGCAATCGCATCGTCCGCGGCTTCGGGCGCCTCGTCGCGGCGAACTTCGTCCACGAAGAGATCGTTGCTGTAGCTGGTAAGGCCTATGACGTCGGAAAGCACGTGGTCCGCGATCTCGCGCTCGGCCAACGTGCCCACGCGTCCAGAGAGGCGCACCTCGCCGTCCTTCACCTTCACCAGGATGTTGTCGGCGTCGATGGTGTCGTAGTCCTCGAGTTGCGAGCGAACCAGCGCCTGCAGCTCCTCATCGTCCAGATCTTCGAGGTCGAAGGTGTCCTCGTAATCGTCCGCCATGGCCCGCTCCCGCGTGAAGCTTCAGAACATGTACGAGATGCCCAGAGTGAGCATCCTGTGATGCGTCCACTGATTGTCGCCGGCGTCGAGTCCCAGAATGGGTGTGCCGCTTCCTATGGGAGGCGATCTGAAATACGCAGCCGGATACGAGAGCTGGAACATGTTGTCGGCCAGCTCGAGTCGCGCCGAGATGTTCTTCCCCCTGGGGATGAACCGCAGCGCAGCGCGGAAGTCGAGTGCAAAGGGAGTGCCGATGCTGAAGCCGCCCACATCCTTGCTGTTGCTTCCGCTCACGATGCCGATCCCGGCGCCGACAACGGGCACGAATTGGTGGTAGCTCTTCTGTCCGGTGAGGTTGAGGTCGAAGCCCACGTTGGCCAGGTAGAGCCCGAACGACTGCTCTCCCACGTTCCGTTCGGCGTCGACCTTCAGCGGGTCCTTCACCATCCTCGAGGTGGAGACTCGTGCGAGGCGCGCGCTCGCCTCCACCGGCCCGCCGAGCCGGATGGAATAGCGGACGCCGATCACCGGGCCCCCCGTAGGTCCCACGCCCGCCTTCCCGATGGCGCCCTGGTAGCTTCCGCCGAACAGCGTCACCTCCTGCCGGAAGGTGACGTCGTCGTACGGACTCTTCGACGGAAGATGGCCCACCTGCGCGGCGACGGACGCGGCCGGCAGTGCGAGCGCGACGAGCGCCGCGAGCGAAGTGAGCTTCACTGGCGCGCTCCGTGGTCTCTGAGGTCGATTCCGGTCATCTCCGCGGGACGTTCCACGCCGAGCATCGCGAGCACCGTCGGGCCCACGTCGCGCAGCGCGCCGCCGCCTCGGAGCGCTCGGTCGCCGTCGGGATCCACGATCACCAGTGGAACGGGGTTCGTGGTGTGGGCCGTATGAGGGCCGCCGGTTTCGGGATCGATCATCATCTCGCAGTTGCCATGGTCGGCCGTCACGATGACACGCGCGCCCGCCTCGCCGGCGGTTTTCAGCACGCGGGCGAGGCACTGGTCCACGGTCTCCACGGCCTTGATGGCCGCGGGAATGACCCCGGTGTGTCCCACCATGTCGCCGTTGGCGTAGTTACACAGTATGAAATCGTGGTCGCGGTCTCGAATCGCCCTGCAGAGTACATCCGTCAGGCCGGGCGCACTCATTTCCGGCTGGAGGTCGTACGTGGCCACCTTCGGGCTCGGCACGAGCTCGCGCACCTCGCCGCGGTACGGCGACTCGAAGCCGCCGTTGAAGAAGTACGTCACGTGCGCGTACTTCTCGGTTTCCGCCGTGCGGAATTGCGTCTTCCCGTGATCCGAGAGCACCTCGGCCACGATCCGCGCCAGCGTGAACGGCTCGAACGCGACCGGAACCGTGAAGGTCTCGTCGTACATCGTCATCGTCACCGCGCTCGTACGCGGGCGCGGCGCGGTGTCGAAGCCGTCGAAGCCCGTCTCCGTGAGCGCACGCACTATCTGGCGCATCCGGTCCGCGCGGAAGTTGAAGAAGATGATGCCGTCGCCATCGCGCACCGGCGCCGTCGGTTCTCCATCCTTCTCGATCACGACCGGCGGAATGAACTCGTCGCTCTCGCCGCGATCGTACGCATCGCGGATCGCTGCCACCGGATCGCCGGCGGTTGGTCCCACGCCGTGCACCATCGCGTCGTACCAGCGCTTCGTGCGATCCCAGCGCTTGTCGCGATCCATTCCGAAGTAGCGTCCGCCCAGCGACGCGACAACCGCGCGACCGTGCGCGTAGTCGATCGTCTGCTGCATGAAGCCGAGCGCGGAGCGGGGAAGCGTGTCGCGACCGTCGAGGAGGAGGTGCAGCGCCACGCGCGGCATCCGCTGGCGCTCGGCCAGATCGATCAGCGCGAAGAGATGGCGGTCGACCGCGTGCACGCCGCCGTTTCCGAGAAGGCCTGTGAGGTGGAGCGTGCCGCCGCTCTCGCGCACGCGCCCGCAGAGTGCCAGGAACGCCTCGTTCTCGAAGAAGGAGCCGTTCTCCACGGCATCATCGATGCGTACGAGGTCTTGTGGCACGACGCGTCCTGCACCAAGGTTGAGGTGCCCGACCTCGCTATTGCCCATCTGGCCGCAGGGAAGGCCGACGGCGAGCCCGGAGGCCTCGAGCAGCGTGTGCGGGTGGCGCGAGATGAGCGTGTCCCACGTGGGAGTCGCGGCGAGCGCGATGGCGTTCCCCTCGCGTTCGGCGCGGTAACCCCAACCATCCAGTACCAGAAGGACCACTGAACGTTTTCCGCTACTCGGCATCTTCGACCCGGCTGAACGTGCGATACCTTACACTTCGACGCCTCGCGCGCCGACCACAATGTATCCGCCCTTCCACCCGCCATCCAGCGATGCGCCTACTGCCGCTGCTCTCGCTTTCACTGCTGGCTCCCGCGACGGTGCTCGCGCAGGCTACCCTCCAGACCAACGCGCAGTTCCGCGCCACACCCGGCGGCACCGTGGTAGCCACGCTGCACGAAGGTGCGACCGTCGATCGCGGGACCACGCGTGGTGAGTGGACGCGCGTGACGCTGCACGGCTTCGTCTACAAGACGGGTATCGGCGGCAAGCGCGACACGTTCCGGATCTCGGCGGCCTCCGATGGCGTGCTGCTCCGCGCCAGCGCCGGCCCGAAAGGAAAGCAGCTCGCGTCGCTCAAGGAGGGGATGGGACTCGTACGCGTGGGGAGCCAGGGCGACTGGGTGGAGGTGAAGCGCACCGCGTGGGTGCACGGCTCGACGCTCGCGAAGGGGGCCGGGAAGACGCTCGCCGCAGCGTCGCCCCGCGCAAAGAGCCGAGCTCCCGAAGGTGAGATGACGGCCAGCAGCAACGAAGCGCCCGCCGCCGGCAATCCCGGCGATGCCACGAGCACCTCCCACGGCGAGATCGCCGACGCCGCGGACTCGGTGGGTGCGGCGGGCGGCGCGTCCGGCACGATGGTGGCGCACGTGCGCACGGAGCTGCTCCGCGCGCCGAACGGCAGCTCTGTGGCCGCGATCGACTCGAGCGCCCCGGTTTCGGTGATAGCGCGCGAGCGCGGCTGGACGCTGGTGCGCGTGGAGGGGTGGGTGCCCGACAGCGCGCTGGTGCCGGCGTCGGGCTCCGTGCTCACATCGATCAGCGCCGCCGATCTGCGCGCCGAGCCGGATCGGTACCGCGGAGAGACCGTGCGCTGGGAAGTGCAGAAGATCGCGCTGCAGACGGCCGACCCGCTGCGCAAGGAGCTCGCGCCCGAGGAGCCGTACCTGCTGGCGCGCGGTCCCGGTGACGAGCGGTCGCTTCTCTACCTCGCGCTCCCGCCATCGCTGGTGGAGCAGGCACGCCGCATCGAGCCGCTGGCGCGCATCGTCATCACGGCGCGTGTGCGCACGGGCCGAAGCGCGGCCTCCGGTGTACCACTGCTCGACGTCCTGAGCATAGCGGAGCGATGAGCTGGCCGATCGATCGATGAGTCTGAAGGAATTCCTGCGGCGCCACGCACGATTCGCGTGGGCGCTCGCCGGCATCGTGCTCGCCGCTCTGGTATTCGATGGTCTCGTGCTGCAGCGCCGCGCGAGATATCTCGCCGAGACCGCGCGGCTACGCGCGGGGATGAGCGACTTCGAGCGCGTGCGTACCGATGCCATCCTCGGCTCGGGCGAGAAGCGCTTCGAGATGATGATGGAGCTCCTCCGGCGGCAGGCGAAGGGCGACAGGGAGATGCATCTCGCGATCTCGGTGGACAGCTCGCGCATGTATCTGGAGCGCGATGGCGCGCTGCTCAGGAGCATCCCCGTGGAAGTGGGGCCGGAGCGCAGGATCGGAATCGCACCCGATACCGTGCGCCTCGCCGTGCCGCGCGGTACGCGTTCCGTGCAGGCGATCCTCGGAGCGAAGGACGCGTGGGAGATTCCGACCTGGGTGTACGCCGACCGCGGACTGTCGGCGCCGGAGCACTCGCAGCTCGCGGGCGCTCTCGGCCCGCGCGCGATAGTGCTGGACGGCGGTACCGTCATCTACTCGCTACCGACCGCCGGGCCGCTCAACGATTCCTCGTACGTGCTCCCGGGGAGCATCCGCGCGAGCGCGGCCGATCTCGAGGCGATCGCTCCGAACCTCTCGACCGGGATGGCTGTCTATTTCTACTGATCGTCCGGATATCGGTTCGCGAGCGACGAGCTTCGCCGCCTTTCGCGACGCACCGCGCTGGGCGTGGATGTTCGTGGGCATCGTGGTGGCGGTGCTCGCGGCCAGCGCGTGGTTCGCGTATTCGACGATGCAGGTACGCTTCCGGCGCGACGTGAACCGCATCGTCTTCAATCGCAACTGGGAGCTGCTCGAGCGCGTGAAGCGCGAGGTGGGCGTCGTGAACGACTCGCTGCAGGAGGAGTTGGCGTCGAGTCCCGCGCCGTCGGCGAGCCGGCCGTACATCGTGGTGAGCATCGCCGATCGGCGGCTCTGGTACAGACAGGGCGACGAGACGCTCTACACCACGCGCGTCGCGGTGGGGAGCGGGAAGACGCTCGTGAAGCATGGCGGGCGAAGCGAATACAAGTTCGACACGCCGCGCGGTCGCCTGGTGGTGCAGAGCCGCGAGGCGGACCCGGTATGGGTGCCGCCCGACTGGCACTACCTCGAGCTGGCGCGGAAGAAGGGGCTCGGCGTGGTGAAGCTCGCGCGCGGGCAGGTGATCCCGGTTCCCGACGGCGCGGTGGTGACTGTGAGCGGGAACGACGTCGTGAAGCGCTACCCGGATGGCCGCGAAGTGGCGTACGGTTCGGGGGAGGAAGGGAAGGAGATAATCGCCGGCGGGAACGTGATAGTGCCGCCGTTCGGCACGAACCAGCGAAAGTACTCCGGCGTGCTCGGCACGCATCGCCTGAACCTCGGCGACGGCTACGCGCTGCACGGCACGAACGTCCCGTCTTCGATCGGCCACGCGGTGAGCCACGGCTGCGTGCGGCTGCGGAACGAGGACATCGACTACCTGTACGGGATGGT
>JBIQLU010000187.1:0-5798 GCA_044463985.1 Gemmatimonas aurantiaca | reverse complement strand
CTGAACGTGGGGCCGTGGTCGATCTCGTAGCCGCTCTCGGCCTGCCACTGGTGCACCATCTCGTGCAGCAGCGTGTGAAGCACCTCCTCCCAGCCGTGTTTCCGGAGGTGCGAGCGGCCGATCGCGATCTCGGCTGGCTCGCCGTACGGGGACTCGGCGGTGTACTGGCCGAGCCGCGAGCGCATGCGGCCGGAGATCCGGATGCCGATCTCGCTGAGCCGTCCGCCGAAGAGCCGGCGGTTGTAGTGCCGATGCGCCTTCACCAGCTCGTGCAGAACTGCGGCATCCTCGGCGCTCGGCTTCCCCGGCCGCCGCACCGGCGGCGCGACCTTGGCGTGCACCGGGTAGCCCAGAATCACACGCTGTGCCGCGCGGCGCTCGGCGCGCGTCCGCGAATTCACGAACGCCGCGATCGCGCGGAGCACCTCGGGCGGCGCATCCACGTACGCCCTGTGCACGCGCAGCTCCCGGCCGCTGTAGCTCACCATCACGGCCCTGTTGCGGGTCAGCCTGCAGCGCGCGATGCCACGCAGCCCGAACCTCCGCAGCCGATCCAGAAGCTGTTCGGCGTTCGCGATCGGCGCGTCGAGCTGCAGATGCAACTGGCAGGGATCGCTCCGTGGCGTGGACCGCCGCGCGCTCTTCACCGCGCGAAGCTCCGCACGGGCCCCTCGCGGAATCCGTGCTCGTGTCCCGACCAGATATGCGTGGCCACCACTATCTCGTCGGGACGGATGTCGATCACGTTGAACGAAGATGGACGCCCGCCGCGCGACCTGTTCGACACCGTGCCGGCCGTGGATATCACGGTGCCGCGGCGGGTGTGCTCCACGTAGTGGATCGCTTCCTGGTGGTCGTGGCCGCACATCACGAGATCCACGCCCAGCGTGGCGAACGCGCCGAGCACGCGCCTCGTGTTCACGAGCCCGTGCCGCTGCGAAAGCTCGCCACGCATCGGATTGTGGTGCATCACGATCGCACGAAAGTCGTCGGCCGGCGAGCGTTCGAACTTCTCTTTCGCCGACTCTATCTGCGCCCGGCTCAGCGCGCCGACCACGCCTATGTCTCGCACGTTCCAGGTGAGCGTGTACGGCATGACGCCGTGCGCCGTGTTCAGTCCCACGAACGTAGCGCCCGGCACCCGCAGCACGGGCTCCAGCTCGGGCGAGATGTACTTCTCGTAGTTCGCGAAGCGGGTACGGAGACTCCCCACGCCGAGCGGCGCGCGCCACCACTTCACATCGTGGTTGCCGGGTACGACGATGGTTCGGCTCACCTTGCCGGTGTCACGGATGAAGGCGCGTGCACGGAGGAACTCGCCCGGCCGCGCGCGCTGCGACACATCACCTGAAATGACCACCACGTCGAAAGCACGCTCCTCGATGAACTCCTCGATCGCATCGACCTGCACGGGAACGGCAGGCTCGCCGAAGTGCAGGTCGGAGACGTGGAGCACGGTGGTCATTCCAACCCCGCGATGATCGCGTCGGCGAACTCCTGCGTGCCGGCCGTCCCTCCCAGATCACGGGTAACCGCGTTCCCGTCGCGCACCACCCTCTCCAGCGACCTCCGAATACTGGTGGCGCACGCTCCGTGCCCGAGGTGCTCGAGCATCATGCACGCGGCGAGGATCTGCGCGCCGGGGTTGGCGAGGCCCTTTCCCGCTATGTCGGGGGCCGTCCCGTGCACCGCCTCGAAGATCGCGGCGCGCTCTCCGATGTTGGCGCCGGGCGCCAGGCCGAGCCCGCCGATCAGACCGGCGATCTCATCCGAGAGGATATCGCCGAACATGTTGGTCGTGACGACGACGTCGAAGCGCTCGGGCTGGAGGATGAGCTGCATCGCCATCGCATCGATGATCCTGTCCTCGAACTCCACGCGCCCTTCGTACTCGGCCGCGATGCGCCTGCCGGTTTCGAGAAAGAGACCGCCCGTGAGCTTCAGGATGTTGGCCTTGTGTACGAGCGTGACTTTCTTTCGTCTCCGCGAGAGCGCGTACTCGAACGCATATCTGATCACGCGCTCCGAGCCCGCCCGCGTGACGATCGCCACCGATTCCGCCGCCGCCTGCTCGTCGTCGGCGATCCGTATCCAGTGCTCGACGCCGCTGTAGAGCCCTTCCGTGTTCTCGCGGATGAGCACGATGTCCACGTTCTCGAAGCGGCCGCCCGACGTCATGGTGCGCGAGGGGCGGACGTTCGCGTAGAGGTCGAAGCGAAGTCGGAGCGCCACGTTCACGCTCCTGTAGCCGCCGCCCACCGGAGTGGCGAGCGGGCCCTTGAGCGCTATCCTGGTGCGCGCTATCGAATCGATCGTCTCGTCCGGGAGTGGATCGTCACACGCCTCGACCGCGGTCATCCCGGCGATCTGACGGTCCCATTCGATTTCGGCGCCGGCCGCTTCGAGGATCCTGATGGTGGCATCGGTGATTTCCGGCCCGATGCCGTCGCCGGGGATCAATGTTACAGTCGTGGCCATCTCGTTCGATGTCGAATCAACGTTTCGCGATCAGGTCTGCCAGATGCTCGGCGACGCTCGCGGCGAGTGCGGGTGTGAAAGATGGATACGGGTCGCTCGGCACGTCGGCCATCCAGACAATCCGCGAGCGTCGGGCGTCGATGAGGGCAATACGGAGTACTGCGTACCCGCGAGGTCGTGCCGCCGAAGTCGCGGCATCCGAACCGGCCGCCTCGCCCGAGGAATTCCCCTTTCCATCCGAATCGAGCTGCTCGAAGCGCAGCTCTACCGGATAGAGCAGGTACTGCGCGCCCTCCTGCAGCGCCACCAGCGACCGCACCTGCGATCCGAACGGTTCGGGGAGCTGTTCCGGCGGCTTTTGCATCGGTGGCCGCAGCCACTCCGCCGATATGTCGTGTGGATCGACGGCGAACCCCGGGTTCCGCCGCACCGAACGCGCGATCGCCTGCGGGAGAATCCACTGCCTGTCCACCCCGCGCTGCTTCAGGGCGAACGCGATCTCCGCATCCACGTCTGCCAGGTAGCTCTCCGGGTCGCCGGCCTGCGCGCTCCAGCCGAGCGCCGCGTCGCCGCCCATGAAGCGGACGGGGAGCACCAGCACCGGCCGCGATGCGAAGGGAGCCAGCGGGCGCGGACCGCTGGGGTCCGCCTGGGCAGCCGCACTGGACTGGCCGGCGCACCCCAGCGCTGCGATGACGGCGGCGGCTCTGATTGCGGCTCTATAGCTCACGGTTTTAGGTCCTTGGTGGCAGGGGGAAGTTAGTCGGCCGGTGGGCGCTGGCCAAATGACGGAGCCTCGGGCCCCACGACCTTCAGACGCGTCGCGTCGCACTCCGTAAATCCGCTCGCCGCGGGGAATCCCCCCACGTTGCCCTCACGCACTCAGCGACCTGATCGTAGATTCGTGCAGCAATCGACCTTTCCACCACCTCTCCATGCCAATGCGCGCTCTTGCACTCTCCGCGGTCGCGCTCGGCCTGCTCGCTGCGCCGAGCGGCGCCCAGCAGCCGACGCAACCGCGAACGACAGCAGCCCCACAGTCAGCCGGCTCTGACGCAGCCACGACGTTCGATTTCTCGATCGCGAACATCATGCGTGGTCCGGAGATCTACGGCCGTCCGCCGGAACGCGTGTCATGGACGCCGGACAGCCGCTGGATCTACTTCTACTGGAACCCGCCCGGCACCGACTGGCGCGACGACGTGGAGCCTTACCGCGTGCGGGCGCAGGCAGGATCGCAGCCGGAGGCCGTGAGCCCCGCCGTCATGGATTCCGTGGGCCCGCTTCTGCAGCAGGGTAGCGAATCGCGAGACCACCGCTTCCGTGCGGTGAGTTATCGCGGCGATGTCTACCTCGTCGACACCCGAAGCTCCACCGCCCGCAGACTCACGAACACTCGCACCGTCGAGAGCGAACCGCGCATCTCGCCCGACGGCCGCACGATCTACTTCGTTCGCGACGACAACGCGTACTCTCTCGATGCGGCCACCGGTGCGCTGGCGCAGCTCACCGACATCCGCAAGGGTCCGAAGCCGAAGACGGACGAGCAGAAGGAGAAGGACCAGACGGCGCAGCGTCGCGCGCTGGAGGCCGATCAGCGGCAGCTCTTCCAGGTGATTCGCGACCAGTACCGCGCGGACAGCATCGACGAGGCGCGCACGGCGCGTCGTGATTCGCTCTATCCCGCTCCGCTCTACCTGGGCAAGGACGAGCGCGTCCGCAGTGTGGACGTCTCACCCGATGGGCGCGCCCTCATCCTCGGCACCCGCATTCCGGCGGAGAAGGGACGCGAGACGTCGGTTCCCCAATGGGTCACGAAGACCGGCTACGTGGAAGATCGCGGCGCGCGCGAGAAGGTGGGCGATGAACAGGATGGCGGTCGAGTCGCGTACGTGAATCTCGCGAGCGGCGACGCGCACTGGCTCCAGATAATTCCCGGCGACACGGTTCACTCGCCGGCGATGGCGCAGGTCATGGGGTGGAGCGACGGCGGCAGCCAGGCGCTGCTCTTCTCGGTGCCGAGCAACTTCAAGGCGCGCTATCTGCAGACCGTGAGCGCCGACTCGGGCAGCCTGAAGGTGGTGGATGTGCTGCGCGACACGGCATGGGTGGGTGGCCCGTGCTTCGGCTGCGGCGGGTGGTACGATGGTGGGCGTCGCTTCTGGTTCATCTCGGAGGCGGACGGATACGCGCACATCTACACCATGGCCGCAGATGGTAGCGATCGAAAGCAGCTCACGAGCGGCAAGTGGGAAGTGGACGAGGCGCGCGTGTCGAGCGATGGCCGCTGGTTCTACTTCGCGAGCAGCGAGGTATCGCCCTTCGAGCGCCACTTCTACAGAATGTCGGTGAACGGCGGTAAGCGCGAGCGCATCACGACGGTGAAGGGCGGACACGATGTGAGCGTGTCGCCCGACGGAAAGCTGCTGGCCGATGTGTATTCCTCGTCGAACCGGCCACCCGATCTCTTCGTGATGCCGTTCACCGCGGGCGGAACGATGTCGCGACTGACCACTTCGCCCACGTCCGACTGGCTTTCCTTCAAGTGGCTGGACCCGGAGATCGTGATGATCCCCGCGTCGGACGGCGTGGAGGTGCCCGCGCGCATCTACCGGCCCTCAGACATGGGCGCCAGCCCGAACGGCGCAGCCGTGGTCTTCGTGCACGGCGCCGGCTATCTGCAAAACGTGATGAACTACTGGTCGCCCTACCCGCGCGAGTACATGTTCAACCACTACCTCGCCTCGAAGGGGTACGTGGTGATCGACGCCGACTACCGCGGCTCGGCTGGCTACGGACGCGATTGGCGCGTGGCCATCTACCGCCACATGGGCGGCCGCGATCTGCAGGACGAGGTGGATGCGTCACGCTACCTCGAGAAGGAATTCGGTATTCCTCCCGAGCGCGTGGGAATCTACGGCGGCAGCTACGGCGGCTTCATGACGTTGATGGCGCTCTTCACGGAACCGAAGCGCTTCGGCGCCGGCGCCGCTCTCCGCTCCGTCACCGACTGGGCGCACTACAACCACTGGTACACCGCGCGCATCCTGAATCTTCCCCAGGACGACAGCGTCGCCTACCGCCAGTCCTCGCCCATCTACTTCGCCGAGGGGCTGGAAGATCCTCTGTTGATGGCGCACGGAATGGTGGACAACAACGTCGAGTTCCAGGACATCGTCCGGCTCACCCAGCGCCTCATCGAACTGGGCAAGACCAACTGGACTCTCGCCCCCTACCCCGTCGAGAGCCACGCCTTCCTGCGTCCTTCCTCGTGGACCGACGAATACACCCGCATCTTCGATCTCTTCGAGCGCGAGCTG
>JBIQLU010000186.1:4450-5872 GCA_044463985.1 Gemmatimonas aurantiaca | reverse complement strand
GGCAGCACCCCCTCTACCATCGAGTACCTGACCCCCATCACGCGCTACTGAAATCGCAGCGCCTCGGCGGGTTCCACGGCGGCCGCACGGCGCGCAGCCGTCCAGCTCGCGACGATGGCCACGGCCAGAAGCACCATGGCCGTCACACAATGTGTGACGGGATCGGTGGGGCTCACTCCATAAAGCAGCCCGTGGAGCAGCCGCGCCGCCGCGAGCGTACACGCCATGCCGATCGCGATTCCGATTCCCGCGAGGCGCAGGCCGTGGAGCGAGACCATGCGGCTCACCTCAGCCGGCCGGGCGCCGAGCGCCAGGCGGATGCCCAGCTCGCGCCGACGACTGCTCACCGCGTAAGCGGTGATGCCGTACAGCCCGACCGCTCCGAGCAGCAGCGTCACGATGCCGGCGACCGCGAGCAGCACGACGAGCACGCGTGCGCGCGACGATGCATCGTACACCAGCGTTAGCAGCGCACCTTGGTCGTAGGTCGGGACGGCCTGGTCGATCGTATGGGCGATTCCGCGAATCGCACGCAACGTCTCGCCATCTCCGCCATCGGTGCGCACGACGAGCGACAGCGCAGCCGGCAATCCCGCGTCGGCACCGTCGCGCGCGGCGGTAACGATGGGGAAGTACACGATCTCGCTCGCCGGCTGGTCGAGCGCTTCGTAGTGCGCGTCTCCCACCTCCCCCACCACCGTGTACCACCGGCCGCCGAGTGGACGAAGGCGCTTGCCGAGCGGGTTCGCGCCCGGCCAGTACCGCTCGGCGAAGGCGCGACTCACCACCACCGCGTCCGACGGACGGGCGGCGTCCGGAGCGTCGAAGGTCCGGCCGCGCAACAGCGGGATATGCAGCGTCCGGAAGTAGTCACCACCCACGCTCGCGACGGCGTGGCTGGCGCCGCCGGTACGGGACTGCGACGAGTCGCCCTCGACATCGAGCGCCATGCTCTGGTGATCGCCGCTCAACGGCACGCGGTCGGTGAGCGCCACATCCCGTACGCCCGGTATCGCGCGCGCTTCGCGTTCCAGACGGAGAATGAAATTCAGGCGCGATGTGGCGCCGCCATATCGCGCGTAGGGGAGGAGCACGCGGGAGGTGACCACGTGACTCGCGTCGAAGCCGGGCCGCACTTCGTTCAGGATGAGGAAGCTGCGCAGCATCAGCGCCGACGCCGTGACCAGTACGAGGGCGAGCGCGATCTGCGCGACGACGAGCGTGTCGCGCGCACGTCGATGCGGGCGCCCGCTCGTCGACCCTGCTCCCGATCCGCGCAGAAGTGAAGCGATGGATACCGTACGCGCTCGAAGCAGTGAAAGCACGCTCACGAAGATCGCGCACGACATCGTGATCACCAGCGCGAAAAGCAGCACCGACGTGTCGATCTCCACGTTCTCGAGTCGCGGCAGCGACAGCGCC
>JBIQLU010000186.1:0-4350 GCA_044463985.1 Gemmatimonas aurantiaca | reverse complement strand
GCGCGCGCGGCCTCGGGCGACACGTCGCGCGCCAGCCGGCCGACGCCGATGAGATTGAACGTCGCGGGATGCGTGTGTGCGGGGTCGAGCGACAGCGGGAGCCAGAGCTCCACCTGGTTCGCGGGATAGGCGAAGCCGGGCGGCATGACACCGACGATGGTGCGCGGCACATCGTTCACCATGATCTGCCGGCCGATGGCGGCGGGGTCGCCGTGAAAGCGCTCGCGCCAGATGCGCTGCGACAGCACCACCACACCGTTCTTTCCGGGCCGGTCCTCGCCGGAGGCGAACGTCCGGCCGAACACCGGGCGGACTCGCAGCACGTCGAAGAAGTTCGCGGTGACGCGCGCGCCGCGGACTCGAACCGCGCTCTGACCATCTTCGGTGGGGCCGAGGTCGCCGTCGTCGAAGCGCCACGCAGCCACACCGTCGAAGGCGCGCGCCCGGCTCTGGTAGAGGAGGAGGGTGGCATCCGAGAGATCGACCGTCGCGACAGTATTGTTGCTGACCATATGCGTGAGGCGCACGAGCCGGCTCGGCTCCGGGTACGGCAGCGGCTCCAGCACGATCCCGTTCACGAGGCTGAAGACGGCGGTCGCCGCGCCGACGCCTATCGCGAGAACGAGGATCACGGCCGCGGCGAACCCGGGCGCGCGCCCGATGCGACGGGCTGCGAAGCGAAGCTCGGAAGTGGGAACCGGCATCCTGGACGGTGGGCGACGGAGCAATGGGGTCAGGTACTTTTAAGTAGAGGTCCCGGGACAGTTGCTCCCGGACCTCTACTTAAAAGTACCTGACCCCGTCGCCGCCGTCGCCGTTCGTCCGATGCTTGTCAGCCTGATGCATTGTATCCATTATACGGCGTGACCTCCTCGAGACTACTCCTCCCCTCCGCGGCCCTCGCCATCGCCGCCGCGTTACTGCCCATGTCTTCCGCAGCCCAGCAGCAGCACATCTACTGGGGCGACTCCGTTCCCGCCGGCTGGAACGGAAAGTGGCCCGCAACGCTCCGCACGTACGCCGAGCAGAGCGACTTCACCCGCACGATGACCACCGCGCAACTCCACGAGTACATCAATACTCTGAGGTGGAAGAGCGACCGGATGCACGTCATCAGCATGTTCACGAGCCCGCTCGGCAAGGTCGCGCCGGCGATGGTGCTCTCGAACCCGCGCGTCACTTCCGCGGAAGAAGCGCGCAAGTCGGGGAAGAACGTCGTCTTCCTGGTGGGCAACATCCATCCGCCGGAACCCGAGGCGGCGGAGGCGCTCCTGCTCGTAGCGCGCGAGCTGCTCCTCGGAAAATCGAAGGCGCTGCTCGACAACCAGATAGTGATCATCGCGCCGATCTACAACGTGGACGGCACCGACGCGATCGCCATCAACGACGGATCGATCGGGAGCGTGACGCCGGTGATCCAGGGACAGCGCGAGAACTCGCAGGGACTGGATCTCAATCGCGATGGCGTGAAGCTCGTCACCGTCGAGGCGAACGGCCTGTATCGCACGCTCAACGAGTGGGATCCGATCCTCCTGCTCGACGGGCACCTCATGAGCCGCGTCAATCACGGCTACGCGAACACGTACGGCACGGTGACGGTGCCCGCGGCGAATCCCGACCTGCGCTCCTACATGGACGACACGATCTTCCCCGCCGTGCGTGAGCAGGTGCGCAAGCAGTTCGGGCTGGAGGTCTTCACCCACGCTCTCTTCGGACACGAGTGGCCGCCGAAGGCGTGGAGCCACGACCTCGCGGCGTGGACGGTGGACGCCAAGTTCCTCGTCAACGACTTCGGACTCCGCAACCGCTTCGCGATTATCACCGAGACGCCGGGGCAGCCCACGTTGGAGCGGCGCGTGTACGCGCAGTACGCGTACATCATGGCGCTGCTCGAGTACACGAACGCGCACGCTGCCGAGATGCGCGCCGCCGTACAGAAGGCCGACTCGGAGACCGTGCAGAACGTGCTCGATCACGCCGAATCGGGCACGCTCATGAACTATCTGGACGGCGAGTACCACTCGCGCGGGAAGGTACCCATCCTCGCCTACCGCACGAACGTGCCGGAGTACATCCAGGGCACGAGCGTGATCGGCACGAAGCCGGGAACGGCGAGCGGAAAGCCGGAGACGGTCATCATGGATGACCTCACGCTGCCGATCGGCACGCGCCAGGCGTCGGTGCCGCGCGCGTACATACTGCCGGCCTCGCTCTCCGACATCGCCGAGAAGCTCCGCGCGCACAACATAAAGGTGCGCACGCTGGAGAAGCCGCTGCGGGTAGAAGGCGAGGCGTTCATGATCGCGAAGGTGAGCCACGCGCGCCGCCGTGGCTACGACATGACGGTGCTCGAAGGCGACTTCACGCGCGAGCAGGTGCGCGAGTTCCCAGCCGGCAGCTTCTTCGTCGACATGGCGCAGCCGATGGCGAACGCCGCCTTCTATTATCTGGAGCCGCAGGCGCGCGACGGCTTCGTGGGCTGGGGCGTGCTCGATGACCGGCTGCGTCCGGGCGAGTATCCGATCTTCAAGTACCGGCGCGAGGCGAGGTGAAGGCCGAGCACGAAAGCGGGCATTCATCGTCATTCCCGCGGAAGCGGATACCAACGTCATCCCCGCGAAAGCGGGGATCCATGTTGGGTGGAGTAACATGGATGCCCGCTTTCGCGGGCATGACGTCGAATCCCGCTTTCGCGGGGATGACGTTGATACGTGCGCTCGCGGCTATGACTGTTGCGGTCGTCGCGGCCGCTGCTGTCATTCTGATCGCGGCGGCGCCCGTACACGCTCAGGTCACCCAGCCCCCGCTCGCCCGCGCGCTGAACGCGCTCCCACTGCGCAACATCGGGCCATTCCGCTCGAGCGCGTGGGTCACGAGCATCGCGGTACCAGTCGCGCCGCGTCACGCACATCTCTACACGATCTGGGCGGGAACGCGGAGCGGCGGCGTGTGGAAGACTACCAACGGCGGCGTCACCTGGGATCCTGTGTTCGACAGCGCCGGCGTTCCGTCGATCGGCGCGGTCGCGGTGGCGCCGAGCAACGGTGACATCGTGTGGGTCGGCACCGGCGAGCAGGCGAACGCGCGCAGCTCCTACTCGGGAAAGGGCATCTACAAGACGACCGATGGCGGCAGAACGTGGAAGGCGATGGGCCTCGAGGACTCGCAGCACATCGCGCGCATCGTCATCGACCCGCACGACCCCAACGTGGTCTACGTCGCCGCGATGGGGCATCTGTTCTCCACGAACGAGGAGCGCGGCGTCTTCCGCACCATCAACGGCGGCAAGACATGGAAGAAGGTGCTGTACGTCGATGACCACACCGGTGCGATCGACCTGGTCATCGACCCGACGAACCCGAAGCGGCTGTACGCCGCGATGTACGACAAGGAGCGTCTCCCCTGGCGGCTCATCGAGAGTGGCCCCGGGAGCGGGATCTTCCGCACGAGCGACGGCGGCACCACCTGGACGAAGCTGAAGGGCGGCCTGCCGAGCGGGCCGCTCGGCCGCATCGGTCTGGATGTCTATCGGAAGAATCCGCGGATAGTCTACGCGCTGATAGAGAATCAGAATCCGGGCCCCAACGGTCGCGGCATCGTGGGCAACGAGGTGTATCGCTCCGAAGATGGCGGCGCGAGCTGGCGCCGCGTGAGCACCACGAACGTCGCCGGCGGCAAGGCGCCGTACTCGTTCAACCAGATAAGAATCGATCCATCGAACGACAAGCGCATCATCGTCAACAGCGACAACATGACGGTGAGCGAGGACGGCGGCCGCACGTGGGACGACAAGAAAATCTGGCCCAACGGATTCTTCGCGCGCTCCTTTGGCGATTTCCGCGAGATGTGGTTCGATCCGGCCGATCCGAAGCGGCTCATCCTCGGCAGCGATGGTGGCGTGCAGATCTCGTTCGACGGCGGGCACACGTCGGACTACTTCCCGAATCTGCGCATCGGCGAGGCGTACGCGATCGGGCTGGACATGGATGATCCCTACCACGTCTACGCCGGCTTCCAGGATCACGATTCGTGGAAGGGGCCGGTGAACGGGAGATGGGGAAGCATCATGCTCGAGGACTGGGTGACCGTTGGCCCGGGCGACGGCATGTACAACGTGGTGGATCCGACGGACAGCCGCTGGGCGTACAACACGCGCGAGCTGAACCAGCTCGGCCGGATGGATCAGAAGACGGGGGTGCGCAAGAACATCCGGCCGCCGCAGCCGGAGGGGATGGCGCGGCTTCGCTACAACTGGATCGCGCCGATAGCGCTGTCGCCCTTCGACCCGAAGACGATCTACGCCGGCGCGCAGGTGCTCTTCCGCTCGCGCGATCGCGGCGACACGTGGGA
>JBIQLU010000185.1:2983-5908 GCA_044463985.1 Gemmatimonas aurantiaca | reverse complement strand
AGGGTGTCGACGGAGGGGGTGAAGAAGAAGGAGACGGCGGTGGTGGAGTAGGGGGGTACTCACCAACTATGCGCTCTGGCGCTGTGCGAAAGCGCTCAGCCCGTGAGGTCGACGTCGAATTTCGGACGTGGCCGGATCGTGTCGTCAGTCGGATCGGAGTCGTGCTTCGCCTCCACCATCGCGAGGTGACGGACCAGCAGCGTGACGGCTCGCTCGAGCTGCCTCGCCTTTGCCGCACCACTCGCATAGTGGAACAGACTGAAGACGATGAACAGGTAGATGATCAGGTCGACTCCTCGCCCAATCCCGACGCGATGAGCGATGCCTGTCGACCAGTCGGGGTACAGAACGATCACAAACCCGGCAGCCGCCAGGAAAAGGTAGACGAGTCTGTCCGTGCGAGTGCTGCGCAGGCGCGTGACGTATATGGCGAACGCCACCGCGGCCAGCATGAACACGATCTGACCGATCCTCATATCAACGCATCCTCGAAGTCGCGATATCCCAGAGAATCGTGACCGCGTCGAGGCTCTTCTGCCCCTTCGCCGTCGAGTAGCCGGTGTAGCGAACGGTGACGGGCACCTCCCGGTACTTCAGGCCCAGTTCCGCTATGCGCGAGAGTATCTCCGACGCGTGTGCCATCCTGTTCTGACGCATCTTGATCCTGGCGGCGGCCGCCGCTGTGAAGGCGCGCATCCCGTTGTGTGTATCCGTCAGCCGCAACCCCGTCGTGAGACGTGTAAACACGGTCCCCAGGCGCAGTACGAGACGTCTGGCAAACGGTACTGCTTGCGCTGACGCCTCAGTCCCGAAGCGCGTCCCCAGCACGACATCCAGCTCCTCCTCCTCGAGAGCCGCAACCATCCGGGTGACGTCGGCTGGCGTGTGCTGTCCATCGGCATCGAAGGTGACCACGTATCGCGTTTCGGGCAGACGAAGAGCGTAGGCAATGCCGGTCGCGAGCGCCGCGCCCTGGCCAAGGTTCCAGATGTGTCTGAGAAGGCAGACATCGAAGCGACGGGCCTGTGTGGATGTAGCGTCGGCCGACCCATCATCCACCACTATCACCCTGTATGGCAAGCACACCAACTCCGCCAGGACAGCTGCGAGCGCGGTACCTTCGTTGAAGGCCGGCACCACGACGCAGACATCCGGACGCGCGAGCACGCGATGGACGTTCTCGAGCGAAGCGTCGGACTGGGGGAGGATGTGCTCTCTCACACACGCTCGACGCGCACGTCCGCCGCGACGTCACGATGCGAAACGGTCGGCTACAACGGTCGTCTCCCTCTTATGATTACCGCCGAGCGACTCGACCCGCTTCTGACTGCCGCCGGATCTGACTACGACCGCGAGGCATTGCGGCTCCATCTCGAGCGCTACGAGTTCGCCGCGACTCATGTCGGGGAGCGGCGCGTCGTGGATTGCGCCTGTGGCACCGGGTATGGCTCCGCCATATTGGCCGACGCGGGGGCGGCAGTCGTTGTGGGCGTGGACATCGATAGCTCCGCGGTGGCCTTCGCGTCACAGCACCACGCGCGACTCAGCATCTCCTACGAGCTGGCAGATGCCACCGCGTACGCACCGCCGTTCGCGCCGGATCTCTGGGTCACTCTGGAGACAGTGGAGCATCTGCCGGATCCGGCGGCGTACCTCCGCGCGACCTGGACGCGGCTGGCTCCGGACGCCCTGCTGATCGCGTCCGTTCCGACGACTGTGTCGACTGACGGGAATCCATTCCACCTCACGGATTTCACGCGCGCGAGCTGGCATCGTTTGCTGGCAGCGACCGGATTCGTCGTGGAAGACGAGCTGGTGCAAACTCACAGATACAGCCTGAAGCAGATCTTCGGTGCGGAGCGAGGAGAGCGTCAGCGAGAGGTGCGCCGCAACCTGCTCGGGTACTACTTCACCCATCCGTCGGTTGCATGGGCGCGCGCGGCGCTCACAGCGCGCCGCGGGTTCGTGCACGAGTACACGACGGTAGTGGCGCGGCGCGTGGATCGATCCAGGGGAGTCGGCTGACGCCCCGATGAACCATCAGCTTCGATACCTGCTCCCCCTCGCGACACTCGCTGTCGCGGCGCTGGTGGCTCGGAGATCCTCCGGCCGGATCAGGCTCGACGCGGTGACCCGAGCGCTCGACTCGCGCTGGCTGCCGGTCGCATTGGGCGTCTCGACGGCGCTCCTCACCTTGTGGGTCTGGGGTTCGCTATCGCAGGTGGCGGTCTATCACGACGAGGCAGCGTACCAGCTCCAGGCGAGCATACTCGCATCCGGACACTGGACGGCTCCCGCGCCGCCGCTTCCAGAGTTCTGGGAGCAGATGGCAGTACTGGTCACCCCGGTGCTGGCGCCGAAGATGCCGCCCGGCCACGCGATCCTCATGGTTCCGGGAGTCTGGCTCGGGCTTCCGGGTCTGCCGTCCGTCATCCTTGGCGGCATTGCCGGAGCGCTGGTGTTCGTGCTGGCGCGGCGCCTGTCCGATGGCTGGGTGGCGCTCCTGGCGTGGTTCGTCTGGCTGACTGCTCCGCGGGCCCTGGTATGGCGAGCCGCGTACTTCTCGGAAGTAACCACCGGAGTGCTCTGGCTCGCGAGCTGGTGGGCTCTCATTCGGTGGCGCGAGACGCATGGAACGCGCTGGTTGCTGATGCTGGCGGCATTCATCGGCTGGGGTGCCATCACACGACCGCTCACCATGCTCGCCTTCGCGCTGCCCATCGCTCCCGTGGTACTCTGGCACGTCGCGAAACGAGGAGAGTGGCGCGCCCTGGGTCTGTCGCTGGCACTCGGAGTCGCCATCCTCGCGATCCTTCCGCTGTGGAGCAGCAGGACCACCGGGAGCGCCACGACGACGCCACTATCACTCTACACGAAGCAGTACATGCCGTGGGATGTGCCGGGTTTCGGACTCGACTCCACCCC
>JBIQLU010000185.1:0-2883 GCA_044463985.1 Gemmatimonas aurantiaca | reverse complement strand
TGCTCTCGTACGCCACCTACGCGCACGATCCATCGTGGAGCGTCTACTACACGGAGACAATGCCGGTCCTGGCATTCCTCACCGCGCTCGGTGCCGCCGCGACGGTGCGGCGGTTGATCGCCATGCTAGGGAAGAGCGGAAGCGGGGAAGTTCCGGATGGGGCAGCGTCCGGCGCGACTCATCTTGCCATCGCGCTGGCTATGCTCGTCATGATTTTCCCCGCCATCGGCGATGTGAGCATGGTGCGCACCCTGCGCCGGAACGAGACACTGTATCACCGGAACTTCCAGCGGCTGGTTGGCGAGATTCCCGACTCGAGGGCGATCGTATTCGTACGCTATCGCCCGAACCACACGGCGCACTTCAGCCTCGTGCGCAACGTGCCCAATCTCGACAAAGCACGAGTATGGGTAGTGTACGACAGAGGCGCGGACGACGCCCGTCTGCTTCGTCTCGCCCCAGATCGCGTGCCCTATCTCTATGACGACGCGCGTCTGGCAATCGTGCCGTTGAATGATTCTTCCAAGTCGGGAATACGGGTCGGGAGCTGACAGGAAGGAGTCGCGAATCCCACACTATCATCGACGTTCATCAAATCACCACCGGTGGACCGAGGCCAATTTTGTCATCGTCACGAAAGCAATCGCAACGAGAGGCCGCTCATATCGCTGATTCCTCCGTGCATCGGACGGGGGTGTTCGCGTCTGTAGCGCCGCCGGCCATAGCATTGATCGTTGCCGTCCTTGCCTTTCTGCCGATCGCGAACTGGATCCCTGGCGGACACGACGCCCCCTGGTACAGGTACATACTCGGTGGATTCACGAGCGGCAGCGCGATCGCGATAGGGTTCGGAGTCGTACTCGCTATCCTGTCGCGCAAGCTCACCGTGCTCTGGCACGACAACGCGGGGAGTGGCGCGATCGCCTTCTGGGACGCTCGGCCTTCGGCATCGACTCTGCTCATCACCGGCATTGCCCTCGCCATCTACATCTGGGTCGCGCTCGGAGTTCTGGGCGGGCGCCCCCTTCTCATCGATGAGGTAGTGGAGCTCTTCCAGGCGCAGATCTACGCCAGTGGGTCGCTGTCACTCCCGACATTCCCGCATCCCGAGTTCTTCAGCGGGATGCATCTTGTGGACGGCCAAGGGAAGGTCTACTCCCAGTTCCCCGCGGGGGGCCCTGCGATGCTCACCCTTGGCGTGCTCGTTCGCGCACCATGGCTGGTGGGTCCGTTCTTCGCCGCGCTGGGCGTGATCGCGTTCGCCGCATACGAGCGAATCACGGAATCGAGCGCGGGCACCGCGCTGCTGGCCACGTTGATTTTCGCCTTCGCGCCTTTCGCAGTATTCATGTCCGGTTCGCACATGAATCACGTCACGGCACTGGCGTGGGTGATGATCGCCATTGCCGCCATGGCGGCGGTGATGAAGTCGGATGCCCGACCGCGGCCGGCGTTCGCGATGCTCTCCGGCCTCGGATTCGGCATGGCTGCCACCATCCGTCCGGTGGACGCACTCGCGTTCGCGTTGCCAGCCGGCATATGGTTCCTCGTCCGGGCTCTGCGCGACAGTCGGCGGTGGCTGGATGCCATTCCCGCCGGGATCGGTGTCGCGATACCGATGCTCGGGCTGATGTGGGTGAACACGAGAACCACGGGTGGGCCTCTTCTCTTCGGCTACGAAGTACTGTGGGGTGCGAGCCATCGACTCGGGTTCCACTCGGCGCCGTGGGGAGTCGCGCATACGCCCGCGCGCGGCCTCGAACTGGTCAATCTCTACTTCCTGCGTTTGCAGACGTACTTTCTCGAAACGCCGGTACCTTCGCTCCTCCCGGCCATCACCGCACTGGCGCTCTCGCGGCGACTGAACCGGTTCGATCGCTATCTGCTGACGTCGTCCGCGCTCCTGGTCGGGCTCTACTTCTCCTACTGGCACGACGGATTCTACCTGGGCCCACGCTTCGTGTACCTGCTCATGGTGCCGCTGGCAATCTGGACAGCCAGATGCTATCCGCTCCTGCGAGAGCGCCTCGGGCGAGGCCTGGTCTACCGTGCCGCCGTTTACGCGTCGATCTGCGCGATTACCATCGCATTGGTCGTCGATCTTCCCATACGAGCACGCCAGTACAGCGGCGGGCTGCTGACCATGCGCTGGAACGCGGACAGCTCGGCGTCCGCTTCCGGAGTGCACGACGCGCTCGTGCTGGTGCGCGAGAGCTGGGGAGCGCAACTCGTATCGCGCCTGTGGGCGCTGGGAGTCCCTCGAAGCGAGACTGAACTGCTGTACCGGCGGGTAGATGCGTGCGTGCTCGACCACGCCATAAGCGATCTTGAAAGCGGCCACCTTCGAGGAGCGGACGCGCTGGCCGCGCTCCGCCCGTTACTCGCCGACTCCGCACGCCTGATCGGATCGCCCGTCTCGCCCGACACGACCGAGCAGTATCTGCCCGGGAGCAATTACGCGACGAACTGTCTCGCCAGAATCACGGAGGACCGCGCGGGTTTCACGCTCTTCACGCCTCTGCTCCTGTCTCATGGTGGCGACAACGTGTATGCCCGCGACCTGCATGCCCGTGATACGCTCCTGCTCGCGGCCTATCCCGGTCGCCCCCTCTACCTCCTGAAACCGGCCTCCGCGCGGATCGGAGAGCCACCGCGTTTCTACCCTGTCTCCCGCGACTCCCTCGAGCGCGCATGGCGTGACGCAGACAACTGAACCTCTACTGCGCGATTCGGGAGTGAAGGCGCCGCCGCGATCACGACCGACCGGCAGCAACAGCGTTGCGCCGATCGTGGCCGTGATCGTCGCGGCACTCGCCTTCCTCCCTATCGCCAACTGGATCCCGGGCGGCAATGAGGTAGAGTCGTACCGCTCGATGGCCGGCG
>JBIQLU010000184.1:0-5922 GCA_044463985.1 Gemmatimonas aurantiaca | reverse complement strand
GGGAGATGGGCGCTGCTACCTCGAATGGCCCGTCGTTTGGAAGGTGCTCAGCTGACCCGTTGAACGTTGGCCGCGTGCAGGCCCTTGTCACCGTTCTGGATCTCGAACTCCACTTCCTGTCCTTCGGCGAGCGTCTTGAAACCGTCCATCGTGATAGCCGAGAAATGCACGAAGACGTCTTCACCGCTCTCCTGCTCAATGAAGCCGTAGCCCTTGGCGTCATTGAACCACTTCACTTTCCCTCTGGCCATTCGAGCTGCCTCCTGCGGGGTGCAATCGGATCCTGCACTGCGTTGTGCGGGGCAGACCGTCGGCGGTCTGCGAGCGCCTATATAGGTTCAACCTGCGCTTTTGTCAAGAGAACACCATGTGCCACAACGCTATACCTAACGCCACGGCCGCGGCTATTCGCGCGTTGTCGTCCACCGGCTCTCCATAGCGTTCGGCCGCCGTCGCCAGCACAGCCGCGACCACGCTCTCCATCGCTCCGAGATGCGCGAGCATCAGCGCTCCGGCCAAGGTGACGACGAAACATGCCGCACTTCCGCGCATGGTCTTGCTGCCTATGCGCGCCGTCCCATTGGCTCCCATGCTCTCGCCATCCCGCGCACGCTCGGTGCCGACTGCGACACCCGCGCCGTCGTCCCTCTCCCGTGTGTCACCGCGTCGCTCGAACGCGCGACCCACCAGCGCGGCTGCCGCATCGCCGGCGGTGATCGCCCACATCGCTGCCACTGCCATCCCGCGCGGTGCGAACGCCACGACGGCGAGCATCGAGAGAATCATCCACGTCGCACCCGACCACCGCGCGTGCTCGTGCTCGCGCAACAGCGCGCCCACCCAACGCACGAAGCGCGCACGCGTGGGAGCGTGCCTCGCCCGCGCCACTTCGACCACCACCGCCACGAGCGCACAGGCGCCGAGCGCCACGAGGAGCCATTCGCGGGGAAAGCCGAGCGCGTACGCGACCGGCACCGCCACGAACACCAGGTGCAGCGCCTTGCGCGCGACCTCGCGGCGCAGCGTGAGTCGCGCGGCGGTTCCGTTCACCGGCGCACGCTGCACGACGACGGCACGCGGTCAGTGCAGCCGTGCACGCTGCAACGCCCGCTGGAAATCGAGCTCGCTCGACGGCGTCATGCGCCAGCGGTCGAAGCCCATCTCCGACTCGAACACGAGCCGCACGTCATAGTCGATGTAGTCCCAGCTCTGCACTCGGGCGTGGCCGAGTGCGCGGTCGTCGTCGACAGTGATCCGATCGGGCGCACCGAGCGCGACGTACACTCTCCCGCGATCGGTGAGCCATCCCTCCTCGCCATCGTCCGCGAAGCGTCGGTTGGCGCTCGCGATGCGGGCGAAGTAGGCGCGCAGCCCTTCGTGCTCGGGAGTGTCCGACTCCGGATCCGTCTCCTTCCGGAACTGCTCCCACGCCGCAGCACGCTCGGCGCGCGGCGTGGCCGCGAGTGCGCGGAGCTGTTCGGGCGTCGCGAAGTAGCGGAGACGATCGAGCATCTCGTCGAACGTGAACACCCCGATCCCCGATCCGAAGCTCACGAAGAGCGGCGCGCGCACGGTGTCCGCCGAGCCCGCGAGAGATGCCACGACGGTGAAGCGGCCGGGCCCGAGGCGGGACACGGGAAGCTCGCGCACCAGCGCGCTCACGGGCTGCGGTTCATCGAGCTGCAGCGAATCCTCCAGCACACGCGCGTTCGCATCGTCGACCACCGTGATCGAGATGTGCGCGCTGTCCGCGAGATGGTAGCCCTCCAGGTAGAGCGTCACCACCGAGTCGCGGCCGAATACCGCGGTGGCGGTGGGGTTGGCGACGAGCGTCGGAGCACCGCCGACACTCGACCGCGGAGCGGCGCTGAATACGGGCACGACCGACGACAACTTTCCCGCTGCGATGCGCGGCACCGTGACGCTGTCGCGCAGTCGTCCGGTTTCGGGGGCGCGGTCATCCTGCACGGCGAGCCGCATCACGTACACACCGGGCGGCACGCGCACGAATCTCTGGAAGATGATGTTCGGTTCGCGCGCGCCGGCCTCTCGCGCGGATGCCACGCGCACGCTCTCGTGCGACTCCGCGCTCGCGACGATGGAGTCGCTTCCGGGTATGCGGAACTCGATGGTTACCGTGTAGCCGGCACGCTGCGTCTTCCCCTCCGGCCGGAACTCGAGCGCGCGGTTCGCGATCGCCACGCTCACGAGCGCGAGTGTGCTGTCGGGATGGTCGCTCGCCAGATAGCTCACGCTCGCCACGAAGCCGAGCGGCGCGCCATGTGCCATCAGGCCGGCGGCGCGGTAGACGCCGCGCGGATCGATGTCTCCGAGGTCGCCCGGGCGCGTCGTGTCCGGTGCCGCTCCAGGCGCGCTGTCGAGCGTGTGCGCGCGGGGCGAGCAGGCGGGCACGGCGAAGATCAGACACGCTGTGAGCAGGATGGTGAGTGCCGTTCTCCCTGCTTGCTCGCGCCTCGCGGGAGCGTTAGCTTCGCCCCCGTGAGCCGGGAGAATCTGACGGGGACTACCCTCGCTGGGTACACGCTGCGCGACATGGTCGGCGAGGGCGGGACCGCCGTCGTGTACCGCGCCGAGCATCCCGAGCACGGCACCGTTGCGGTCAAGGTGCTCCGGGAGAAGCTCCGCAACGACCGCACGGCCATCGCCCGCTTCCTGCGCGAGGCGGAATACGGAACGCAGGTCGTTCATCCCAACGTTATCCGCACCATCGAGATCGGCGAGCCGCATCCTGGTCTCCACTTCCTCTGCACCGAGTGGGCGCCGGGCGAGCTCCTCGAGCGCTACGCAAAACGTAACGCGCCGCTCCCGCCCGCCGAAGCAGCCGACATCGTCTATCAGATCGCCGACGCCGTCAAGGCGGCTCACGACGCGGGAATCATCCACCGCGACCTGAAGCCCGACAACCTGATGTACGATCCTGCCACGAAGCAGGTCAAACTCCTCGACTTCGGGATCGCTGCGCAGGCCGACCTCGCGCCCGAGGAGCGGCTCACCAGAGCAGGCTTCTTCGTTGGCACGCTCATGTACGTCGCGCCCGAGGCGCTATCGGGCCAGCTCGTCACGCCCGCGGCCGATCAGTACAGCCTCGCCACCATCGCCTACTATCTGCTTTCCGGCGCACTCCCCTACCTGGCGCGCTCGCAGCGTGAGATGTTCACGCAGCTCCTGTCGCAGCCGCCCATACCGCTGAGCACGGCACGCAAGGGTCTCGTGATCTCGCCTGCCGTGGAAGCGGTGGTCATGAAGGGGCTCGCGCGCGATCCCGCCGAGCGTTACCCGGACGTGCTCACCTTCGCGAAGGAGCTGCGGACCGCCGTCGAGGCACCGCCGCCGAAGGCTCGCTCCGAAGGGCTCGTGGCACGGATGAAGTCGATGCTGCGCAAGGGCGGCGACTAGCGCGACCTCAGCTACGCGTCACGACCCCGAGCCCACGTGCCGCGGCTCTGCCGTGGTTTCCTCCGCCGTCACCACCGCCAGGTCCGCCGGATCCACCGGGAGCCAGAGTGTGAAGATCGCGCCCTTCCCCAACTCGCTCTGCACGGTGATGTCGCCGCCCATGAGCCGCGCCAGGCGGCGCGATATCGGAAGTCCGAGCCCGGTACCCCTCTGCATCGAGTCGCCCCTCGGCCCCGCGTTCACCTGCTCGAACTCGTCGAAGATCCGCTCGTGATCCGACGGCGAAATGCCGAGTCCGCTGTCCGCCACCTGCAGCGCAATCCACACGCCGCGCTGCGCAAAGGATGGAAGCTCGACTCCCCCGCTCCCGTCGCCGCCGCCCGCCGGCAGACCCGACTGCGGTGTGAGCCGGAACATCGACTGCCGCTCCGCCTTCGCCACGACCAGACGTGCACGGATCGCGACGCCGCCACCGCCCGCCGGTGTGAATTTCAGAGCATTGCTCAGGAGGTTCATCAGGATCTGCCTGAGGTGCATGGGATCGGTGCGCACCCGCGGCAGTGAATTCCCAACTGCGATCGAGAAGGCCAGCTCGCGCTCGCTGATCAGCGATTCCACTTCGCTCGCGACGTCGAGCACCATGGCCCGCAGATCGAGCGACTCCATGTGCACCTCGAGGCGGCCCGCAGCCATCTTCGCCAGATCCAGGATCTGATCCACGAGCTGACGCAGATGGTTCGCGGACGATGTTATCCGCTCCACCGGCGGCATCTGCCGCGACGTGAGCTCGCCGTACACACCGTCGTGCAACAGTTCCACGAAACCCACTATCGCGTTGAGCGGAGTGCGCAGCTCGTGCGACACGTTGGCGAGGAATTCGCTCTTCACACGGTTCGCTCTCAGCAGCTCGGACGAGAGCCGCTCGAGCTCCGCCGAGCGTTCGACCAGTCGCTCGTTCTGGTTGTGCTCGTGCAGCAGGACGAGGATGAGCGTTCCGAGAGTGGCGAGGCCCACCGCCCAGAGCAGGATGCGCACGTCGACGTACGTGGACGGACGCTCCACGATGAGCTCCCATTCGTCGCCGCCCGGCACCTGGAAGCGCGTGGTGGCGCTGCTCACTCCCTCGAAAGTGCGCGGCGGCGGACCGGTGCGGGCGATGGTGTCGGCGTCGGCCACTATCAGCAGCCGCCCGCGCACCGGCGGACGTCCCCGCCGCAGCCGCTCGATCATCGCCTCCGCCGTCACTCCGCCGCCGGCGAAGCCGCGGAAGTCGTCACCCACGAAGATGGGGTCGATCAGTACGATGCCGCGCTCGCCACCGAGCAGGACGCCAGGCGGCGATACCTGCGCCCTGCGCTCGCGTCGCGCTTCGTAGGTTATGCGGGCCAGAGAGAAGACGTGCGCGGTATCCACATCGAAGCCCGGCTCCAGACGCTGCGCGTTGTCGCCGAACACGTGCTCGTTCGTGATGCGTCCGGTGGCGTCGGTTATCCAGATCCGCCGGAACGATGCGGCGTACTCGCTCAGCGACAGCGTGAGCGAGCGAAAGTGCGCGGAGTCGGGCGTGCGCGACGTGTCGAGGTACAGTCCGCGCATCGACTGCAGCGCTTCGGCGTGCACCGCGAGAAAACTCTCGACGATCGCTGCCGACTGCACCGACTCGATGGTGACCCGATTGCGATTCGACGCCGCGATGGTGCGGTCGACAGCGAAGAGACCCGCGAGCGCGAAGAGCAGAACGAGGGCGAGAGCTACCGATGCGGGACGGAGCCGGGACAGCGAATAGGGTAACCGCACGTATCCCCTTGTTGAAGCAGTCGCCCATGGCCAATGAGCTTCGATTGACTCCGTCACAGCCCACGGGTAACGTACCGCAATGACCGAGCACGACCGTCTTCTCCAGCTTCTGGCCACTCGCTCAGTGCGCCGCGGGCAATTCACGCTCGCGTCGGGGCGGCAGTCCACACTTTACATCGACGCGCGGCTCACGACAATGAGCCCCGAGGGACTCTCCGTCATCGGTCCGCTCGGTGTGAGCGCGATAGCCGGCACCGGATGGAACGTGCAGGCGGTGGGCGGACTCACCCTGGGCGCCGATCCCGTCTCGTACGCGATCAGCTACGCCAGCGCATCGCACTCGCGTCCGCTCCGCGCGTTTACCGTGCGGAAGGAGGCGAAGGATCACGGCACCGGGAAACTCATCGAGGGTCCCTTCCGTACCGGCGACCGCGTGGTCGTCATCGAGGACGTGATCACCACAGGCGGCTCCGCGCTCAAGGCGATCCAGGCCGTGCGCGATGCAGGTGGTATCGTGGCCGGCGTACTGGCGCTGGTCGACCGCGAAGAGGGCGGCCGCGCCGCGATCGAGACCACCGGCGTCCCCGTCCTGGTCATGGCGCGCGTCTCCGAGGTGCTGGAGCATATGGTTACGGGGTAGGGACGGAAACTACAAAAGGGAGAACTGCCGAGAACTGCAAGGAGGTTTGGAGGACTCCGCATCAGTCA
>JBIQLU010000183.1:1989-5946 GCA_044463985.1 Gemmatimonas aurantiaca | reverse complement strand
CTTCCTCGATCTGCTGCTTCCCGCTGATGCCGAGCTGCTTCTCCACCTCGATCTCGACGGGGAGGCCGTGCGTGTCCCACCCGGCCTTGCGCAGCACCCGGTACCCCTTCATGGCGCGGTAGCGGCAGAAGAGATCCTTCACCGTGCGCGCGAAAACGTGATGGATGCCGGGACGCCCGTTTGCCGTGGGCGGGCCCTCGTAGAACACGAAGTTCGCGGCACCCTCGCGCGCGCGCAGCGACTCCTCCATCAGCCCCTCGGCCGCCCAGCGCTCCAGCAATTCACGCTCTATGGTGTCGTGCGTGAGCTCGGATGGCAGTCTGCGATACCGCTCCTTCACTTCCGTGCTTTCGGCTGTCACAGTCGTTCCACCACTCCTCGTACGAGAGTCGAGAGCGCCGGCTCCGCCTCTGCCGCGACTCTGATGATCTGCTCCACGCTCGCAGGCTGAAGCGCATCGGGAAGGCAGCTATCGGTGATGATCGAGAGACCGAGCACTCGCATCCCGCCGTGCACCGCGACGATCACCTCCGGCACCGTGGACATCCCGACCACGTCCGCGCCGATGGTGCGCAGGAAGCGATACTCGGCCCGCGTCTCCAGGTTGGGCCCCGCGACGGCTGCGTACACGCCCTCGCGAAGCACGACTCGCTCGCGCACTGCCACATCGCGCGCGATCTCCCTGAGCCCCGAATCGTACGCATCCGACATGTCGGGGAAGCGCGGTCCCAGCTCGTCGTCATTCGGGCCGATCAGCGGGTTGTCGCCGAGAAGATTGATGTGATCGGCGATGAGCATGATCTCGCCGGGATTCCAGAGCGGATTCATCCCGCCGCACGCGTTGGACACCACGAGCGTCTCGGCGCCGAGCGCGCGCATCACGCGTACCGGGAAACTCACCTGCCGAGCCGAATAGCCCTCGTACATGTGCAGGCGGCCCTGCATCGCCACCACGGTCTTGCCGCCGAGCGTGCCGAACAGAAGGCGACCGGCGTGCGACTCGGTGGTGGAAAGCGGGAAGTTCGGAATCTCGGTGTAGCTCATCGACGCCTTCACATCGATGGCGCGCGCGAGCTGTCCCAGCCCCGTGCCGAGGATGATCGCCACGCTCGGCGGGTCGGGGAAAGCCTGGCGAACGATTCCGGCCGATGCTTCGATGTGATAACGCGTGTGCTGTTCGCCGGGCGCGTTGCGCCGCGGGTCCACCGGCGGGTGGTCCAGCCGGATCGTGCTCATTCCTTGACGAGCGACTCTAGCCAGGCCGGCGTCTTGACCGGCTGGCGCGGTTCGACCGCCTCGTTCTCGCCACTGTTGCGCAGCGGAGGTGACGGCAGGCTGGACGCGTTCAGTTCGGCGAGCTGCCGCTCCACCAGAGCGCGAAGCTGGCCGATGTAGGTGAGACGCGACTTGTCGAGCGCGGCGATCTCCGCCTCGAGCCGGCGTATCTCGGCACGCGCCTCCGCCACCATCTGGTCGCTCTCCGAGCGCGCCTCGCGCAAAATCAGCTGCGCCTCGCGGTCGGCCTGCTCGCGGATCTCGGCACGAAGCTGCTGTGCGGACACGAGCGCGTCGTTGAGCGCCTTGTCGCGCTCGCGAAATGCGCGGAGCTGTTCGTGGAAGCCGCGCGCCTTCGACTCGAGCTCCTGGTTCGCGCGCGTGAGCCGCTCGAGCTCCTCGGCGACCTGGTTGCGGAAGTCCTCGACCTTGTTCTCGTCGTAGCCCCGGAAGGCTCTCGCGCCGAAGTCGTAGCGGCGGATGTCGAGCGGTGTCAGGTGAAAAGATTCGTCGGTCATTTTCCCGCCTCCCTCGCTCCGAACAGGATGGTGCCCAAGCGGACCATCGTGGCTCCTTCCTCTATGGCGATTTCGAAGTCGTTCGACATTCCCATCGAGAGCTCCTGCGCCGGGAGCCCCGCTTCACAAAGGAGATCGCGCGCGGCGCGCGCGCCCGCGAAGACTCGTCGCAACACGCTCTCATCGGCGTCGAGCGGCGCCATGGCCATGACACCGCGCACCGTGATTCCACTGCGTTCGTGAAAACGTTCGGCCTCCGCCTGCAGTTCCGATGGACTGAAACCGCCCTTGCTCTCCTCACCCACCACGTTCACCTGCACCAGCGCGTCGACCCTCTGGCCGCGTTCCACACCGAAGCCGCTCACGGCATCGGCGAGTCGAGCGCTGTCGATGGAATGGACGAGCGAGAAGCCGTCGAGCGACTTCACCTTGTTGCGCTGCAGGTGGCCGATGAGGTGCCAGCGCACCGGTACATCGACCTTGCACATCTTGCTCGTCGCTTCCTGAATGCGATTTTCGCCAACATCCCAGATCCCCGCCTGCACCGCTGCATGCACCGCTTCCGGACCATGAGTCTTGGTGACGGCGATGATCGTCACCCGTTGCGCGTGCCCGCCACGTGCCGCCGCCAGGTCGATTTTCTCGCGCACGTCGGCGAGCCGCGACGGGAGATCACAAAATGGCATAAGCTATGAAATTATCGCCATTTACAACCCGAGGCAAGCGAATCGACGCGAGCCTCGCGGCGTTCCGAAGCGAGCATCGCGCCGGGGCAGTTCAGTAGCCGCGACATCACCCCCGGCGCCGGATCGATCGACCCGCCGTCAGGCGCCGTCTCCTCGAATCCGAAACGCTCCACGAACGCACGCGCAACCGAAGTGTCAACCGGAGCACGCGCTCCAGGCAGTGTGATGGTCGTCCGGGTCGGCTGTCCTGTGACGAATACCACACCGTGAAGCACCCAGTCGTCCGCGAGCGACCAGAGCTCGGCGCTGTCCGCCGTGATCACCGCGGCTATCGGACGGCCGGTTTCGCGTGCGCGCTCCACTACGCCGCGAAGCGCCCCGGGTATCGTGGTCGTGGGCGACATGGCGGGCTGCGGAAGCAGCGAGTCGCGCCGCGCGAGTTGCGCGCGGTACCACCCGGCGCCGAGCAGCGGCGCCACCACCACGGTCACGTCGCTCCGCTTCCCTTCCACGATCTGCATGTACCAGAGCGGGAAGGAATCGTTGTCTCCCCACGTGAGCAGCACTGCGCGCGGCGGCGCCGACCAGAGAATCGCCTCGGCGACGCGTCGCGCACTGCTCGCAACCGGTTCGCGCGATCGATCCACGGCCTTCCAGTTGAGCGCGAGTGGCAGCGCCGCCAGCGCGATTCCGAGCGGAATCAATGAACGGGAAAAACGCGAGCAGAGAAGTACGGCTCCGAAACCGGACCACGCTCCCCACACGAAGAAAGCGAGGGAGAAGAAGTAGTCGCGTTCGCGTACCTCGTGCGGGATCGCGTCTGGCAGCACACCGTATCCGAACGAGGCTCCCGCCTTGAAATTGAGGTAGACGACGAGCCCCACGCTGGCACTCGCCAGGAGCACCAGCAACGCGCGCCAGCTCCGCGCATCCAGCGCGCGATGGCGCAGCGCGCCGTACACGCCGAGGAGCGCGAACGCGAGAGTGAACGGCGTGCGGGCCCATGACGGCGCCACACCGGGAGAGAGACCGAGCGCGATCTGCCAGTCGGCATACTCGAAAAGATTCGCGAGCTGCGCCCAGAAGGGAGCCTGGCGTGGCCAGAGGCCGTGCAGTTCGTACTGCCTGCGTCCCAGCACGTCCCAGAGCGCCGCCCAGGTCGTCGGGGAGCCGCTGTCGAGGAGCGGCGCGTGGAGCGAGCGAATGGGCAGAACGGCCACCACCGAAATGCCCAGCATCACGACGAGCAGAATCGCGAGCGCGGCTTTCACGCGGCGCCGCCGTTCGCCGATAGCGAACGCCGGCCACGCCGCGAGTAAAGCCAGGCCGACCGCCGCCACACCCCACTTCGCGACTCCCACACCCGCCACCACGAAGAACGATCCGGAGAGCATCACCGCGCGCTCCCGGTTCACGCTGCGTGATCCATCGTTCACCGCGAGCACGATCGCCGCGGGCGCCGCCACGAGCGCGCTTAT
>JBIQLU010000183.1:0-1889 GCA_044463985.1 Gemmatimonas aurantiaca | reverse complement strand
TCAGCTCGCTCGAGTCCCAGAACGTGATGTCGGGCGCCAGCGTCGCCACGTACGCCGCGAAGAGCAGCAGCGCGGCAGCGACCGGCGCGGCCGCGTGGATCTTCCACGACGCACGGGCGCGCCGCGGCGCGCTCGCTGCCTCGGGCGTCACGCCCGGAGCTGCAGTACCGGGTGCTCCCCCGAAGTGGTGCGCGCCTCTCGGCCGGCGATGATGTCGCGGAGTTGCGGGATGGTGATGCCGCGCTGAAGCCGGCCGTAGCGCGCGACGGAGATCTGCGCCGTCTCCTCGGACACCACTATCACGAGCGCGTCGGTTTCCTCGCTCAGCCCGATCGCGGCACGGTGGCGCGTGCCGAGCGTACGGTCGCGCGGCGGCTCCTGCGAGAGCGGCAGGATGGCGCCGGCTCCGATTATCGAGTCTCCCCGGATGATCACGGCGCCGTCGTGCAGCGGAGAGTACGGCGTGAAGATCGTCGCGAGCAGATCGGCCGACACCTTCGCCTGCATGGCCGTTCCCGAGGTCACGTAATCGCCGAGCGCGGTCTCGCGCTCGACCGCGATGATGCAGCCGATGCCGGAGCGGCTGAGCCGCTCCACGGCACCGGTGATCTCATCGGCTACGCTGCTCACCTCGATGCTCCTGAAGAAGCGCGTAACGCGCGACTGACCCAGGCGCGCGAGCGCCGCTCGCAGCTCGGGCTGGAAGACGATCAGCGCTGCGAATGCGCCATACGGGAAGGCAACCTCCATCACGTACGTGATCATCGTGAGCTTGAAGAGCCACGCGAGCGCGTACGCGAGCGCGAGTACCATCACGCCGATGATCATCTGGATGGCGCGAGTTCCGTGAATGAGCAGGAGCAGGCGATAGAATCCGTACGCGACGATCGATATCTCGATCACATCGCGCCATCCGAAATGGAGGAATCGGAACTGATCCAGGATGCTCACCGTTCTCCGCCGCTCCGCAGAATTGCCCACGCTACGTCGAGTGCGTGCCGCGTCGCACGCACATCGTGTACTCTAAAGACGCGCGCGCCCAACGCCAACGCCATCACGTTGGCACCCACCGTCCCCTCCACCCGCTCCGCCGCCGTCGACACTCCGGTCAACTCCCCAATGAAGCGCTTTCGCGACGCTCCCACAACCACCGGATACCCCAGAGCGACGAATCTGGAGATGGATCCCAGCACCGCCAGCGAGTGCTCGCTGCGCTTGGAGAATCCGATTCCCGGATCGATCGCGATCTGTCCCTTCCCGATCCCGGCGGCCTCGGCTGCGCGTACGCGCTCGCTCAACTCCGAGAGCACCTCACTCGTCACGTCCGCACCGTAGCTGGCGTGTCGATAAGTGGCCATGTCGGACACCGTGCCGCGCGAGTGCATGAGGATGACGCCCGCACCTGCCCGCGCGCAGATCTCCGCGCCCCTCGGATCCAGACGGAACGCGGAGACATCGTTGATCACCTCGGCGCCCGCCTCCAGCACCGCCGCGGCCACTTCGCTCTTCACCGTGTCGACCGAGATCGGCACATCGGGAAGCTGCTCGCGCAGCGCGCGCACCACGGGGAGCACGCGCCCGAGCTCCTCGTCGACGCTTACGGGCGTGGCGCCCTGCGGTCTCGTGGATTCACCGCCCAGGTCCAGCATGTCCGCACCTTCCGCCACGAGGCGAACGCCATGCTCCACCGCCGCCTCGCCTGAAAGAAAGAGGCCCCCGTCGCTGAAGCTGTCGGGTGTGACGTTCACGATGCCGAGTATTCTCGGCTCGTCGAGCGTGAGCGTGCGGGTGCGGAGTTTCCAGGAGGTCATGAGGATACGGGGGCAGGTACTCAAATCGGGATAGGGGGTAGCCGGTGATCCCGGCTACTCCCCTCCCACACCACCGGA
>JBIQLU010000182.1:0-5961 GCA_044463985.1 Gemmatimonas aurantiaca | reverse complement strand
CCCGCCCGCGATGCCAGCCTTGCCACCTCGGTGATGAGGTCGCGCATGTCGGCGATTGTGGTGCGGAAGCCGATCGGGCAGATGCGGAGGGCGAGGGAGGAGTGGATGCGGGTGGTGGAGATGAGCCAGCGGCCGCCGGCGTTGATGTCGTTCACGATGCGCTCGTTCAGGGAGTCGAGCGAGGCAGGGTCGGTGATTGATGCGGGGCGGGCACGGAAGCAGAGGATGCCGAAGGTGGCGGGCGAGAGCACTTCCAGTGCTGGCTCGGCGCGCACGAAGCGCTCGGCGTGCGAGGCCAGCTCCATGCTGTAGCCGATCGCTTCGGAAAGCGCATCCATGCCGTAGTACGAGACGCTCAGCCAGATCTTGATACCGCGCGCACGGCGGGTGAGCTGTTCACCGTAGTCGGAGAAGTTCACCTCCGTGCCCTCGCTCTCCACGTCCTTCAGATAGTCGGGGTAGATGCTGAAGGCGGCGGCGAGACGGCGCGGCTCGCGCGCGACGATGCAACCACACTCGAACGGGACGTAGAGCCATTTGTGCGGATCCATCGTCACCGAGTCCGCCAGCTCGATCCCGGCGAGGGCGCGCCTGCCGCGGTCGCAGAGGATGCCGAAGCCGCCGTACGCTGCGTCCACGTGAAACCAGAGCCGCTCGGTCCTGCAGAGCTCCGCGAGCTCGGGGAGCGGATCCACCGCACCGGTATTGGTCGTGCCGCCGTTGCCGACGACCATCAACGGAACCAGTCCGGCGGCGCGGTCGGCCGCGATCGAGTCGGAGAGTGCGGCGAGCTCCATGCGGTGTTCGGCGTCGACCGGGATCTGCCGCACGTTCGCGCGGGGTATCCCCGCCATCCACGCCGCACGCGTGACCGACGAGTGCGTCTGATCCGACATGTAGACGGTGAGACGCGCGATGCGCGCCGGATCATCGAGCGTCGCCTCGTGTCGCGCGGCGACCACTGCCGTGAAGTTCGCGTTCGAGCCGCCGGATGTGAGCAGGCCGCCACTCCCGGCGGGCATCCCCAGCCATTGCCTGAACCAGTCGATGACCAGATGCTCCACCTCGTTCGGCCCCGATGCCATCGGCCACACGCCGGCGAAGAAGTTGTACGCCGTCGCGAGCCAGTCGCCGAGCACCGCGGGATAGGTCGGACAGCTCGGCACGTAAGCGATGAATCCGGGGTGCGGCTCGCGTGCCGAGTGTGCGAACACGCGTTCGCGCAGCGTAGCGAGAAGGGTTCCGAATTCGGTGCCGTGCTGTGGCGGATCAGCGGCGATCAGTCGCTCGGCGGTGGCGCGATCGATCTCGTCGAGTACAGGCTGCTCGCGCAGCGTAGCGAGATGTTCGGCGACCTGGTCTACGACATCGCGGCCGAGCCGGCGCATTGTTTCGAGGTCGAGGTCGAGCGGAGAGCGTTGGTAGCGTTCGTCTGGCTGCATGTGAGGAGCTGTAATGCCGGGGGGAGAGACCGGGGAAGGGGGCGTTCGGCACACGCGGTGCATCACCCATCGAGTATCATAATCCGACGCCGGCCATCGGCGCACTCTGGCATTGCTGGTGTGCAGCGATGTAGAATCTGGCGCTGACTCATCCGATGCAATCACGATCGAAGGCGCACGAGCTGCGGTTTGCCGGACGGCGAGCCGGGATCCGGCGCGGATACAACCGACGGAGGGACCCACATGAACGACGCACGCTTGAAGTACGTACTCGGCGTTGCGGCAATCTCGCTGCTGGCAGCCGCCTGTGGCGGGGAGAAGGTCGACATGCAGCGTACCAGCACCAGCACGGCCTCGCCCCAGGCGGCCGCGCCAGCCGCGAGCCCGGCCGCAGGTGCAACGACCGCGGCCGCGCCTGCAGGTGGAGGGTCGGATACAGCGGCTCCGGCTGCTTCGGCCGCTGCTCCGGCCGCCGCGTCGGGCGGAGGCGGAGCCGGCAGCATCACCGCGACCGAGGTTGCGCTCGGCGATAGTATCTTCCATGGTCAGACGGCTGGCGGCACCTGCTTCACCTGCCACGGACAGGACGCGAAGGGCACTGCGCTCGCTCCCGATCTCAGCGACAAGACCTGGATCGACGGCGACGGCAGCTACAACTACATCGTCGAGCGAGTGACGACCGGCGTGCCGCAGCCGAAGGAACACCCCGCCCCGATGCCTCCAATGGGCGGTGCATCGTTGTCGCAGGCACAGGTACGAGCCGTCGCGGCGTACGTGTACTCGTTGAGCCACCCCGAGGTCGGGAAATAGATCTGGTCACGACGCCATCTGACATGGGTCCCCGCTTTCGCGGGGACGACAAGCGAGAGACGCGGGACGACGGACCCGGAGCGAGAGTCGATACAGAGCCGGCACGGTTGCCGTCGAGTCCTGCTGCACCGGACATCGTGGCCGCCGGCGGGCTCCCCGCGCCGACGTCCACGCCCCGCGGTCCTTCGTTCGTCAGAGGGCTCTGGCGCATCGCTGCCGCCGATGCGTCGAGCGGGAACAGCGCCGAGTTGATACGCGACGGTCCGCGCACCTTCGACGTGATGATCGAGATGATCGAAGGCGCCAGGGATTACGTATCTCTCGAGAGCTACATCTTCATGGGCGACAGTGTGGGCCGGCGCTTCGCCGACGCGCTGATCGCCGCGGCGCGGCGCGGAGTGCACGTGCGTCTGATCGCCGACTGGATCGGAAGCAAGGAAACCAGGCGCAGCTTCTGGAACGAGATGCGCGAGGGCGGAGTGGATGTGAGGATCTTCAATCCGCCCGGTTTTCATGCGTGGCTCGGTCTCTTGCCGCGCGATCATCGAAAGCTCCTCGTGGTCGATGGAATGGTGGGGCTCACCGGCGGGATCGGTATCAGCGAGGCGTGGAGCGGCGGGATGACGCGACGGCGCACCGCGCCGTGGCGCGACACCGCCGTGCGAATTCGTGGTCCCGCGGCCGTGGACATGGGCCGCGCCTTCGACACCATGTGGAGAAGAGCCAATCACGAGGAGCGGCGCACGGCACGCCGCCATCGATTGCTGCGTCGTGCGCGCGGCGCCGACGTCGATCCGGCTCACGCCGAGGGTTCGGTGGTGGGGATCGTGGAAGGCGAACCGTGGCGACTGCGCGTCGCGCGCGCGCTGCAGATCCAGGCCGTTTCCGCCGAACGCTGCATCTGGATCGCGAGCGCGTACTTCTATCCGTCGAGCGCGGAGATCGAGGCGATCGCGGGCGCGGCACTCGACGGTGTCGACGTGCGGGTCCTCGTGCCGAGCAAGTACGATCACCCATGGGTTCGTCGGCTCACCCGGCAGGTGTACAGCAGGCTGCTGCGGAATGGCGTGCGGATCTGGGAGTGGAACGGCGTGATGATGCACGCCAAGACGAGCGTGGTGGACAGCCGCTGGGTGCGCGTCGGTTCCACCGACTTCAACCCGCTCGGCGTGGCGATCAATTACGAGCTGGACGCGCTCATAGATGACCCCGAGCTCGGAGAGGCGGCCGAGGAGATGTTTCTCGCCGATCTGGCCGACTCCACCGAGATCACGGCGTCGAAGGTGAAGACATTAGACTGATCGCGATAGTGGCGATCGCGAGCTCGCTCGGCGCGCCCATGGCGGCGCAGAGTGGTGCGAGCGCACCGAGCGCGCAGCCGGTCTTCGAGGTGGGCGACCTCGCCTTCGCCGCCGGAGCGGCGCTGGCGACTTTCGGTGCCAGCGCCATCGATCGTCCCGCAGCCGACTTCGTCCGCACGCACGGTCAGAAGAACGAAACGCTCCAGCGTACGTCGAGTGCTCTGGAGACGATCGCGCTGCCCGGTGCGTTCATCATCGGCGGCGGGCTCTATATCGGCGGCAGGATCGGCGGCGACGACGGAATGGCGGACGCGGGTCTGCACGCGACCGAAGCCGTGCTGATAGCGAGCGCACTGACCGGCGTGATCAAGTTCGCCGCGGGAAGAACACGGCCATACGTCTCGCACGACAGCAGCGGCAGCTTCGATCTGATGCGCGGATTGCGCGACGATCGCTACAGGTCGTTCCCGTCCGGCCACACGGTGATCGCGTTCGCGCTGGCAGCGGCGGCCACCCAGGAGGTGGACCGCTCGGGTGGACCTGCATGGGTGGTGGGCGCCGCGACGTACGGTGGTGCCACGCTCGTCGGGCTCGCGCGCATGTACCACGACATGCACTGGGCGAGCGACGTAGTCGCCGGCGCCGCGATCGGAATCTTCACCGGCCGGAGAGTGGTGCGGTGGCAGCACTCGCATCCCGGGAACCGCGTGGACCGGTGGCTGCTCGGCGTCTCGGTACGCGATGGGGCTGGCGGAGCGAAGCTCGTTGCACCATTCGTGATGCCTGTCCGCTGACTACCTCGTCTTCCCGCGCATTCAGTTCGAAGGTGCATCTATAGCGACCGGCGCATGCCGAAGCAGCAGAAGCCGCACCCCTCCTCCGCCAGCGGCGTAGTAGCGCTCCTGGAGGAGTTTCGCGTCGAGATTCGCTTCGAGCGTCGCCGGCGGCTCATCGTACAGCGGTGAACGGTAGTCGAGCACCAGCCATACCGGGGACTTCGGCGCCTCGAACAGCGCACGCGTCACTTCGACCGCCGAGCGTGCCGCGTGTATCCGCGCATCACTGTCGTGGCGGAGATAGTAGGCCAGCGGCTCCGCCGCCAGATTCGGCAGCACGTAGATGGAGTGCGACCGCTCCGGCGCGCGCGTGATCGCGCCGGCCACGGGGCGGTAGTCGCTGTCCCGCGACTGGACGCGATGAGTTGCACGGGTCCCGATCGCGGATGCGAGAAGCAGAAGCGCGAAGGCCGCGGTGCCGGAGATCTCTCCCTCCGACTCGAACAGCCGCGTCACGCCGTGTCCGAGGAGCAGATAGAGAAAGGGGGAGGCGAAGAGAAAGTATCGCGCGAGGTCGAGCTGATGCGACGCGGAGACCACGGTGCCGAGCAGCAGCGGCACCACGACGGCGAGCGTCACCACACGTCGCGATCCACGGAGGGAGCCGCTGGCGGCCGCGCCGAGCAGGAGCACCACGACGATCAGCGCCAGCGGCTGCACGACGAACGACACCGCCATGTGAAGGAAGTCGCGCATGCCGCCGTGCTGCTGGAAGGCAGCCGCCGCCGCGGGGAAGTCGCGCGGGTAGAAGTACACGCCGTGGAGCGCGACGAGCGGGTATTCGACCAGCGCACGCAGCGATGAAACGAAGCCCGGAGATCCGCGCCATTCCTGCGCGGCGCTCGCGGCGCCGACCTTCACTTCTCGCGCGTAGATCAGCAGCGTGATCGCGATGAAGGCGTTGGCCAGAAACCATCCCACGGCTCCGCGACGGTGCCGAACGATGAGGATGATGGCGTCCACCCAGAGCGCGGCGATGAACGCTACCGAAACGATGTTCGTGTGCACCATCGCCGTGCACACGAGCGTGAACGACACGAGGTCGAGCGGCGCGCCGCTCCGCGGGTGCCCTGACCATGACGCTTCCGGCGCCGTCGCGCCGTTGTCGTGCGGCGCGAACGTTGCGTTGCGCCAGCGCAGATAGAGGAGCGCGGCGAGCGCCGCCATGAAGGTGAGCGGCATGTACATCCGCGCTTCCTGCGCGAAGTACAGATGCAGCGGCGATACGGCGAGCAGCGCGGCCGCCACGAGAGCGGCACGGCGCGTGAACACGCGGACCCCGATCGCGTACGTGATGGGGATGACGAGCAGGCTGGCGATCAGCGACGGCGTGCGCAGCGCCGCCTCCGAGTCGCCGAAGATCGCCATCCACCGTCCGAGAAACGCGAAATAGAGCGGTCCGAGCGGGCTGGCCCGGATGTTGTCGATCAGTGCTCCCCACGACAGATGGGCGACGTACCACGAATTGCCTTCATCGAACCACAGATTTGTGACGCCTATCCCCTTCCACCGGAGCGCGAGACTGACGAGGATGAGCGACGAGAGCGTTACCAGCACGGCAATGCGCGATGG
>JBIQLU010000181.1:2571-6018 GCA_044463985.1 Gemmatimonas aurantiaca | reverse complement strand
AGGGGTGAGGCTCGTATCTTCGACCTTCGCCGTCCGCCGCGCGACCTGGGCGTGGCAGCCGGTCGCGTGCGCCAGGTCGCCTCGACGGTGGTGCTCACGGTCGGGTCGGACTGCAACATCGGCAAGATGACCTCGCAGGTTCAGTTGCGCGATTCGCTCCGTGCGCGCGGGGAGAGCGTGGCGTTCGCCGCCACGGGTCAGACCGGGATCCTGGTGGAAGGGTGGGGGATCGCGGTGGACGCGGTGATAGCGGATTTCATCTCGGGCGCTGCGGAACGTCTCGTGCTCGAGGCGGCGAGGTCGGCGGACATCGTGCTGGTGGAGGGGCAGGGCTCGATCATCCACCCGAGCTACTCCGGGGTTACTTACGGTCTGCTGCACGGTTCGCTTCCGCACGCCATGGTGCTCTGCCACCAGCCGTCGCGGAAGTCGATCAACAAGCAGGAGTGGGTGAAGATTCCGCCGCTCTCGAAGCTGATCGAGATGCACGAGTACGTGGCTCGTCCGCTCCGTGAGGCGAAGGTGATCGCGATTGCGCTGAACACGTTCGACCTGAGCGACGAGGAGGCGCGCGCGGCGATCGCGGCGGCCGAGGCGGAAACGGGTCTTCCGGCCACGGACGTTGTGCGCTACGATCCTGCGCCGGTGGCGAACGCGATCCTCGACTTCCACCGTACGCGCGCGCGGTAGCGGTACAGGGGTCAGGTACCTGATGTAGAGTTTTGACCAGCGTCGCTGGTCAAAACTCTACATCAGGTACCTGACCCCTTTCCCTGACCCCGCCGTTCGACCCGGCGCTGCCTTTGCGTATTGAAGCTCGCATGCGCGAGCTCATCCACAAACACTCCACGGCAGTCCGCGGCGACGACGGTCGCCTTTACGAGGCGTTCATCTTCGGCCAGGAGCGCGAGGATGGCACCTGGATGGGCTGGCTGGAGTTCATCCCGGTGGGCGAAGGGCGAGGTCAGGCGCTCCGCACCACGAGCGAGACCTCGCAGCCCGATCGTGCGGCGCTCGAGTACTGGGCGGGCGGGCTGGAGCCCGCCTATCTTGATGGCGCCCTGACGCGAGCCTGGCCGTAGCGGCACCGCGGGCGCGCGAACGTCGCGTCCGCCCAGGCACGATGCCTCACCCGGAGATCTGATTGAGTACAACCGCGACCCTGGCGAGCCGCCGGGAGGAGAGCGGGCGCACTGCGTTCGCGGTGCTCACCGCTATCAGCTTCTGCCATCTGTTGAACGACATGATGCAGTCGCTGCTTCCCGCCATCTACCCGATGCTCAAGAGCTCGTTCGGTCTCGACTTCGTGCAGGTGGGGATGATCACGCTCACCTATCAGCTCACTGCGTCGCTGCTGCAACCGCTCGTGGGCCTGTACACCGACAGGAACCCTCGACCGTATTCGCTGGCTACGGGGATGAGCTTCACGCTCGTTGGACTCGTGATGCTCGCGTTCGCGCCGACGTTCCATGTGCTGCTTCTCGCGGCGGCGATGGTGGGGATGGGGTCGTCCGTGTTCCATCCCGAGTCATCGCGCGTCGCGCGCATGGCGTCGGGCGGACGGCACGGCTTCGCGCAGTCGTTCTTCCAGGTAGGCGGCAACGCCGGATCGGCGATCGGTCCGCTCCTGGCCGCGTTCATCGTACTCCCCTTCGGGCGATCGAGCGTGAGCTGGTTCTCACTCGCGGCGCTGCTCGGGATCGTGGTGCTGTGGAACGTCGGCGGCTGGTATCGGCGCCATGGAATCGCGCGCGCGGCGCCGCGCACGCCGGGCGCCACGGAGGTGCAGACGCTCCCGGCGCGCCAGGTGAAGCAGGCGCTCGCCGTGCTCATGGCGCTGGTATTCTCGAAGTACTTCTACCTCGCGAGTCTCACGAGCTACTACACGTTCTTCCTGATCCACAAGTTCGGCGTATCCGTCCAGTCGGCGCAGTTGCACCTCTTCGTGCTGCTCGGCGCCGTGGCTGCCGGCACCATCATCGGCGGCCCCGTGGGCGATCGCTTCGGCCGCAAGTACGTGATCTGGTGGTCGATACTCGGCGTGCTGCCGTTCACGCTCGTGCTGCCTTACGCGAGCCTCTTCTGGACCGCGATACTGAGCGTGGTGATCGGCGTGATACTGGCGTCGGCGTTCTCGGCGATCCTCGTGTACGCGCAGGAGCTGGTGCCGGGGAAGGTCGGGATGATCTCCGGCCTCTTCTTCGGACTCGCGTTCGGGATGGGCGGAATCGGAGCGGCGTTCCTCGGCTGGCTGGCAGATCGCACGAGCATCGAGTTCGTGTATCATGTCTGCTCGTTCCTGCCGGCGATGGGACTGCTCACCGCCTTTCTCCCGAACATCGAAACGGAAGAGCAGCGCCGGCACGGGGTCTGACGACGGGGTCAGGTACTTCAAGTAGAGGTCCCGGCAGCGTCGCTGCCGGGACCTCTACTAGAAGTACCTGACCCCATTGCTCACTCGTAGCGGAGCGCCTGCGTGGGCTGGATTCTCGATGCGCGCAGGGCGGGGATGTAGCCAGCGCCGAGCGCCACGATGGTGAGCACGGCCGCCGAGAGTATCATCACCACGGGATCGTAGCCCTTCAGCTCGAAGAGGAGCGACTTCGCCGTGCGGCCGAGCGCGAGCGCGCCGCCCACTCCTATCACCCCTCCGATCAACGTCATGATGCCGACCTGCTTCAGCACCAGTGCTCGGACGCGGCCGGCGTCGGCGCCGAGCGCCATGCGCACTCCGATCTCACGAGTGCGCTGCGCCACGGAGTAGGCGAGCACGCCGTACAGTCCGATCGCCGCGAGGAGCGTGGCGAGCACCGCGAACGACGCGGCCAGCGTGCTGATCATCCGATCGAGGAAGATGTTGTCCTTCACCACCTGCGGCATGGTCCGGAGATCCTCCACGGGGAGATTCGGATCGAGCTTCTTGATCACCCCTGGAATGGAGCGCAGCAATTGCTCGCCGCCGCCGGCGCGCGCGCTGCGCACGTAGAAGGTCATGAAACCCGCAGTCGTATCCTGCAGTGTGGGGGAGAAGAACTGGGGCGGAATCTCGTCCTTCACATCGGAGTACTTGGCGTCGCGAATGAGACCCACGATCTGGATATCCAGCGAATCGTTGCCGCGGTCGCCCATGAGTTTTCCGACAGCGTCGCGGCCGAGGCCGAACTTCTTCGCGAAAGTCTCGTTCACCACTGCCACGCGCGCGCGCCCGGCCGCATCAGCGCGCGTGAACTCGCGCCCGTTGAGGAGCTGGATACCCATCACTCCGAAGTAGCCGGGTCCGACTTCGTTGTAGCGCGAGTTTGCATCCGTGTCGGGCCCCTTCTTGAAGCCCTCGACAGACACGTCGGTCCCCCAGTTGCTCCCGGAGAGCGCGGCGATCATCGCCTCCGTCACGCCCGACACGCCGGGGAGTGCCCCGAGCTCCTCGTGCACGCGATCGAAGAGCGC
>JBIQLU010000181.1:0-2471 GCA_044463985.1 Gemmatimonas aurantiaca | reverse complement strand
GGGAGGAGACTCGTGATGAGCGCGAGCGTCCAGTACGCGACCACGACTCCGACGATCCCTCCGATCACGGCCAGCAGCACCGACTCGGTGAGGAGCTGGGTGATGAGCTGTCTTCGCGTGGCACCCAGCGAGAGGCGAACGGCCATCTCCAGCGACCGTCCGGCACCGCGCGCCAGAAGCAGGTTCGCGATGTTGGCGCAGGCGATGAGCAGCACGATCCCGGTGATGCCGAAGAGCAGCTTCATCGGCTTGCTCGACTCGCCATGCACCGAGCTCTGGCCGCGGCGTCCGTCGGTGACCGTGAGCTCCTTTGCCCTGAACTGCTTCATTCGCTGGTCGCTCATCCCTTCCTGGAGCGGAGCCTCGACATCGTTGATGATCGGGTGGTAGATGGCGTTGATCGCTGACCTGGCCTGTGTGATCGACACACCCGGCTTCAGTCTGGCGAAGGCGTATAGCCAGTAGGAACGGCGGTTCTCGAAGCCCGCGTTGCGGAAGTACGGCTCCATGAGACCGCGCATGGTCAGCGGAACGAAGACCTGCGGCCGCGTGCCGAGCGTGGTCCCCTGAAAACCGCGAGGAGCGACACCGATGATCGTCATCGTCTGGCCGTTGATGATTATCGGTTCACCGATGACGGACTTTCGCGATCCCAGCCGCGACTGCCAGTAGTCGTAGCTCAGCACGGCCACGTAATTCGCGCCGATGTTCCTGTCGTCCGCGGGAGTGAAGAGCCGGCCGAGCGCGGGTGTGAGACCGAGGACAGGGAAGTAGGATCCCGACACGAGCATCCCGGAGCCGCTGAAAGTCTGGTGGTCGAACGCCACGTTCACGCCGAACGCGCGATGCGCCGCGATGCCGGAGAACGGGATGTTCTCCGCGTTCTCGAGGTCGCGGAACATCGGATAGCTGAATACATCCTCGCAGTCGCCGGCCTGGTTGCACGAAGTGGAGCCCGGCTTCGGACTCGGCGCGCTGAGGTTGACGAGCCGGTCGGCGTTGGGAACGGGTAGCGGCTGGAGGAGGAGCTGATTGAAGAGAGAGAAGATGGCGGCGTTGGCTCCGATGCCGAGCGCGAGCGAGAGGATCGCGACGAGCGTGACGAACGGCGACTTGATCAGCGTCCGGAACGCGAGCTTCAGGTTGGGCATGAGGGATCCCGGTGGAGAGAGCAGTCGAGCAGCGGAGCGGAGCGCTGGGCGCCACGGGAAGCACTACGCGGAGCATGCCGTCCGGTTTCGGAGGCACGGCCGTGGCTGCGCGTGCGCGTGCAGGCTCGGGCGTAAGTCACCTCCGTGGGTAGACAGCGAAAGCGGCTGAATGGTTGCCACGGAGCTGCTCGGTGGAGCCGCTCGCTCGCCTCATCGAGCGATACCGTCGCCCCGCGCTTCGCGCGCTTCACCCCACTTCGATTGTAGCCAGCAGGTCCATCTCCCACGTTGAGCGTCGTCCACGAGGGAACACGCAACGCGAAGGAGATGGATCATGCGATTCGCGCGTCTGACGACAGTGAGCCTGGCGCTGGTGTTCGCGGCGTGCGGCGGCTCATCGCCAACCGGCAGCAACAACAATGGCACGCCCCAGAACCCGCCGCCTCCCGCGGGCGGGAAGAACGTGACGATCAAGGACTTCAGCTTCTCGCCGGAAACCGTCACGGTAACGGTTGGGAGCAAGGTGCAGTGGGTGAACGACGGCGAGACGGCGCATCGCGTGGTGAGCGACGACGACGTGTGGGACACCGGCCAGCTCTCGAGTCCCACCGCGAGCGATCCATACGGCTACGGCGGTTCGGCGGGGCAGAGCTACCAGTTCGAGTTCACCACGGCGGGGACGTACAAGTACCACTGCGAGAACCATCCACCATCGGCGTACCCGAACTTCGTGGGCGTGGTGGTGGTTACTCCGTAGCGCGAAGAGGGGTGGTGGGGCGGGGAGGGGATATCGGCCCCGGTGGCGCGAGCGATCGTGCCTCCGGGGCCGTCGCGCGCAGGGCGGCGGGACTTTGAGTGAGGTAAGGCAGGGGTTAGATTGGAGGCTTGTGGTGGGGAGGTTCGGAGGGTTGAAGATGGCAGGGTAGCTCAGCCGGTTAGAGCACGGCACTCATAATGCCGGGGTCGCGGGTTCGAGTCCCGCCCCTGCTACTGGTTTCTCATGGCCAACCGCAATCGGTTGGCCGTTTTTCTTCTCGTCCCGACCGCTGTGATGCCTGCGCGGAGGCGCGCGATGCGACGCGATCAGGGAAGCCAGATAGTGTGTTCCACCGCCGCACGCCGCGGCTTCGCGGCCGGCACCTCGGCAGGCTCGCCGAGATTGATCGTCGCGACGATGCGCTGATCCGCGGGAACGCCGACCGCCTCGCGCGCGGCCGCGGTCTCCATCACCGCGCCCGTCTTGATGTGCGTGCCGAGCCCGATCTCCACCGCGGCGAGCGCGAGATTCTGGATCGCCATCATCACGGCGGCGTAGTCCTC
>JBIQLU010000180.1:0-6073 GCA_044463985.1 Gemmatimonas aurantiaca | reverse complement strand
GCTGCCCGGGACCTCTACATAAAGTGCCTGACCCCGTAGTTCCTTGTACATTGATGTGTCGCAATTCGAAACTCCCCCGGTACCCTTCCGCGTACGGAGTGGGTGTGAGGCGCCTCTCCTTCCGAAAGCGCGTTCTGCTCTACCTGGTGCTCTTCGCCGTGGTCCCCTCCACCGTGCTCATGCTCGGCGGAGCCGTGGTGGTGAGCTCCACGCTCCCCGTGCTCAGCGGGAGCAAGGCATGGGACAACGTCGCGGTGACAGGACGCAAGGCAATCGACGCCGTGAGCCGCGCTCCGCTCGACAGAGCGCAGCGTGCCGCGCTCGATGCGCACGAGAGGGAGCTCACCGCCTCGCTGGTTCAGGCGAAGCGGTACAGCTACATCACCTCGCGCGTGGTGGTCGTGGTGGGCGTACTGGCACTGGTGGGGTCTGCGCTTCTCGCCGTGCTGGCGTCGCGTGTGGCAGGCCATCTGAGCCGGCAACTCAGTCGGCCGCTGAACGAAGTCGTCGAGTGGGCGGAGCTCATCGCGAGAGGGCATCCGCTCCCGGAAGGGCCGCCGCGGCGCGGCGCGCCGGAGTTCGATGTTCTACGTGAGAGGATGCGAAAGATGTCGACGGAGCTCGCGGCTGCCCGCGAAACCGAGCTGGAAGCGGGACGTCTCGAGGCTTTCAGGGAGACGGCTCGCAGAGTCGCGCACGAGCTCAAGAATCCGTTGACGCCGATCGCGCTGGCAGTCGCACGGCTTCGGCGCGACGCGAACCCGCGTCTCGCGGAGGTGGTGGACGTACTCGAAACCGAGTCGCGCCGACTCGAGGAGATGGCGCGGAGCTTCGCGCAGTTCGGCAGGCTTCCCGAAGGTCCGCGCGCCGGGATCGACCTCGGCGAGCTCGCACGCTACACGACGAAGGCAATCGTTCCCGAGCAGATGGCGGCGACCGTGGATGTGGAAAGCGATCTGCCGCTGGTGCCGGGACACTACGACGCGCTTTCGCGCGCGCTCTCGAACGTTCTCATCAACGCGGTGCAGGCGTGTCGCGATGGCGGTGAAGTTCACGTGGGAGTGGTGCGCGTGAGGACGAACGGCAGGGAGACAGTCGAGCTGCGCGTACGTGACACAGGTTGCGGAATCCCCGCGGAGCGGCTGCGCACGATCTGGGACCCGTACGTGACGCACAAGTCGGGCGGCACCGGTCTTGGCCTGGCCATCGCCCGGCAGACGGTACTGGCACACGGCGGCTCGGTAGATGCGAGCAGCTACCCTGGCAGCGGCACCGAAATCCGATTCACCTTTCCGGTGAACGGTGTGAATGGTTGATCGAGGAGGACGGACATGGATGCAGGAATCGTCGTACCCATTGGGTTTTTCATCATGGTGGCGGTGCTCGCGGTGGGCACGCCTCTGGCGCGCGCCTTCGCGCGCAAGATGAGCAGTCAGGGAGGACAGGCCGCCGTGCCGGCCGAGCTCCAGCAGCGCCTCCAGCGCATGGAACAGGCGATCGATTCGATAGCGGTCGAGGTGGAGCGGATTTCGGAGGGCCAGCGCTTCACCACGAAGCTCCTGGCAGAGCGGCATCCCGAGGCGCAGGCCGCGCTCTCGGCGAGCGAACGCGAGAGGCGTTGATGGGTAGAGATGACGCCGGGATGGCCGCCCCGACTACGTACCCGGACGAGGAGTCGATCCATCATGGATAACGTGTTTCAGTTCGCAGGCGTGATGCTGACCATCGCGATAGTGACGGTCGGCTCCTACGCATCGATCAGAGCGACGAACAAGATCTGGGGGAAGGACAAGGGGCCGTCGCCGAAGGAGCTCGACGACCTGCGGCAGCGGATGGAGCAGTTGCAGCAGTCGATGGACAGCGTGGCAGTGGAAGTCGAGCGGATTTCGGAGGGGCAGCGCTTCACCACGAAACTGCTCGCGGAGCGGCAGGAGCCGGAACCGCTTCCCGCCGCGAGGTCGTCCTCGAGGTGATCGCCGCCACGAAGCTGCCGAGCTGACATGTCCGACATCCTCATCGTGGACGACGAGCCGAACATCCGGAGAATGGTCGGCGCCCTCCTTTCCGCCGAGGGTTTCACGGTGCGCGACGCGCCGGATGGCGCGAGCGGAGTGCGCGCGGCGCAGGAGCGCGAACCGGATGCGGTGCTCCTCGACCTCATGATGCCCGGCGAGCTGGATGGAATGGCGACGCTCACTCGACTGCGCGAGCGCTTTCCCGAAGTACCGGTGGTGATGATGAGCGGACGCGCGGGGCTCAGCGACGCGGTGAAGGCCACGAAGCTCGGGGCCTTCCACTTTCTCGAGAAGCCGCTCACTCCGGAGAGCGTCGTACTCACCCTTCGCTCGGCGCTCGAGCTACGCCAGGCGCGCCGCGAGGCGCGCACTCTGCGCGAGGACCTCGGCTTCGGCGGCGAGATGGTGGGCACCAGCGACGCGATGAAGCGCGTGCGCGCTCTCATCGATCGCGTCGCACCCACGAATGCACGCGTGCTCCTGATGGGCGAGTCGGGGACCGGAAAGGAGCTGGCAGCAGCCGCGATCCATCGCGGCAGCGAACGACGCGATCATTCGTTCGTGCGGGTGAACTGCGCAGCCATCCCGCGCGATCTCGTCGAGAGCGAGATGTTCGGGCACGAGCGCGGCGCATTCACCGGCGCTACGCAGCGGCGCATCGGCCGCTTCGAGCTGGCCGACAAGGGTACGCTTCTTCTCGATGAAGTGGGTGATCTCGGCGCGGACGCGCAGGCGAAGCTTCTCCGGGCGATCGAAGCGGGCGAGATCGAACGTCTCGGAGGGGGGAAGCCGATTCCGGTGGACGTGCGCATAGTGGCCGCGACCAACATGGACCTCGAGAAAGCCGTGGCAGAGGGAAGGTTTCGCGAGGATCTGTACTTCCGGCTGAACGTGATCCCGATCGGGCTGCCGCCGCTGCGCGAGCGGCCCTCCGACATCGCCGCGCTGGTGGCGCACTTCTCCAATCTCTACCGCGCCCGCAGCGGGCGTCCCGCTCCACGCTGGCACGATGAGGCGCTGGCGCTCCTTCGTCGCTATCGCTGGCCCGGCAACGTACGCGAGCTCGCGAACATAGTCGAGCGACTGGCCATCCTGCATTCGGGCGAGGAAGTGACGGCGGAGGATGTGAGTGCCGTGCTGCGCGTGGACGCGGGAGCGGAAGCTCGACGCGACGTGGGCGCGAACGGAACCGGCATCGGAGCCGGCACGCACGGCGCGACACGCACCGACATGGATGCCGAGCCGGACCTCCCGTTGAGCGATGCACTCGACGGCTACGAGCGAATGTTGATCGCGCACGCGCTCTCGGCCGCAGGCGGCAACGTGGCGGAGGCGGCGCGGCGGCTCCGCACCGATCGGCCGAATCTCTACCGGCGGATGCGCCGGCTCGGAGTGGATTGGGGCAGCGCGTGAGATCCGGCGCGTCCAGCGGCGCTGCGCGGATCGCGCTACTACCGTACTTCCCCGGAGCCATGATGCGGACGACGATCCTCGCCTGCTGCGGCGCCCTGCTCTGGTGGTCCCCATGCGCGGCGCAGGCGCAGCAGGGCCCCGGTGCGGCGCGCGTCGACACTGCGCAGCGCGCCGACACGCTCTCGTACGACGATGCCGCCGAGGTGGCGTATCTCTACAACCTCCCGGCGGCACTGCGCGCGACGAGAGATCTCAGCATACCCGCGTCGCAGACCATCGATGGCGATCTGTCGGTGCTCGAGGCCTCACTCACGGTGGCCGGGCACGTGACGGGCCGCGTGGTGGTGATCAACGGACAGGTCACGCTCGTTCCCGGAGCGCGAATCGACGGCGAACTGGTAGTGACCGGAGGCGAAGTGCGCGGCGCCGACAGCGCCTCGGTTGGCGGTGCGCTGAAGATCTATCGCCCCGTGATGATGTACCGTCTCGAGGGTGATCGCGTGGTGGCCGTGCGTGACGAGAGCCGCAACGTCGCGAACTGGTTCCGCCGCTGGAAGCGGCGCCACGAGCGCAGCATGAGCCGCATCAAGCTGAAGAGCGGCACTTACAACCGGGTCGAAGGGATGCCGGTACTCTTCGGGCCGAGCATCAGGAGCAACAACGCACTGGGCCCGTTGCGCGTGGAGGCGCTGGGGATCTATCGCTCCGCTGACGGCTTCGACTGGAAGCCCGACAACCTCGGTTACAGCACCAGCGCGGAGATGCAGTTCGGCTATGGCCGTGGCGTCGCGGTGGGGGGTGAAGCGTTCGACATGGTGCAGGCGGTCGAGCCCTGGCAGTTGCGTGACAGCGAGATCGGACTCGCATCGTTCTTTCTGCGCCGCGACTACCGCGATTACTACAACCGCAAGGGGTGGCACAGCTACATCGCGTTGCGCGATGGTAATTCGCTCTCACTAACGCTCGGCTACGGGAAGGAGCGCTGGCAGACGCGCGATGCGCGCGACCCGTTCACACTCTTCCGCAACTCGTCCGACTGGCGCGCGAATCCCGTGATGGATGCGGGCCGCTTCGAACTCGTGGACGCTACGATCCAGTACGACACGCGCAACAACGTGGACAATCCCTGGACGGGGTGGCTGGTCGTTGCGAATGTGGAGCACGGCTGGAGTCCCGAAGTGGTCCCGGGGCCGGCCGCGCCACTCGCGCGTCCCGATCCGTCTCCGCCGGGTTCTGTGTCGTACACGCGCGGCTTCCTCGACGCGCGGCGATACAATCGCATCTCACCGCAGAGCCAGTTGAACCTTCGGCTCGTGCTCGGCGGCTGGCTCGCCGGCGACCCGCTCCCGCTGCAGCGCCGCCTCTCGCTCGGAGGAGCGGGAACGCTGCCCGGCTACGACTTTCGCGATGCCGTGGGCGGCTCCGACGTTCTCACCTGCAGCGATGGCTCGAGTCTCCCGGGGAGTCCCGCACAGTGCGAGCGCGTCGCGCTCGTACAGGCCGAGTACCGGGGCAACCTCCGCTTCCACTTCTTCGGCGGCGCGGGCACGGGAGGGTGGAACTGGAGCTTCTACCACCCGTTGCAGTGGGTGGTGTTCGCCGATGCGGGACGCGGGTGGCTCCTGCACGAGCGAAACGGCGATGGCGCGATCGTCGACTCGCCGAAGCTGCCGGCGCTCGACACGTTCAAGAGCGACATCGGCATCGGTCTGGACGCGGAAGTGCTGGGCGTGTTCGTCGCGAAGTCGCTCACCGACTTCGGGAGGCCGATCAACTTCTCGATCCGGCTCAGACACCGCTTCTGATGCGTTCGGCGACGTTGGTCGCGCTCCTCGTGCTCCTGTTCGTCGCGCCGGCGGCGGCGCAGAGCGGAGCGAGCCTGGAGATCGCGCTCCCGGCCGATGCGGAGCTCACCCGCCGTACCCCGGCGGTGAGCGCTCGCAACGTACTCCGCGACCACCGGCTGGAGGAGCTGCTGCACAGCGGCTTCCCCGCGCGTCTGCATTTCAAGGTGGAGCTCTGGTCGGCCGACGGAGTCTTCGACGCACTGAAGTCGCAGGCAGAGTGGGATGTGGTGGTGCGATACAATCCGCTGGAGCGCCGCTATTCCGCAGTTCGTATCGTCGAGGAGCGCGCCACATCGCTCGGCAGCTTCGCATCGTTCGACAGCGTGCAGACGGCGGCAGCACGACCGTATCGTCCGCCGATGCGACTCCCATCGGGCACGGGCCGACACTACTACATCGCGATGCTCGACGTCGCGATGCTCTCGGTCAACGACATCGACGAAGTCGAGCGCTGGCTCCGCGGTGAACTCTCACCCGCCGTCCGCGGCGAGCGCAGCGCCGGCACCGCGATCTCCCGCGGCGCGAAGACACTCGTCACCCGTCTCCTCGGCGGCCGCAGCCAGCACTACGAGGCGAGGACGAGGGTCTTTCGGCCCCCGCCCGAGGGGAAGTAACGGTAGGAGGAGACAGGACACAGGACACAGGAAACAGAAACTGCACACCCATGCAGACCGGTGTGCAGTTTCTGTTTCCTTTGTCCTGTCGCCTGCCCCTAAATCCCCTCCAACTGATGCAGCGTCTCCTCACCGTAGAAGAGTCGAATGTACTTCGACTGCGTCGGGGTGAGGCGGCGGACGG
>JBIQLU010000179.1:0-6074 GCA_044463985.1 Gemmatimonas aurantiaca | reverse complement strand
TTCGGGGTGGGGGGAGGAAACGGCAAAAGGGAGAAAGGCCGAGAACGGCAAGGAGGCAAGGAGATCCCCTCTCCATGAAAGCTCCTTGGCTCCTTTGAAGGACCTCTTCGAGTGAGAGTGAAGTGTGATTGGGGGAACTGCTCCCGCCGGTAGAGCTCTAAGCGCGGGAGCAGTTCCCCCCAATCACACTGCACTCTCACTATCGAGGTGATTGAAAGGAGAAAAGGAGCATTGACTGATGCGGAGTCCTCCAAACCTCCTTGCTTCTCTCGGCAGTTCTCCCTTTTGTAGTTGCTTCTTGGCCCCTCCCTGACGGTATACATAGCTGCGGTAATAGTCTGCACACTATTGCGTCGTGGAACGACACGTTTTATACTGGCCGAACCGCCAGGATCCACGTCGGGCGCGGCACGCGATGGCCATCGTCGCGGCGCACCGTGCATTGATGAGAACGAAACACTTCGTACGCGCTCCTGTGCTCCCGTGACCACCCGATTCGGGTGATGGCACCTCGCTGGTCGTAGTACCGTCGCTGACCACCGGTCCACGTCACCTTCGCTCATGCCTCGCGGCTCACCTGTCCCCGGAGCCCGGCATGACTGTCCGCACACTGTCGATGCAGTCGTAATACCTCACACCGACAGCGGGATTTCGCCCCGGTCCCGCGGAGGACGATGCCGATGCCCGCCCCCATCGCTCGCCGCTCGTTCGCTTTCGCGTCTCTCGCTGCATCGCTGCTCCTCGCGATCATCACCCTGGCCGCGCCCGAGGCGCGAGGCCAGAACCGGACGGACGCCCCCGCGTTCGATCTCCAGGCGCACTACGTGAAGTCGGAGTACATGGTCCCGATGCGCGATGGCGTGAAGCTCTTCACCATCGTGTACACGCCGCGCGATACCACTGTCTCCTTCCCCTTCCTCCTCGTCAGAACGCCGTACTCCATCCCGCCCTACGAGCCGGATGTCTACAGGGCGCAGCTCGGACCGTCGCCCGAGTTCGACCGCGATGGCTACATCTTCGTCTACCAGGACGCGCGCGGAAAATTCCGCTCCGAGGGAGACTTCGTTCTCCTCAAGCCGTTCCGCAAAGACAAGTCGAATCCGAAGACTGTCGATGAGAGCAGCGACACGTACGACACCATCGAGTGGCTGCTCCACAACGTTCCCCACAACAATGGCCGCGTCGGGATGTGGGGGATTTCGTATCCGGGATGGCAGACGGTCATGGGGATGCTCTCGCCGCACCCCGCGCTGAAGGCCGCTTCGCCGCAGGCTTCGCCGTCCGACATGTTCATCGGCGACGACTTCCATCACAACGGCGCGTTCCGATTCATGTACGCCTTCAGTTGGCTCTCCGGCAACGCGAGGCCGCGGGCGGGCCAGACGCAGGAACGCGGCGCGCCGTTCGACTACGGCACACCCGATGGATATCGCTTCTTCATGGACGCATCCACGCCTTCCAGGGTGGACGAGCTGTACTTCCACGGCCAGGTGCCGGACTGGAACACGTTCATGGAGCACCCGGACTACGACTCGTACTGGAAGACGCAGGGCGTCCTGAAGGATCTCGATGCCGTGCCCGCCTCCCTTCCCATCCTCCACGTGGCCGGCTGGTTCGACGCCGAGGATTTCTACGGACCGCTCAGCATCTTCTACCGTCTCGAGAAGCTGCACCCCGGCGCGAAGTCCACGCTCGCCGTGGGTCCGTGGCGCCATGGCGGATGGAACAGCACGACCGGCGCGGAGCTGTGGAATATCCGCTTCGGTTCGGAAACGAGCCGCCATTTCCAGACGGAAGTCCAGTTCCCGTTCTTCCAGTTCTACCTGAAGGACGAGGGCGAGTGGAAGAATCCGAAGGCCGTCGTCTTCGAGACGGGGAACAATGTCTGGCACACTCTCCCGAGCTGGCCGCCGCCGGGAACGCAGACGAAGAATCTGTACTTCCACGCGGGCGGGCGTCTCTCCTTCGATGCGCCGACCGCTGCGGGTTACGACGAGTACGTGAACGATCCGGCGAAACCGGTTCCGTTCTCCGCACAGACTCGAACCACGCAGGGAGCGCTCTGGATGATCGAGGACCAGCGCTTCGCCTCCACGCGTCCCGACGTGCTGGTCTACGAGACCGAGCCGCTCACCGAAGATGTCACGATCGCCGGCCCGATCGTCGCGAGTCTCCAGGTGTCCACGAGCGGCACCGACGCCGACTGGATCGTCAAGCTCATCGACGTTCTCCCGGGCGATGCTCCCGACAACGAACCCACGCGCCGCAACGCCGACCCCGCGCCGACGCGGATGGGTCACTTCCAGATGCTGCTCGCGGGCGAGGTGTTCCGCTCGAAGTATCGCGAGAGCTACGAAAAGCCGGTCGCCATGGTGCCCGGTCGCGTAACCGGTATCGAGTTCGACCTCCGCGACCGCTACCACACGTTCAGGAAGGGACACCGCATCATGGTGCAGGTGCAGAGCACCTGGTTCCCGGTCATCGATCGGAATCCCGGCCGGTTCATGAACATCTACAAGGCCCAACCCTCCGACTACGTGAAGACGACGCAGCGCGTCTACCGCTCGCCGCGCCAGTCATCGCACATCGTTCTGAACGTGCTTCGATAGCTCGCCACACGACGGACCCTCCAATCACAGGAGTACCCCATGGCACGGGAAACTGTCACGGCATCGAGTCGGCGCTCCGCGGCCGCGATGCCGGTTGGCCTGGCTCTTCTGGCGCTCACGGCGTTCGACGCGTCCCTGGTTCCGAAGAGCGCGCGTGCGCAGCAGTCCGGCACCGTATCGGGGCTCGTTCTCGATGGCGCCACGTCGCAGCCGATCGCGAACGCTCAGGTGATGGCGCGTGGAACCCGCATCGGCGCGTTGAGCGACGCCGAGGGAGCGTTCAGACTCGCGGGCCTCTCCGGTGATTCCGTCACGCTGCACGTCCGCATGCTCGGCTACGGTGAACTGGTGGAGACCGTCGCGGTCGGCGCAACGGACGTGCGCCTGCTGCTCACGAAGGCCGCTCTCGAGCTCGATCAGGTAGTGGTCACCGGAACCGCGGGCGGCGCGCAGAAGCGCACGCTCGGCAACTCGGTCGACCAGCTCGGCGTCGACGCCGTGCAGAAGACGATGCCGGTCAACGAAGTTCAGAGCCTCATCAACGGACGCTCATCCGGCGTCACCGTGGCGCCCGGCACCGGGATGGTGGGCGCGGGACCGCGCATCAGGATACGCGGCGTCACCACGCTCTCGCTGAGCGACCAGCCGCTCGTCTACGTCGACGGCATCCGTGTGAACAACAACGTCGCGTCGGGCCCGTTGAATCAGGGATACGGGTCCGGATCGATCAGCCGGCTCGGTGACTTCAGCCCGGAAGACATCGAATCGATCGAGATCATCAAGGGACCGGCAGCCGCGACTCTGTACGGCACCGAAGCGGCGAACGGCGTGATCCAGATCATCACCAAGAAGGGAAAGGTCGATGCGCCCGCCGAATGGGATGTGTCGGTGCGTCAGGGTGCGAACTGGTTCCAGAATCCGGAGGGCCGCGTGCCGGAGAACTGGGGCTACGATGAGAACGACCAGCTCGTACACGTCAACCTCGTCGAGCTCGAGGCCGCCCGCGGCACTCCGCTCTTCCGCACGGGCCATCTGCAGGACTACGACCTCTCGGTGAAGGGCGGGAGCGCGAGGACCCGCTATTTCGTGAGCGGACAGTACCAGCGCAATCAGGGAATCGACGTCAACAACAATGTCTGGCGCTACAACATGCGCTCGAACCTGGGACTCCAGCTCAGCGAGAAGTGGAGCATCGACGCCAGCCTGGGATACGTGAAGGCATCCATCGGCCTCGCGAACGACATCGGATCCGGAACGCTCTTCAACACGATGTTCTCCACGAACGTCGACATCGGCGGACCACGCCGCGGCTTCCGCAGCTCGCCTCCCGAGGTATTCCACACGCGCAGCGTAGCGGAGCAGGGGCTCGACCGCTTCACCGGATCGGTGATAGTGAATCACAACCCGCTCGACTGGCTCACCCAGCGGCTGACGCTGGGCCTCGACCAGACGCAGGAGGTCAATAGTACGACATCGTACTATCTGAGCGGCGAGGATGCGGCATTCTTCAGCCCGACGTCCGCCATGGGCAGCAAGTCGCGCGACGATGTCGGAGCCACCGTCAACACCGTCGACTACGGCATCACCGCGAACGCGTCCATCTCCCCGGACATCTCTTCGGCGACATCCTTCGGGCTGCAGTACTTCCGCCGCGCCACCAACACGCTCGGCACCACCGGAAGCCAGTTCACCGGCCCGGGCCTCACCACGCTCACGGGGACCGCGCTCACCCACGCCACCGAGGACATCATCGAGAACGTGACGGTGGGGAGCTACATCCAGGAGCAGGTGGGCTGGAAGGACCGGCTCTTCGTCACCGCCGCGCTGCGCGTCGACAACAACAGCGCCTTCGGCGAGGACTTCAAGTGGGTGACGTATCCGAAGGGGAGCGTGAGCTGGGTCGTGAACGAGATGCCCTTCTGGAACGTCGATGCGATAGGCACGCTGCGACTGAGAGCCGCGTACGGTGCATCCGGACACCAGCCGGACGCGTTCGCCGCTCTGCGCACCTTCCAGCCGGTCACGATCAGCGGCGGCGAAGGCGGCGTCACTCCGCAGTTCGTGGGCAACCCGAGCCTCAAGCCGGAGCGCGGCCGCGAGCTCGAGATGGGCTTCGATGCGGGAATGTTCAACGAGCGACTGGGCCTGCACTTCAATTTCTACTCCGGCCGCACCGATGACGCGATCCTCCTCAAGCCGCTCGCGCCGTCCAACGGATTCCCCGGCTCGCAGTACGTCAACGCGGGTTCGCTCAAGAACCGCGGCGTGGAGCTGACGCTCGATGCGCAGGTCGTCCAGAGAGAATCCTTCGCGTGGGATGTCGGCTTCAACATCTCGCACAACAGCAACGAGGTGCTGGACGTCTCGGCCACGGCGTCAGGCGTCGATGACAACGGAGCCAGCTACATCAAGTTCCCCAGCAACCTCGATACGCCGGGTATCCACCTGCGCCACCAGGAGGGATACGCGGCGGGTTCCTACTTCGGTCGCAAGATCGTTTCCGCCAAACTCGATGCCGATGGCATCGCGTACGACGTGATGTGCGACGGCGGCTTCAGGAGCTCCAACCCGCTCCCCTGCGACGATGCGCCCGACGTCTTCCTGGGGCAGACCGATCCCAAGGTGATCGGCGCCGTCACGAACACGTTCACCTTCTTCAGGCGGCTGACCGTGAGCGCGATGGTGGACTGGAAGAAGGGATTCGTGCACGGCGAGAACGACACGCTGGTGCGCTGCGTCCTCTTCCAGAACTGCAGGGCGCACTTCTACCCGCTCGAGTACGATCCCGTGTTCGTGGCAGGGATGCAGTCCGCGTCGCTGCACGATTTCGCGGCTGCGGACGCCGGTTTCGTGAAGCTGCGCCAGGTGACGATGAGCTACCTGATGCCGGAAGGCTTCGCCGGACGGATCGGAGCGAAGTCGCTGAGGCTCACCTTCGCGGCGATCAACCTGCACACCTGGACGAACTGGACCTCGCTCGACCCGGAGACCTACTTCCTCAACAACACATTCGACAAATGGTCGCAGACCTTCACACCGAACCCGATGTCGGTGTCGTTCACGGTCAACGCGACTTTCTGAGCCTGGGCTCACTACCCGATTGGACGAGGAGGGATTCATGCAGCGCGACAGGAACTTTGCCTTCGCTCGCGGGAGAGTGGCGCTCGGCACGGGGGCGCTCGCCATCGCGGCCGCCATACTGGCGACCGGTTGCAGCAACCTGCTGGACGTGGATGCGCCGAGTCGTGTGCGGGCCGACGATCTCGATAACCCGGTGTACGCTCAACTTCTGGTGCGATCCGCGGTCGGCGACTTCGACTGCGCCCTCGCTTCGTACATCGTCACCGCCGGGATGGTGGTGGACGAGTTCAAGAGCGTGAACATCTACAGCGCCGAAGCATCGGACTACGACAGACGGACCGTGAATCCGGCCCGCACGCAGTACGCCACTTACGAGTGCAACGC
>JBIQLU010000178.1:0-6102 GCA_044463985.1 Gemmatimonas aurantiaca | reverse complement strand
CTGTCGCGCACCGAGTCCAGATCCATGCTGATCGGGCCGGACGGCTTGCGCACGAAATCCACCGCGCCCAGCTCCAGCGCGCGGATGGTGAGGTCGTTCGCGTCGCCAGTGGCAGCTCCACTGAGCATCACGACGGGGCGCGGCGACTCGCTCATGATGTAGCCCAGCGCTCCGATCCCATCGAGCTCCGGCATCTCGATGTCGAGCGTCACCAGATCGGGCGAGTGCGCGTGAACCTTCTCGAGCGCGTCAAGTCCGTTGCGCGCCGTCGCCACCACGCGGAACTCTCCCGATGATGCCACCATCTCGGAGATCACCCGGCGCATGAAGGCGCTGTCGTCCACGATCAGGACCGTGTGCGGCTCAGATGACGACATCGCCCCGAACCATTGACTTCACTTCCACATCGCCGGACGCCACTCTGAAGAAGACGTTGCGACCGTGCCCGCCACCCACATCCTCCGCCACCACGGGGATGCTCGCTCTCGCGAGTGCCGAGCGCGCGGCGATGAGGTTGCGCTCGCCCATCTGCAGGCCGCTCGTCGGCAGGAGCGCGGCGAACATGCTCGCGCCGCCCGCGAGCTTCGCCACGATGCGCGTGCGGTTGGCGCCCAGTGCACGCATCCTCTCCAGGAGCAGCGGCACGGCGGTGGCCGGAAACTTCGCGCGATTCGAGCGATCCTGCGACAGCGTTTCGCTGGGGAGCAGGATGTGCGCGAGCCCGCCCACCCGCTTGTCGGCATCGTGCAGCATGATCGCCACGCACGACCCGAGGCCGATCGTCGAGATCGTTATGTCTCCCTGCTCCACGGCGGCATCCGCTACTCTCACGCGAACCTCCTTCATGTGCGCTGGAAGATTCGCTCACGCGACTCGAACGTCGCGAAGCGGGCGCGCGAGGCACCGAGTAGAGTTTCGACCTTGCCGAGCACCAGGTAGCCGCCGGACGCGAGCGAGTCGTGGAAACGCTCGAAGAGCGTCTCCTGCGTCCCCCTGTCGAAGTAGATGATCACGTTCCGGCAGGCGATGAGATGCATTCCTTCATCGCGCGCCTCCGGCGCCGGTTCGCGCAGCAGGTCGCGGCGCTCGAATCTCACCATCCTCCGCACATCGCCACGCAGCACGAACGGTGACTGCGCCGAGAAGTAGTCCGCACGCACGCTGGCCGGCGTATCGGCAAAGGCGCTCTCGCCGTATTCCGCACGCTCCGCCGCCTCGAGACTCGCCCTGTCTATGTCGGTGCCGATCACACGCACGCGAGTGAGCCACGAGAGCTGGCCCAGCGCCTCCGCGTGGCGGTGGATGAGGATGGCCAGCGTATAGGCCTCCTCGCCCGACGAGCAGCCGGCGCTCCAGACGTCGAGCCGCCCTTCCGTGCGCTCCCACAGCCGCGGTATCACCTGCTCGGCCAGCGCCCGGTACGTCTCGGGATTGCGAAAGAGCCGGGTGACGTTGATGGTGAGGGCGTCCAGAAGCAGCTCGTACTCGTCCGCATCGGCGTCGAGGATCTGCGCGTAGTCGCCGTACGTGTGCACGCCGCGAGCTCGCATGCGCACCGCGATGCGCCTGCGCAGGCATTTCTCCTTGTAGCTCCTGCAGCCGAAATTCCGGTCGCTCGCGATCTTGCGTGTGAGCAGGTCGAACTCCGGATCGAAGGTCGCCTCGCTCATGTCGCCAGCGTCCTCGCCAGGTCCAGGTTCGTTCTGGCTGTCTGATTTCGCGGGTTGAGCCGAAGCGCGTTCTCCCACGCCTCGATCGCGGCCGCATGATCGCGCGCCTTGAAGCGGATGTTGCCCACGCGCAGGTGGACATCGTCGCCCAGTTCGCCGTTCGCGCGAATGCTCCGCTCGTACGCTTCCAGCGCCTCGTCGTAACGGCCGGCCCGGTAGAGCGCATCGCCGTGGTTCTTCTGCAACTGCGGGAGCGGAGGATCCCCGTCCTCGTGGACTCCGGCCTCGATCGCACGCGCTGCCGCGTCGTAGTCGCCGCGCCGCTCGTGAATCACCGAAGCCATGTTGTACAGCGGTGCCGAATGCGGATGCGCGCCGAGCCCCTCGCCCACTATGGCGAGCGCACGGTCGGTATCGTCGAGGAGCGCGGCGGCGAGCGCGGCGTAGTGGAACCACGCCGCCGACGGAGTGCGTGCACCCCACAGAGGGCGCGCCGCTTCGAATGCGGCGTTCGCGGCCGCGATCTCGCCGGTCTCCAGCGCGAGGATACCGAGCGAAGTGTGCGTTCGCGGATCGTCGCGCCCGCCGCGCTCCAGCGCCGTGCGCAGCACATCCAGCGCCTCGTGATGACGACTCTGACGCTCGAGTGCGTACGAGAGGTTGTGAAACACGGCCGCCGGCGCGCCGGGCCGCTCCGCCGCGTCGCGCAGCAGCGTCGTGGCATCTTCCAGACGACCCTGGCGGAGCGCGATGAGTCCGAGATAGAAACGCGCCTGCACGTCGGCGTCCCGCAGCTCGGATACCCTGCGAAACTCGCGCGTGGCCTCCTCGAGCATCCCCGTCTTGTAGAAGGCGACGCCGAGGTTGCGATGCTCCTCCACGCGCGCCTCCCGTGCCGGATCGTCGGCGGGCCGCGACTTCCCAACGCGATGCAGGAAGGCCGCGGTGGCGAGGCCGTACAGCGCCTTCCCGACCTCGAAGTCCCCGATTCCCGACGCCTCCACGAGAGCCGTGACATCGCGCCGGCCATCGATGAGAGGGAGCAGCCGCTCCTGAACCTGCGTGAGCTCCGCCGCACTGGCGTCGAGCCGCTCGCGATCCAGTCCGAAGATGATGTCGAAGCTGGGGATCTTCTTGTCGATCAGACTCCATTCGTCCACGCGGCGCGCGCCCTCGAGGAGGAGCGACTCCGGGTTGATCGCCACGAGCACTTCGTTCTCGTCGGGTCGGACGTCCGCCTCGAAGCTGAAGGTCCCCTGTGCCCACGTGAACAGAAAGTAGACAGCTTCTTCGATCTGCACTCTGACGTAGTGATGCAGGTCGTCACGGGCGATGGCACCCTGCGTGACCAGGATCTCGCCGAGCCGCCGGTCGCGCTGTTCGTTGCCCTGCGCAGCTATCGCACGCTCGAGCTGTTCGGGCTCGATGATGCGCGCCTTCACCAGCATGTCGCCGAGCCGGTCGCGACGATTCACGATGGACGCGTACGTGATCCTGCCGCGATCGAAGTAGATGTAGCCGAAGCTGCTCCGGTCCGTGACGCTCAGGCAGCCGGTCTTCTGACCCATGGCCAGAAGCTGCAGCACGTCGGGGAGGCTCGCCTCGCGCAGACTGCCCTTGATGGCCATCAGCGCAGCTCCTCGATCGCGCGGCCGCCGATGTCCGGCCACTGCCAGATCACCTTTTCGCGGTCGAGAAAGATCGCGTCGTAAGCCTGGCCATTTGCGCGGATCGCAGCCATCGAACCGCTGGACGTGGCTGCACGCCGCGCGCGTACCTCCGGCGCTTCATCGTCGCTCCCGTCCGCACCGCGCACTCTCCCCTCGAGGAGTCGGCGCGCGGTGGCCGCATCGAGCGACTCTCCCACGGCGCGCACTCCTTCCACGAGCTGTCCCACCATCGCGTTGAGCTCGGCCGCTCCTGCCGTGGACCACGATGCGAGGTAGTCGATCAGCTCAGCGTCGAAGGCGACTCCCGCGTGCTCCAGCGCGCGAGCGAACAGTCGGTGACGCACTTCGTCGTCCGGCGGGCGGATCTCCGCTACCAGGCCGCCGGCGAAACGCGACCGCAGTCGATCGTCCAGTCCGGAAATCGCCGACGGCGCTCGATCCGCGGAGAACACCATCTGCCGTCCGCGCGCGTAGAGGCCGTTGAAGAGGTGGAAGAGCTCCTCCTGCGTGCGCTCCTTCCCGACGAAGGCCTGGACGTCGTCCACCATCAGTACGTCCACCGCGCGGTAGCGTGCGCGCCACCATTCGATCGATCCGTTCCCGAGCGCTTCGATCAGCTCCTCCACGAAATCGCGCGCATCCACGCACGCCACGCGGAGCGAGTGCCCGCTGTTCGCGAGCAGCTCGTTGCCGAGTGCGTTGAGGAGGTGGGTCTTCCCCACCCCGTTTCCACCGTGTATGAAGAGCGGATTGAAGCCGACGCCTCGCGACTCGATCAACGCATCCGCGGCGCGCACCGCGAGCTCGTTCGAAGTACCGACCTCGAAATCCGCACGCGTGAGCTCCTCGCGCGGAGCTGGCAGCGGCGCCGATGCTGCCACTGCACGCTCCAGCGCGCGCTCCGCTTCGGCCACTCGCTCCGGATCCCGCAGCAGTTGCGCGGGAACCGCGTCGGCCCCCAGTCGCGCCGCTTCTGCGGCCAGCGCTCGCAACCGCTCGGCCGCGCTCTCGAAGTCGACGACGATCGCCTCGACCTCCTCGCTGCTCCGCGGCGTGCCGCCGTTGCTCTCGAGCAGGCGCTCCAGCGCACCGGTCTCGAAACCGAGCGCTCGCCAGCGACCGACCGCGTCGAGCACGCGGCCGCGCCACGACTCGAGGTGTTGCGACACGACTTCGGTCACGTCGGAGAGAAAGCTTGCGAATTCTCCCCCGGACCCGGAAGCCGGCAGAGAGGTCGCACCGGCGCCCATGCCAGCGGCCACTTCCGCCCGCTCGCCGAGCAACGCGCCCACGCTCTCCGGAGTCACCTGCGTGCCGGTGAGCGATTGGCACGCCAGGAGACGATTGAGTGCACCCTGCAATTCGCGAACGTTGCCGAACGAGATGCGCGCGACGGCCTCGAGCACCCCCTGCTCGAAACGAGTCTTCTTCTCTTCGCACCACATCCTGAGGATCGCAACCCGCGTCTCGTAATCGGGCGCCGCCACGTCCACCACGAGCCCGCCGGAAAAGCGTGTGATCAACCGCTCATCGAGGTCGGCGATCTCCGACGGCGGCCTGTCGCTCGTGAAGACGACCTGCGTTCCCGAACGCTGCAGCGCGTCGAAGAGACGCAGCATTTCCGACTGCGTCTCGCGCCGGCCCGCGAGGAACTGAACGTCATCGAGGAGCAGCATCCCCGTGCGCTGATGCCGCTGCCTGAAGCTCTCCACCGATCCGACCGCCACCGCTTCGGTGAGCTCGTTCACGAACTCGTCGACGGTGGAGTACTCCACGCGCAGCTCGGGCTGGAGCTGAAGCGCATGATTCGCGATGGCGAGCATCATGTGCGTCTTCCCCAGCCCCGAGCTGCTGTAGATGAAGAGAGGGTTGTACGTGGCGCCCGGGGACTGGGCGACAGCGCGCGCTGCCGAGACGGCCAGCCTGTTGGCCGAGCCGACGATGAAGTTGTCGAACCGGTAGCGCGCGTCCATCTCCATGACTCAGAAGCTCCCGACCGCGTCGCGTGAGCGCGGGCGCGCGGCGGGCGCGGCGCTGCCTCCACCACTGAGCTTTCGCAGCACCTGCTCGGAGATTCCACGCAGCGTCTCGAACACGCCGTGCCCGTGCAGCGCGTCGGCCGTGAAGGCAGGGAGGTCGCGGAAATTCAGCGCGTCGTCGAGGCGCTCGGCGCTCAGGATCAGCTCGCGCGGGAGATCCTGCTTGTTGTACTGGATCACCAGCGGCGTGCGGCGAACGTCCATGCCGTGCTCGGCGAGATTCGCGTGAAGATCCTGCATGCTCTCGATGTTCTCCTCGAGCTGTCGCGCCTGACTGTCTGCCACGAACACCACACCGTCCGCGCCCTGCAGCACGAGCTTGCGCGTGGCCTGATAGTAGACCTGCCCCGGCACCGTGTAGAGCTGGAATCGCGTCGAGAACCCGGAAATCGAACCGAGATCCAGCGGGAGAAAATCGAAGAAAAGGGTGCGATCGGTCTGCGTGGCGAGCGACACCATCTTGCCACGGCGCGCGCTCGGAACCTGCTCGTAAATGTAATGCAGATTCGTCGTCTTACCCGACCGCCCCGGGCCGTAGTAGACGATCTTGCAGGTGATCTCGCGCGTGGCGTAGTTGACGAGAGGCACCGGCTGCTCAGGCTGGAGGAATCGAAGGCGGAACGGAGATCACTCCTTCCGAATCGGGACGTGCGCGTCCGAAGAGGATCGCGAGGCTGCGATCGAGATCCCTTTCGAGGTTTTCGCCGAGGTCCAACTTCGTGG
>JBIQLU010000177.1:0-6194 GCA_044463985.1 Gemmatimonas aurantiaca | reverse complement strand
GGGAGCGCTACGCCGACGCCGGTGGTGACGTAGAGGGGGGCGTAGGGGTTGGGGATCCAGCCGCTGGCGGTGTGGCGGCCGCAGATGCGACTGTGGCGTACGAGGGCGCCGACCAGCGGGAGCACTACCTGGCCGCCGTGGGTGTGGCCGGCGAGTACCAGTGACGGGCGCACGGTGGGGGAGAGCTGCGTGATCGCGTCCGGTGTGTGTGTGAGCAGGATGCGGGGGATGTCCGGCGGAGCGTGTGTGAAGCCTGCCTCGGGATCGATGCGACTGTAGTGCGGGTCGCGCAGTCCGCCGATCAGCAGCTTCGCGCCGTCGCGCTCGAAGATCGCCACTCGATCCAGCAGCACCCCGGCACCGATCGATCCGAGCCAGCGCACCACGCGCCACGCACCGGCGTCGTAGTCGTGGTTGCCGAGTACTGCGAGCATTCCGTCGGGCGCGCCGATCGATTGCAGGATCGGGCCGAGCTCGCGCATCGCGCGGTCGTACCCGAGTCGCGTGAGATGCGTGCGACGCCCCATCGATATTCCGTAGTCGCCAAGGAGCACGACGAGATCCGGCTTCGCCTCGCGCGCGATCGCTGCCGCACGCTCGGCGTGCGATCGGGCACCGAGTACTCCGCCGTAGTGCAGGTCGCTCAGCAGCGCGATGGTGTAGCCATCGAACTCCGGTGCCAGACCGGGGATGACGACCTCGATGTCCGTGCGGCGCACCTGGCGCGGCGTGATCACCACGAAGTAGATGCCCGCCGCCACGAGCGCGAGCAGCAATACGGCTAACGAAATCACGTACGCCAGCGCCACGCCTGCACCGGCCTGCCGGACGTGGGAAGGGAATCGATCACTTCGATCTTCCGCGACTCAGGGTTGGCCGAGCGCCGCAGGAGCCGCGGCGCGCCGGCCGGCGAGGCCCGCCAGGGCCAGGAGCGTCAGCACGTACGGCAGCGCGAGGAATAGCTGATACGGGAGCGCCCACCCCATCGCCTGAAAGAGAAACTGCAACGCGCTCGCGGCGCCGAAGAGCAGCGCCGCCGCCAGCACTCCGAATGGATTCCAGCGTCCGAGCGCGACTATCGCTATCGCGATGAACCCGCGCCCCGCCGACATCCCCTCGGCGAAGGTACCCGCCTGCGACAGCACCAGCATCCCGCCAGCGAAGCCACCTAACGCGCCACCTGTAAGAATGGCCAGCCAGCGGACGCGCGAAGGGAGTACGCCCGCGCTCCGCGCTGCCTCGGGACGCTCGCCAACGGCGCGCAGCGCGAGCCCCGAGCGCGTCCGATAAAGCCACCATGCGAGCAGTGGCGCTACGCAGTAAGCCACGTAGGTCGGCGGTGCCTGGTCGAAGAGCGCCTCGCCCACGAGCGGGATCCGCGAGAGGAACGGAATCGGTAAGGTGCCGGTGGTCGCCACGGTCAGCGCCGCACCCGTGGCGCCGTAGATCCCGCGATACAGCGCGCCGGTAAGCCCTAGCACCAGAAGGTTCACGGCCACACCGGTGATGATCTGGTCGGCGCGCATGCTCACCGCGAAGAGCGCGAAGATCGCCGCCACCAGCATGCCGGCCAGCAAAGCGCCCGCGAAGCCGGCCGTGACCCCCGAAGCCGAAGCGAGCAGACCGCCGAACGCGCCCGCAAGCACGATCCCCTCGAGCCCGATGTTGATCACGCCCGCCCGCTCCACCACCGTCTCGCCCAGCGCGGCCAGCGCGAGCGGGGTGCCGGTGCGCACCGCTGCAGCGAGGAACTCCTCGGCGCCGCCGATCATCGGGCCGCCTCCGTGCTTCCGCTCCCGGCGCCGGCGAGTCGCGACAGTATCGCGGAACCGCCGCGCCACCGCGCTACACCCAGTATCAGCAACACCAGCAGCGCTTCCACGACGTTCACCACCACGGACGGTACCGCCGCCTCCCGCTGCATCGCGAGCGAGCCCGCCTCCAGTGCGCCGAAGAGCAGACCGGTCGCCAGCACCCCCAGCGGGTCGAGCCCCGCCAGGAGCGCCACCGCGATCGCCGTATACCCGTACCCCGGCGACACGTTCTCGTACAGCGCGAAGGTCACGCCGGTGAGCTCGATCGCGCCGGCGAGCCCGGCCAGCGCACCGCTCACGAGGAAGACGCGCATCGTCGTTCGCTCCACGTTCACCAGCCCCGCCACGCGCGCCGCGTCCGGATTTCGCCCGACCGCGCGCACGCGGAATCCGGCAGCCGTGTTGCGCAGCACCCACCACGCCACCGGAGCCGCGAGTACCGCGAGCACGAAGCCCCAGTGCAGCCTGCTCCCCGCGATCAGCTTCGGAAGCTCGGCCACCGCGGGAAGCGGCTCGCTCTGCGGGTAGATGTGCGTGGGCTCCTGCAGCGGGCCGCGCACGAGATATCCCACCGCGTACAGCGCCACGAAGTTCAGCATGATGGTGCTTATCACTTCCAGCACGCCGAAGCGGTTGCGCAGATACGCGGCGATCCACGCCCAGAACGCGCCCGCCAGCGCGCCCACCGCGAGCGCCGCCACCACCGTGAACGGGCCGAGCGCGGGCGACGCGAAGAGTCCCAGCGCCGCCGCCGTCGCCGCTCCCGCCAGTAGCTGCCCCTCGGCGCCGATGTTCCACACGCCAGCGCGGAACGCGATCGCCACCGCGAGTCCGGTGAGTATCAGCGGCGTCGCGCGGACGAGCGTGGACGACACGAGCGCGTAGCTGCTCCCAAAGGAACCGTCCCACAGCGCGAGCATCGCGCGCGTGGCGTCGAGACCCGCGAGCCGGAGTGCCAGCCAGAGCGCCGCCAATGCCAGCGCCGCGATTGCAGCGACCGTGGCCGGCTCGCGCAGCCAGCTCGCCCGACGTGCGCTCATGTGAAGCTCACGCGACGCTCACGTGATGTTCACGCGGCGCCGAGCATCGCGCGACCTGCCGCGTCGCGGTCGAGTGCCACCTCGGTCAGGCGGCCGTCGAACATCACCACGAGCCGATCGGACATCGCGATCAGCTCGTCGAGATCGCTCGAGTAGAGCACGATCGCCATTCCCGCCTCGCGCGCTTCCACGAGTCGATGGTGGAGCGCCGCCGTGGCTGCTATGTCCAGGCCGCGCGTCGGGTTCTCCGCCACCAGCGCGTGCGGCGCGCCATCCAGCTCGCGCGCGAGCACGAGCTTCTGCTGATTTCCGCCGGAGAGCGACTCCGCCGCGGCGCGCACGCCCGATGCGACTATGTCGTGCCGCTCCAGCAGCTCGCTGGTTCGACGCTCGATCTCCTTCCATCGCATGCGCCCGCGTGCCGCGCCGGCACCCGAGAGCGCCACGTTCTCGGCGAGTGTGAAGCCCGCCACCAGCGCATCGCGCTGACGGTCCGCCGGCACGAAGCCGATGCGCTCCGGCACGCGCAGCGCGCCTTCGCTCGGCTTCATCCGCCCGGCAAGCGCGCGCAGGAGCTCGTGCTGGCCGGCGCCCTCCACACCGGCCACGCCGAGTATCTCGCCCGCGCGCACCGCGAGCGTCACGCCGCGCACGCGCTGCGCTCCCCGACCGTCTACCAGAACGAGATCGCGCGCATCGATCACCACTTGTCCACCCTCGCGCCTCACCCCCTCACCCCGCGCACCGTCCCTCGCTTTCTCGCCGTTCCCCTCGTTCGTCACCCCGCCGCCGACGTCTCTCACCCCGCGTCCCGCAACTCCACTATCCCCCAGCATGGCCGCCGTGAGCTGCACCGCGTCGCTGTCCGCGGCGCGCACCGCGAGCGTGGTGCGACCGCGGCGGAGCACCGTTACCTCATCGGCCGCCGAGAGTGCCTCACGCAGCTTGTGCGTGATGATCACGGCCGCGTTCCCGCGTGCGGCGAAGCGGCTCAGCATCGCGAGCAGCTCTTCGGCTTCCGCGGGCGCGAGCAGCGCAGTGGGCTCGTCGAGTATCAGCACGCGCGCGCCGCGCGCGAGCGCCTTCACTATCTCGAGCCGCTGCTGCATCCCAACCGAGAGATCGCCCGCCAGCGCGCCGGGATCGAGCGTGAAGCCGACCTGCTCGCAGAGCTCCAGCACTCGCGCGCGCGCCCCGGCAGGCCTGAATCTCCCGCGTGTGCCCGACGCGAGCGCCACGTTCTCGGCGACCGTCATCGCGGGCACCGCAGTGAAGTGCTGATGCACCATCCCGATCCCGTGCGCGAGTGCGTCGGCGGGCGATGCGAGCCGCGCGACGCTGCCATCGATGCGCACGACGCCGGCGTCGGGTTTCAGCTCGCCGAAGGCGATGCGCATGAGCGTCGTCTTCCCCGCGCCGTTCTCGCCGAGGAGCGCGTGCACGGTTCCGGGGCGCGCGTGCAGCGATGCGCCCGCGAGCGCGTCGACGGTGCCGAAGCGTTTCGCGATCTGCTCGAGCGCGAGCAGTGGAGGGGGAGTCGACTCGCTGGTCAGAGAGTCGTGGGCGCTTCGATGAACGTCCACGGGATGTCGTACTTTCGCGATACGTACTCCGCGAGTGCACGCACGCCGAGCGTCTCGGTGGCGTAGTGGCCGGCGTAGATCACGGTGATCCCGAGCTCCTCGCCGTCCACCGCAGTCCAGTGAGGACCCTCGCCGACGATGAGCGTGTCGATGCCGCGAGCCGCGGCCTCATCGAGAGTGTCGCGCGATGCGCCGGCACCGGTGCAGATCGCCCACCGCCGCGTGATGCGCGACGTGCCGGCGTCGGTGTGGCGGGCGGTACCGCCGTGTGCGCGCGCGAGTGCATCGGCGCGCTCGATCAGCGTGGCGGTGGGAACTTCGCTCTCGCCCGCCACTCCTATGTGGATCGCATCGTGTCGGGCGAATCCGGCGCTGGGCACCAGGCCGAGCTCGCGCGCCAGGAGAACGTTGTTGCCGAGGTCGGGATGCGCGTCGAGCGGGAGGTGCGAGGAGTAGAGCGCGAGATTCGACGTGATGAGCGCGCGGATGCGCCGAAGGTTCGGGCCGCGCAGCGGCTGCAGTCCGCCCCAGAACATCCCGTGGTGCACGATCAGGAGATTCGCGCCCGCCCCGACGGCCCCCGCTATCGTGCGCTCGCGAGCGTCGACAGCGGCCGCGACGTGCGTGATCTCCGCGTCGGTCTCGACCTGGATCCCGTTCAGCGCGCTCGGGTAGTCCCTGATCTCCGACGTGTGAAGCAGTTCGTCGAGGTGGGCGGCTATCTCGGTGATGGTCGGCATGTTCCTGGAGTGGAGCTGTTACGTGGACGGAGGCGCGTGCGCGGCTGCGTCCAGGCCGTTCGCCACCCGCATGATAGCTGCAACGCTCAGTGCGTGGGAATCGTGTCCACGAACTCGAGCCGCGGCGGTCGCACGCTGCCCGCCTCGATCGCGTCGCGCACCGAGTCGAGCTTCGTGTGCAGCGATGGCGAAAGGAGAGAGTCGAGCGCCGGGTTGAGCACCAGCTTCACCACGCCTGTGCTCGTGCCGAGGTAGATGATCTTCGACTGGAAGTGTCCTTCCTTCACTTCGCGCGCGACCGTGAGGAAAGCGTGCGGGAGATCTATCACCACGCTCGCGATGATCACCGACGGCGCGACCGCGTTCTGGTTCGAGTTGGTGCCGAAGACGTAGACGCCCTTCGCTTCCCGCGCCGCCTGGAAGATCCCGAGCCCCGCAGCGTCGGCGTTCTGGAAGATGAAGTCCGCGCCGCGTCCGATCTGTGCGATCGCCTGCTCCTTGCCCGCGCTCGCGTCGTCCCAGTTGCCGATGTAGGACGTGAGCACCTTGATGTCCGGGTCCACCGAATGCACCCCCGCCTCGAACGCGAGGAAACTGCTCGCCACCGGCGGCAGCTTCGTGCCGCCGATCATCCCGATCACCTTCGACTTCGTGAGCGAGCCGGCGAGCACGCCGGCGAGGTACGACGGCTCCTCGAAGCCGAACACCATGGGCGCGACGTTCTTTCCGAAGCGGTTCCCCGAGGTCGTGATGTAGACCGTGTTGGGGAACTCCGGCCCCACGCGCGATGCGGCGTCCTGAAACTCGAAGCCGTGACCGAACACGAGATCGTAGTGCTGCGCGCCGTACTGCCTGAAGTTCTCCTCGAAGTCGGCGGGCGTCTTCACCTGGATGTTGCTGATGCGCGCGCCGAGCGAGTCGCGGATGCGGAGGAGGCCCTGATACGCGCCCGCGTTCCATGAGTGATCGGAGATCGGGCCGGGCGTGAGGAGCGCGACACTGAAGGTGGAATCGGCG
>JBIQLU010000176.1:0-6211 GCA_044463985.1 Gemmatimonas aurantiaca | reverse complement strand
TTCTGCCCTCTGGTTTCACTTCGTGAACCTGTTCAGCGTCTGCTCCTCCAGCTCGTCTCGGATCGCGCGGACGTCGATCTTCTCGAGCACGTCGGCCGCGAACGCGTAGGTGAGCAGCTCGCGGGCGCGCTCGGCGGAGATGCCACGGCTCTTCATGTAAAAGAGAGCGACGTCGTCGAGCCTTCCAACGGTGGCGCCGTGCGTGCAGCGCACATCGTCGGCGAAGATCTCGAGCTGCGGCTTCGTGTCGATCTGGGCGCGCTCGGAAAGAAGCAGATTGTTGTTCTGCTGCTTGCCGTCGGTCTTCTGCGCCTTAGCGTGCACGTACACACGGCCGTTGAACACGCCGTGCGATGCCCCGTCGAGAATCCCCTTGTACAACTCCCGGCTGAAGGTGTTCGGCTCGATGTGCTCCACCAGCGTCTGATGATCCACATGCTGCTCGCCATCGACCATGTACAGGCCGTCGAGCGTCGCGCCGCACCCCTCGCCCGCGAGCGACGTGTGAACGTTGGTGCGCGACAGCGCCGCACCCGTCGCGAAGGAGAAGGACAGCATGTGGCTGTCGCGTTCCTGCGTCACCTGCACGTTCCCGACGTGGAACGCCTTCTCGCTCTCGCGCTGCAACTTGATGTGGTTGAGCGTGGCCCCGGTGCGCAGCACCAGCTCGCTCACCGTGTTGGTGAGGTACGCGGCGTCCGCCAGCGACACGTAGCTCTCGAGCACCGTCGCCTTCGAGTTGCGCTCGGCCACCACGAGGTTCCGCGGGTAGGTCACGAGCGAATCGGTGAGGCCCGTCGAGACGAACATGACGTGCACCGGTGCTTCGATCTCCGCATCGGGCGCGACATGCACGACTGCGCCGTCGTTCATGAAGGCCGTGTTGAGCGCGGTGAACGCGTCGTTCTCGAAAGCAGCCACCTTCGTGAGATGCTGTTCGAGAAGCACGCCCGCTTCACGCCAGGCGCGCTTCAGGTTCGTGACGAAGAGGCCGCGCGGGAGATTCTTCGTGGACGAGAGCTCCGCGTCGAAGCGACCGTCGACGAATACCAGCCTCGGCCACTCGGGATGGCCGAAGGAGAAGGGAACCAGGTCGGCTGCCTCCACGCGGCGCGGCGCCGGCGGCGCGAGCTGAAACTCGCGCTCCGCTATGGGCGCCACGCTGGTGAAGTGCCAGTCCTCGTTCTTCCTCGTAGGGAAGCCGAGCTCGCTGAACCGCTCGATCGCCGAATGGCGGAGCGACGGGAGCCACTCGGGCCCTTCCGCCACGCTTCCTCCGTTCGCCGTGAAGGCGGCGAAATCATCGACGTACGTCCGGGTCATGCCAGCGCCTCCTCCTTCTGCTCGACCCATTCGTAGCCCTTCGCCTCGAGCTCGAGCGCCAGCTCCTTGCCGCCGGACTTCACGATCCGACCTGCCGAGAGCACGTGCACGAAGTCGGGCACGATGTAGTTGAGAAGGCGCTGGTAGTGCGTGACCACGATCGTCGCGCTGTCGGGGCGCTTGAGCTTGTTCACGCCCTCCGCCACGATGCGCAGGGCGTCGATGTCGAGACCGGAGTCGGTCTCATCGAGGATCGAAAGACGCGGCCGCAGCACGGCCATCTGCAGGATCTCGTTGCGCTTCTTCTCGCCGCCCGAGAAGCCGGCGTTCACCGAACGCTCGAGCATCGCGGGGTCCATGTCCACCAGCGCGAGCTGCTCTTCCATGATGTCCAGGAACTCGAGCGGGTCGACTTCCTCGAGCCCCTTCGACTTCCTGATCTCGTTGTACGCGGTGCGCAGGAAGTACGCGTTCGAGACGCCGGGGATCTCCACCGGATACTGGAACGCCATGAAGACGCCTGTCTGCGCCCTCACCTCGGGATCCATCTCGAGCAGATCCTGTCCATCGAGCACCGCCGATCCGCCCGTCACCTCGTACGCCGGGTTTCCGGCCAGTACCTGCGCGAGCGTACTCTTTCCAGACCCGTTAGGCCCCATTACCGCGTGCACTTCGCCCGCGTTGACCGTGAGATCGATCCCCTTGAGAATCTCCCGATCCTCGGTTCCAGCCACCCTGGCGTGTAGATCCTTTATGATGAGCACGTGTGTAGAGTTCCGTTTGATGTCCGAGTCATTGTGAAAGAGAACAGAAAGCAGAGAGCAGACGGCAGAAACTGCTCGCTATTTCGCCGTCATTCCCGCGAACGCGGGAATGACCATCCTGTGCGGTTCCTGCTTTCCTGCTGTCTGCTTTCTGCTGTCTTTCCTATCCCACGCTTCCCTCGAGCGTGATCCCCAGGAGCTGCTGCGCCTCGAGGGCGAATTCCATGGGGAGCTCCCTGAAGACTTCCTTGCAGAAGCCGGCCACGATCATCGACACGGCGTTCTCGGTGGATATGCCGCGCTGGCGCAGGTAGAAGATCTGATCTTCACCGATCTTCGAGGTGGAAGCCTCGTGCTCCACCTGCGCGGTGTTGTTGCCGACTTCGATGTACGGGAATGTGTGCGCGCCGCAGCGGTTCCCGATCAGCATCGAGTCGCACTGCGTGTAGTTGCGCGCGCCGTCAGCCTTCGGCGACACGAATACGCGGCCGCGATAGCTGTTCTGCCCTTCACCTGCCGAGATCCCCTTCGATACGATCGTCGACTTCGTGTTCCGGCCGAGGTGGAGCATCTTGGTGCCGGTGTCCGCCTGCTGCTTGTTGTTCACCACGGCGACCGAGTACCACTCTCCCACGGAGTTGTCGCCCTGCAGGATCACGCTCGGATACTTCCACGTGATCGCCGAGCCGGTCTCCACCTGCGTCCACGAGATCTTGGAGCTCTCGCCCACGCACTTGCCGCGCTTGGTGACGAAGTTCAGGATGCCGCCGTTGCCCTCCTCGTCGCCGGAGTACCAGTTCTGCACGGTGGAGTACTTCACCGTCGACTCCTTCAGCGCCACGATCTCCACCACGGCAGCGTGCAACTGCTGTGTGGAGCGCTTGGGCGCGGTGCACCCCTCGAGATAGCTGACGTAGGCGCCCTCTTCGGCGACGATCAGCGTACGCTCGAACTGGCCCGTGTTCTCCGCGTTGATGCGGAAGTAGGTCGAGAGCTCCATCGGGCAGCGCACTCCCTTCGGGACGTACACGAAGGAACCGTCGCTGAACACTGCGGAGTTGAGCGCCGCGAAGAAGTTGTCGCTGTAGGGGACCACCGAGCCGAGGTACTTCTGCACCAGCTCCGGATGCTCACGCACGGCCTCGCCGAAGGAGCAGAAGATGATGCCGAGCTCCTCGAGCTGCTTGCGATAAGTGGTACCCACCGAGACGCTGTCGAACACGGCGTCCACCGCGACCCCCGCGAGCACCTTCTGCTCGCTGAGCGGGATGCCGAGCTTGTTGTAGGTCTCGAGGAGCTTGGGATCCACGTCGTCCAGACTTCCGATCGGCTTGGCCGTCCTGGGCGCGGAGTAGTAGGTCTGCGCCTGGTAGTCGATCGGATCGTAGTGGACGTTGGGCCAGTGCGGCTCGGTCATGGTGAGCCAGCGGCGATACGCCTTGAGCCGCCATTCGAGGAGCCACTCGGGCTCGCCCTTCTTGGCGGAGATGAGCCGGACGGTCTCTTCGTTGAGGCCGTGGGGTATGGTATCGGCCTCGATGTCGGTGACGAAGCCGGCCTTGTACTCTCTGTTGACCAGAGTCTCGATGGAACTGCTCATCCGTTCTCCTTGGCGGCCGCGTTGATGGTTGGCCGAAATCGCACGTTGTAGCCGCAGGCGCCACACCCATCGAGGATGTGCGACCTGCGTTCTATGACCGCGCCGAGTGCACGTGAGAGGAAGCGCTCCTCGGCCTCGCATACTTCAGGGAACCGCTCCGCGACCGCGAGGATCGCGCAATTGTGCTCTACGAGCGCTCCGCCATCGTCCGCCGGTCGCCATTCGGGCATGAACCCCTCGCTGGCCAGCGTGCTGGTGACGTGCTCGAGCCTCTCTTCCTGCGACATGCCCCGCATCTCCTCGGCGAGCCGACTCTCGATCGCGTCGAAGTGCGAAGCCAGCATCCCGACCGCGGCGTCGCGCCCCTCGCGTTCCACCAGACCGCGGAGGAGTTGCATCAGCGTCTCCTCGTACCTTCTGGGGAAGAGCGCTTCGCCATCTGGTGCAAGCCTGTACTGGAACACCGGAGCGCCGACTCCCTTGCGACAACGAACGTGCTCCACCAGCGAATCGGTCTCGAGCTCGCGAATGTGATGCCGGATCGTATTCAGAGAAGCGCCGAGCCGCTCCGCGAGATCCATCACGGAGAGTCCGGGCGAACGCTTGAGCTCGATGAGGATGGCGGCGCGCGGTCCCTTCTGGCCGCGCGGAGCCCCTTCCGTAGTCATCGAACTCGCACTTTTCCGCACTGGAATGCCCCGTGTCTGGATAGCGCGAATCCTAAGTGAAATTATCGGGATAGTCAAGTTTGTGGGGCTTTTTTGGTGTGAATGTAACGCGTTGTCTCTCAAAAACTTGGAGGGTGGCGCGGCGCAGCGCTCGGCCGCGTCTGATTGGAACCGCAGGGCGCCTCGCAAGCTTTCGGTACCAGCCGCGAGATCGACAGCGAACCGGGTTGACAGAAGGCCCGCCACCTGGGTAATTCTCGGGGAGATGCGTAACCATAACGTTACCCAATTCTGGCCGGACCAGGATAACGCGCGTGCGTTGGATGTGGATCCTTTTCACGCCGTGGCCGACCCTACGAGGCGGGCGATCCTCGATCGCCTGAAGAGCGGCGATGCGCCTGTCACGGAGCTCGCCTCCGGCTTCGAGATCAGCCGGCCGGCCGTCTCGAGGCACCTCCGCGTGCTGCGCGATGCGAAGCTCGTGCGCGAACGGCGCGGCGGCGCGGACGGGCGCCAGCGCATCTACTCGATCGCGCCTGCCCCGCTCGGTGAGATCGCGGCGTGGGTACAGGGGTATGCGCAATTCTGGCCGGCGAACATCGAAAGCCTCAGACGTCACCTCGAGGGGAAGCGGCGGCACCCGCCGCGCCTCGCAGGCGAGGATTCCGCCGGAGGCGGCCTTCCCACCCACGACCCAGCCACCGAGGGCACGGAGCCATGAGCATCTTCGAATCCATCACCGACGGTGCCGAGACGACCGACGACTGCGTCCGCACATCGGTGGACATTGCCGCGCCACCCGAGGAGGTCTTCGAGGCACTCACCGATCCCGCGCAGCTCGAGGAGTGGTGGGGCACGCCGGACAGCTACCGAACCAGTGACTGGCAACTCGAGCCGCGACCCGGCGGCGAGTGGAGCGTGCGCACCGAGTCTGTTGATGGCTCACACGCCACGGTGCACGGTGTGTATCGCGTGGTGGATCCGCCGCGCACGCTCGAGTTCACGTGGGCCGCGAGCTGGGACGACTTCGCCGAGACCATTGTGCGCTTCGATCTCGCGCCGGCAACGGTCCGCGGCGTATCGGGCACCCGTCTCACCGTCACGCACAGCGGCATGGGAGCGCTCGGCCAAAGCGCCGGGGCGGGGACTGTCTGTTCGGCGCATTCGCGCGACGCGCTCGCCTGGCCGCAGCTCCTCCGGTCGTTCGCGCACGCGATGCGCGAGTACGTCGTACTCGCATAGCGCTCCACCAACCGTGACTCCCTCAGCGTCTCCACCATGCCGACCATCTACACGCCTTACGTGATCGAGCGCTCCAGCCGCGGCGAGCGCACCTACGACATCTTCTCGCGGCTGCTCATGGATCGCATCGTCTTTCTCGGCACGGCGATCGACGATGACGTGGCCAATATCATCATCGCGCAGCTCCTCTTCCTCGAGGCCGAGAATCCGGAGCGCGACGTGCATCTCTACATCAATTCTCCGGGCGGAAGCGTTTCGGCCGGGCTCGCGATCTACGACACGATGCGCTTCATGAATGCATCGGTGAACACCATCTGCGTGGGTTTCGCGGCAAGCATGGGATGCTTCCTCCTGGCCGCAGGCGGCAAAGGGCGCCGCTCCGCGCTTCCGCACGCGCGCATCATGCAGCATCAGCCATCTGGCGGAATCCAGGGGGCCGCGGCCGATGTGGAGCTGCAGGCGAAGGAGATCGTGTACCAGCGCCAGCAGGTGAACGCGCTCATGGCGATGCACACGGGGCGTCCGGTGGAGCAGATCGAGCGCGACTTCGACCGCGATCATTACATGTCGGCCGAGGAGGCGAAGGCGTACGGGATCATCGACAACATCGTGAC
>JBIQLU010000175.1:0-6212 GCA_044463985.1 Gemmatimonas aurantiaca | reverse complement strand
ACGCCGAGTGTTCGGCGAGAGGGGCGGTTCGACGTGGCGGTCGATGGGAAGCAGGCCGGGACGCTTTCGCTGGAGGCGATCGAGAGGCTCGACATCCACGTTGGCTCGCAGTGCGACGAGAGGCTGGGCGGGGCGATCGCCAGCGAGGCGGCGCGGCTCAGGACGTTCGATCGTGCACTCGATCTGCTCGCCTTTCGTGCGCGTGCGACGAAGGAGCTGAGGACGGCGCTTCTACGCAAGGGTGAGGAGGCGCCGAACGTGGAGCATGCTCTCGCGCGGCTCACGGAGATGGGTCTCCTCGACGACGCCGACTACGCCCGGCAGTACGCTCGCACGAAGATCATGGGACCGGGGTTTTCGCGCCGACGTCTGCAGGCGGAGCTGGCCAGGCGCGGCGTGGCGCGGGACGTTGCGGACGGCGCGATCGAGGCGGCATTCGCCGAAGACGATGTCGACGGCGACGCGATCCTCGAGCGCGTCGCCGCCAGAAAACTTCGCTCCCTTGCCGCGCTCGAGCCGACCACTCGCCGGCGCCGCCTCTACGAGTTTCTCGCGCGCCGCGGCTACGAGTCGGACGACATTCGCCGCGTGATGGATCGGCTGCTCGCCGCCGACTGACCCTCCCGGCGCAGCGCCGACAGGGCGCGCCCGTTTCGTACGCTGTCGGGCGCCGGTATATTGTTGCTCTATGCGCGCTTCCGAGATCCGTCAGAGATTCCTTGCCTTTTTCGAGCGGCACGGCCACGCCGTTCTCCCCAGCTCGTCCCTCGTCCCGCGGGACGATCCCACGCTGTTGTTCACGAACGCGGGGATGGTGCAGTTCAAGAGGATATTCCTCGCCCAGGAGAACCCGGAGCATGGCAAGCGTGCAACGACCGCGCAGAAGTGCGTGCGCGCGGGCGGAAAGCACAACGACCTCGAGCAGGTTGGCCACACCGCGCGGCATCACACCTTCTTCGAGATGCTCGGCAATTTCTCCTTCGGCGACTACTTCAAGCGCGAAGCGATCGGGTTCGCGTGGGAGTTCGTCACCCGCGACCTGGGGATCGATCCGAGCCTTCTCCGCGTCACCGTCCACGAGTCGGACGACGAGGCGCGTGTACTCTGGCGCGAGATATCCGGTCTGCCGGATTCGCGAATCTACGGACTGGGAGATCGCGACAATTTCTGGCAGATGGCCGACACCGGTCCGTGCGGACCATGCTCGGAGCTGTACGTGGATCTCGCGCACGTGGCGCGCGACTGGTCGTTCCCGGCAGACGCTGCCGGTGAGTGGACGGAGCTCGATCGCAAGGAATTCTCACTCGATGCCTTCGTCGAAGGCGCCGAGGCCGGCCGCTTTCTGGAGATCTGGAACCTCGTCTTCATGCAGTACGACCGGCAGTCGTCCGGCGAGATGATTCCGCTTCCGGCGCCGTCGGTGGATACCGGCGCCGGGCTGGAGCGGATCGCGGCGGTGCTGCAGGGCGTGACTTCGAACTACCACACCGATCTCTTTCTCCCGCTCATCGCGAAGGCGGAAGAGCTGGTGGGTGAGCGCTACGCGGACTTCGCAACGGGCGCTGACAGTACGCTCGCGAGTGACTCTCGGAAGGTCTCGCACAAGTCGGGTGTCGCCGGCGGCGCGGGGAGAGAGGGCGTCGATCCCGCGTCGTATCGCGTGCTCGCGGACCACGCGCGCGCAGTGGCGTTCCTGATCGCCGACGGCGTGTTCCCCGCGAACGAGGGACGCGGTTACGTTCTGCGCCGGATACTCCGTCGCGCGGTTCGTCACGCGTGGCTGCTCGGCCGCACGGAACCAACTCTCGTCGACATCGCGGCGCGCGTCATCGACACGATGTCCGACGTGTACCCCGAGCTTCGCCAGCGCGCCGCGCTCATTCTCGACACTACACGTGCGGAGGAAGAGCGCTTCCTCGCTACGATCGGCGACGGGATGCAGCGCTTCGATCAACTGGCGCCCGCCAAGTCCACGCAGGGGTCGCTGCAACTCCGTGGGACGATCTCCGGCGAGGACGCTTTCCGCCTGTACGACACGTACGGATTCCCCATCGACCTCACGCAGCTCATGGCGCGCGAGCGCGGCTACACCGTCGACATCGACGGCTTCGATCGCGCGCTCGAGGTTCAGCGCGAACAGTCGCGGGCGGAACGCCGTTCGCGCGACATCGCCGTGGCCGGCGACGAGCTGGCCGACATCTCGATGTGGGAGGGCGGTGAAGGGCCGCTGGATTCGAGCCTTCCCGAGTCGCGCTTCGTGGGCTACGACGTGCTGGAGGTCGAGACGGAAGTCGTCGCGGCGCGTCACCTGACCGACGGACAGGTCGCGCTCGTTCTTCGCGAATCGCCGTTCTACGCCGAGTCGGGCGGTCAGATCTCGGATGTCGGCGAGATCGCGGGCGACGGCTGGCGAATGGCGGTCGCCGACGTTCGCAAGATCCACGGGATCAACGCGGCGGTGGGTCAGGTGGAGGGGAAGTTCTCCTTCGGACGCGTGAAAGCCACGGTTCCCACGCAACGCCGGCGCGACACCGAGCGGAATCACACTGCAACTCATCTTCTGCACGCTGCGCTGCGGTCGATTCTCGGAGAGCACGTGCATCAGGCCGGCTCGCTCGTGGCGCCCGACCGTCTGCGCTTCGACTTCACGCATCACGGCCCGCTCACCGCGTCTCAGCTCTCCGAGATCGAGGAGTGGGTGAATCGTGGCATCTGGGCGGACGTCGATCTGGTGGTACGAGAGCGTCCGTACAAGGAGGCGGTGGCGGCGGGAGCGATGGCGCTCTTCGGGGAAAAGTACGGCGACATCGTACGAATGGTGGCGATCCCCGGACTTTCGCTCGAGCTGTGTGGTGGTACACACACGCGCAACACCGGCCAGATCGCGCTCTTCAAGATCGTGAGTGAAACCGGACTCGCTGCTGGCGTGCGTCGCATAGAGGCACTCACGGGACCCGGCGCGTACGAGCACATCCGGGGCGAGGAAGAACGGCTGCACCGGTTGGCGGAGCTCGTCCGCGCGCCGGTCGAGAGCGTGGAGCGTCGCGTACATTCACTCATCGACGAACGACGCGCCCTGCAGAAGCGCGTGGACGAGATGCTGCGGACCGGCGGTGGTCAGGGCGACCAGATCGCAGCGATCCTGGGAGAGGCGCAACGAGCCAACGGAGCGCGGATCGCTGCCGGGCAGGTATCCGCCGGCGACGTGCGCGAGCTGCACACGATGGGAGACACGCTTCGCGAGCGGCTCGGATCGGGCGTGGGTGTTCTCGCGTCGTCCTTCGAGGGTGGCAAGAACGTTCTGCTGGTAGTGGTCACCGATGACCTGCGCGAACGCGGGCTGCGTGCCGACTCGCTCGTGGGCGAGATCGCGTCGAAGGTTGGCGGACGTGGTGGAGGGAAGCCGCACATGGCGCAGGCGGGGATTCCGGACGCCGCGCGGCTGCCGGAGGCGTTGTCCGCGGCGCCGGAGGTGATCCGCGCCGCGCTCGCGCCCGCGTCGTGACACTTTCGGAGTGGCTCGATGGTCGCACGCCGCGGCCGCCGGAAGCTCTTGCCGAACGAATCCACTCCGCGCTGGGAGCGGACGTCGAAGCGCCGGTGGAATTCGGCGACTTGGCAAAGTGCGGCGGACCCGCGCACGCCGCGCTTCTCGCCGCGGCCTGCGCGCTCCTCTCCATGGATGATACGCAACAGGACGAGGACCGGCGGTTGGCGCGCGACCTTCTCGCTGCCGACGCGCTGGTGACCTACGCCTTCGAGCTGGCCGCGGAGGAGCCCGAGCGAATCGCGCTGCTCGCGGAACGGGCGATGCGCGATCTGGGCCGACTGGGTATCGAGGAGGCGGCGTGACGGTTCTTGACCGTCTTTGCGAGCTGGCCGCTGGCGGCGCGAACGAACGAGCGCGCGCCGGGGGAATTACAGGTGGACTGGCGGTGCTGGTCGATCCGGTGCGGACCACGCCAGTGGCTGCGCGCGAGGTGGCACGGCGTGCCGCCGGGGAGGGGGTCGGCGTCCTTCTACTCGGAACCAGCTTCGGCGGAGAGTCGGGCGAGGGCTCCGCCGTGGCGCGCGCACTGAAAGAGGGTGCGCCTCGAGTCCCGTTGCTTCAGTTTCCGGCGACGGCGACTCAGCTCACGCCGGAAGTCGACGCACTGCTGTTTCTTTCGCTCGTCACGGGTCGCAACCCGCAATACCTGATCGAGGAGCACGTGAGAGCAGTCCCCTTCGTGGATCGCCATCCGCGGGTGGAAGTGATAAGTACTGCATATTGTCTCATAGACGGCGGCGTGGTCACTACGGTGGAATCTGTCAGTCAGACGCGTCCTTTGCCGGGTGACAAGCCCGAGCTCGTGGCGGCCCACATCCGTGCGGCTTCGCTCATCGGAATGCGCGCGGCCTATCTCGATGCTGGGAGTGGCGCGAAGCGCACGGTAGCTCCGTCCGCGATAGCGGCGGCGCGCGATGCGATGCGCGGACCTCTCTTCGTGGGCGGCGGAATCCGCACCCCCGCGGACGTGCGACGGGCGCGCGACGCGGGTGCGGATTTCGTGGTGGTGGGAACCATCTTCGAAGAGCAGGGTCCCGCCCTGGTATCGGGACTCGCTCACGCGGCGCGCGCGTGATAGACATTCACTCGCATCTGCTTCCGGGCGTCGACGACGGCTCGCCATCCGTCGAGGTGTCGGTGCCCGTGCTGCAGCGTTTCGGGCGTTCTGGTGTCGAGTTGCTCGTGTGCACGCCGCATCTGCGCGCCACGGACGCGGTGCGCGCTCCGGTCGAGCGGTACGCCGAGATACTCGCGCAGCTCGTGCAGCACGCGCCGCCCAAGCCGGTGCTGCGTCAGGGGTGGGAGATCATGCTCGACGCTCCCGGTGTGGACCTGACGCGTCGCGAACTGCACCTCGCCGGTTCCGACGCGGCGCTTGTCGAATTTCCACGCATGAACGTTCCGCCCGGCGCCACGCAGGAGTTGCTGCGCATTTCCATGAGCGGGGTGATTCCTGTGCTCGCGCACCCGGAACGCTACTACGGAGCGACGGTGCGCCAGGTACTGGACTGGCGCAGCGTCGGCGCCGTGATCCAGATGGATGCCGTGATGATCTTCGGCAACGCGCCGATGTGCCGTTTCGCGCGTGAGCTGCTGGAGGAGGGTCTCGTGGACTGCATCGCCAGCGACAACCATGGCGACCGTCGCTCGCTCAGCTCCGCAAGGCGCTGGCTGATCGAGATCGGTGCGACCGAGCAGGCGGAACTGCTCACGCACACGAACGCGCAGCGCCTGCTCGAGGGGCAGCCACTCCTCCCCGTGGCGCCCATTCCGCACGTGGATCGCGGGATGCTCGGCCGGCTGAAAGAGCTCTTTGGCAATCGCAGGTAGCTGCAAAACCCGGCATCGTCCCCGGAGCGCCGCGGCGCTTCCGAACCATCGCATGGAGAAGTGCTCATGATATCGCTGATGGGAAAGCGCGCGCTCGTGACCGGCGGTTCACGAGGAATAGGTGCGGCGACGGCGATGCTTCTCGCGGAGTGCGGCGCGAACGTGGGGATCGGTTATCACAGTCGCGAGCGTGAAGCGGCGGACGTCGTGCGGCAGGCCGCGGCACTCGGCGTACGCGCATTCGCACATTCGGCTGACATCTCGACGAGCGCGGGCGCCGAGGCGCTGTTCGAGCGGACGACACGCGAATTCGGCGGCGTCGACATCTTCGTGGCCAACGCCGGCGTGTGGCCCGTGGAGGATGTATCGATCTCGGAGCTTCCGGAGAGCCGCTGGGAGTTCACGATGCGCCAGAACGTGGCCTCCATGTACTACACTGGTCGGGCCGCGGCTCGTGCGGTGGCCGACGGCGGTCGCATGGTCTTCGTATCCAGCACCGCGGGGCAGCGCGGCGAAGCGTACCACTCCGACTACGCCGCGTCGAAGGGCGCCACGATCTCGTTCGTCAAGTCGCTGGCGGTGGAGCTGGCACCACGCAACGTGACCGTGAATTCGGTGGCTCCGGGCTGGGTCGACACCGAGATGTGCGTGGAGCCCTTTGCGAATGGCGGCCGGGAACGGATCGAGGCCGCGATCCCCCTTCGCCGAGTTGCATCCCCGCGCGACGTCGCCGGCCCGATCGTGTTCCTCTGCTCCGACCTCGCGCGCCACGTCACCGGCGAGATCCTGAACGTGAATGGCGGAAGCGTGCTGTGTGGGTGAGGGGGGGAAA
>JBIQLU010000174.1:4107-6388 GCA_044463985.1 Gemmatimonas aurantiaca | reverse complement strand
GAAGCTCGGAATGCGTGGGTTCTGATGGCTGCATGCGGAAAGGTCATCCTCGCCAGGCGTGATCCACAAGGCACGGAAGGCGTGGAAGGTGTGGCGCTCGGATGAGGATTGGGGTCGGCGGATAACCAGGACTTTGCGCGACGGCCGTCTCTGCCAGGCCGCTGTCGCTCGGCTCCCGAACCGCTGGCGGAAGGGAGCGCCTTCGAGCGACGGGCAGCGGACGGTGGCTCATTTGGCACTTATGACAAGGGCAAATATAACCATATTTGTACTTGTCAAAAGTACAAAACTTCGATATTTTCCCCGTATGACAAGGGCAATATCGAGCGACATGCTCCGCCTCAAGCTCTCCGAGTCCCTGGCCGCGCCGATCCCGGAGCGCACCGCGCGCGACATCCGTCTCCCGGCCGTACCGAACAAGGCGCTGGCGGTAATCGGCGTTCGCCGTGGCGGGAAGACTTCCTTCCTGTACCGGCACATCGCCGACTCCCTGGCTGCGGGGGACGCCCGCGGCACCCACCTTCTCGTGTCGCTCGAGGACGAGCGGCTCGTGGGCATGACGGCCGAAGATCTGGGATGGCTGCTCGAAGAGCACAGGCGTGTCGTTCCCGCCGTGCGGGAGCAGGGACGGCGTACCGTCTATCTGGACGAGATCCAGGTCGTCTCCGGCTGGGAGGCGGTGGTACGGCGGCTCCTTGATGCGCACGACACTCGGATCTTCGTCTCGGGCTCGTCGGCCAGGCTGCTGAGCAGCGAGGTGCACACTTCGCTGCGCGGCCGCTCGATGGAAGTGCTCATCCACCCATTTTCCTTTCGTGAGGTACTCCGCCACACGGGCGAGGAGCCGGCGGGGAAGTGGGCCCGACTCTCAATCGACGAGCGGGACGCGCTGGATGCCGCGCTTCGTAGCTATCTGAAGGTCGGCGGCTTTCCCGAGGCGCAGGGGGTCGATGTTCGTGATCGTATGTCGCTCCTCAAGGGGTACGTGGACCTCATGGTGCTCCGCGATGTGATAGAGCGTCATCGCGTCTCGAATGTCGAGGCGCTCCGGCGCCTCCAGCGACATCTCATGGCGAATCCCGGGGGCGCATTCAGCGTTTCCAGATTCCACCGCGACCTGAAATCCCAGGCTCTCTCCGTGGGAGAGGAAACGCTCCACCATCTGCTGAGCCACCTCGAGGATGCTTTTCTCGTGCGCCTGGTGAGCATGCACACGCCCTCCGAGCGGCAGAGGATGCGCAACCCGCGCAAGGTGTATCCGGTAGACCCGGGTCTCATACCAGTGTACGAGCGTGCGGGCCGCGAGAATCGAGGGCGGAGCCTCGAGGCCGCGATCCTGCTCGAGCTCGAACGTCGCGGATACGACGTGGGTTGGGTGCGGGTGGGCGACGATCTGGAGGTGGACTTCCATGCGGAGAATCCGGCCTTGGATCCGCTGCTCATCCAGGTGTCGCTCGACACCGCATCGGACGCGACGTGGGAGCGCGAGATTCGCGCTCTCGAAGCGGCCGCGGAGCTCCATCCGGATGCTCGAGCACTCCTCATCACACTCGATCCGGCGCCGCCTTCGCGACCTCTGCCGGATCGCATCGAATGGCAGCCGGCATCGCGGTGGCTGCTGGAGAGTGCATAGTCGGGGCGGCCGCACACTCCAACCTTGCCCGCTTGCTCGCTTCCACGTATGATCCTCTCCAGAAGCAAGCAAGGAATTGCTCGTGGTGCCGGCTGCCGTGGCCGGCTGCAAGACTGGGGAAAGTCCGGTGTGAGTCCGGCGCTGTCGCGCAACGGTAAGGCACTTCTGCCAAGCCCGAATGCCCACCCACGAGCCGCTTGTCGTGACGACCTCCTTCGCCTGAAAGGAGCGTGGTTGCCGCGCGTGGCCTCTGTGGCCCGATCCGGTCATCGGGTCGACGGCGTCCCCTCCTTCCTTACGGCGGCTGTCGCGCGACGCCGGAGGAATGATGGACTCAGACACTCTGATCACGGCCGAGCACGAAATCCCCTCATCGCTCGACCTCCCCCCGCACCCGCCGTCCGCCGTCGTCAAACGCGATGGCCGCACCGTTCCCTACGACCGCTCGCGGATAGCGCACGCCATCGAGATGGCTTTCCGCGCCGAGGCGAAGGTGCCGTACCCCGACGCCTTCGACGCGCGCTCGTACGAGGCCATCGAGCGCGTCACCGATTCCGTCGAGCTCTGGCTCGCCACGCATCCGGTCGACACCGCATTTCCCATCGAGACGATCCAGGATGAGGTGGAGCGCGCGCTGATGGATGCGGG
>JBIQLU010000174.1:1676-4007 GCA_044463985.1 Gemmatimonas aurantiaca | reverse complement strand
CATTTCCCATCGAGACGATCCAGGATGAGGTGGAGCGCGCGCTGATGGATGCGGGCCACCACGCCGTGGCGCGCCGCTACATCCTCTATCGCGAAGCGCGTGCCGAGCGACGGCGGGGGCCCAGGCTCCGCATCCGCGAGGCCGATGGGAGCGAGTCGATCCTCGAGGGAGCGGTGCTCCGCTCGCGCATCGCGGAGGCCGCCGAAGGGCTCGACGCTGATGTGGACGCGCAGCTAGTCGCCACCGAAGCGCTGGCCACGGCTTACGACGGTGTTACGCGTTCTGAAGTGAGCGCCGCCGCCATCCTCGCCGCGCGCTCGCGCGTGGAGCAGGCACCGGAGTACGGCACGCTCGCCGCCCGACTCCTGCTCGGTGATCTCTACGCCGAGGTGGTGGGCCGCCCGGTCTCCTTCGGTGAGATGCGCTCGCTCTACGCCGAGCGCTTCCCGGCGTACGTGCGCGACGGCGTGAGCCGCGGCCGGCTCGACGAGCGGCTGGCGAGCTACGACCTCCCGCGCCTCGCCGCCGCGCTCGACGCCGGGCGCGACCTCGCCTTCGGCTTCATCGGCGCGCAGACGCTCTACGACCGCTACCTCATCCAGCACGAGAAGAAGCGCGTGGAGCTGCCGCAGTGGTTCTGGATGCGTGTTGCGATGGGGCTCGCGCTCGGCGAAGCCGAGGCGGAGCGCGAATCGCGCGCGATCGAGTTCTACCGCCTGCTCTCGAGCTTCGCCTTCTGCAGCTCCACGCCCACGCTCTTCAACTCGGGAACGCGGCACCCGCAGCTCTCGTCGTGCTTCCTCACCACCGTGCACGACGACCTGGGCGACATCTTCAAGGCCATCCGCGACAACGCGCTGCTCTCGAAGTGGAGCGGCGGACTGGGCAACGACTGGACCAACGTGCGCGCGCTCGGGAGTCTGATACGCGGCACCGGTGGGCCGAGCCAGGGCGTGATTCCTTTCCTCAAGGTGGCCAACGACACGGCCATCGCGGTGAACCAGGGCGGGAAGCGGCAGGGCGCCACCTGCGCGTACCTGGAGACGTGGCACCTGGACATCGAGTCATTTCTGGAGCTGCGCAAGAACACCGGCGACGACCGGCGCCGCACGCACGACATGCACATCGCGAACTGGATCCCCGATCTCTTCATGGAGCGCGTGCGCGAGCGGGGGCGGTGGACGCTCTTCTCACCCGACGACGTCCCCGATCTGCACGACCTCTACGGCGCAGCCTTCCGCGAGCGCTACGTGCGCTACGAGGCCGCGGCCGACGCGGGCGAGATACCGGGAGCGAAGCGCGTGGAGGCGCTCGACCTCTGGCGGAAGATGCTCGCCATGCTCTTCGAGACCGGGCATCCGTGGCTCACGTGGAAAGACCCGTCGAACATCCGCAGCCCGCAGGACCACGCGGGCGTGGTGCACAGCTCCAACCTCTGCACCGAGATCCTGCTCAACACGAGCCGCGACGAGGCGGCGGTGTGCAACCTCGGCTCGGTGAACCTCGCCGCGCACGTGACGCCTTCCGGGATCGACCGCGAGCGTCTGGCGGCGACGGTGAAGACTGCCATGCGGATGCTCGATGATGTAATCGACATCAACCTCTACCCGATCCCCGAGGCGCGGAACGCGAACCTCCGGCACCGTCCGGTGGGGCTCGGCGTGATGGGCTTCCAGGATGCGCTCTACACGCTGGGGATCAGCTACGCCTCCGATGCGGCCGCCGACTTCGCCGATGAGAGCATGGAGCTCGTCGCTTATCACGCGATCCTGGCATCGTCGGAGCTGGCGCGCGAGCGCGGGCAGTACGCGAGCTTCGAGGAGTCGAAGTGGGATCGCGGTCTCCTGCCGCTCGACACGCTGGAGTTGCTGGAGCGCGAGCGTGGCGTGCCGGTTCCGCTCTCACGGCAATCGCGGCTGGACTGGACTCCGGTGCGCGAGTCGATCCGCGCGCATGGGATGCGCAACAGCAACGTCATGGCGATCGCGCCGACGGCCACTATCGCGAACATCTGCGGCGTGTCCGCGTCGATCGAGCCGACGTACAAGAATCTCTACGTGAAGTCCAACCTCTCGGGCGAGTTCACGATGGTGAACGAGTCGCTGGTGGCGGATCTCCGGCGCCTCTGGCTCTGGGACGCGCAGATGGTGGAGGACCTCAAGTATCACGACGGCGTGCTGGGCGATATCGAGCGCATTCCCGAGGAGCTGAAGGAGAAGTACCTCACCGCCTTCGAGATCGAGGGCGAGTGGCTGGTGGAGTGCGCGGCGCGGCGGCAGAAGTGGATCGACATGGGCCAGTCGTTGAACCTGTACATGGGCACGGCGAGCG
>JBIQLU010000174.1:0-1576 GCA_044463985.1 Gemmatimonas aurantiaca | reverse complement strand
CAGAAGTGGATCGACATGGGCCAGTCGTTGAACCTGTACATGGGCACGGCGAGCGGGCGGCGCCTGAGCGACATGTACATGCTGGCGTGGGAGAAGGGATTGAAGACGACGTACTACTTGCGGTCGCTCAGTGCCGGAGGTGTGGAGCAGTCGACGGTGGACATCAATCGCAGGGGGATTCAGCCGCGATGGATGCGCTCGCGGAGTGCGTCGTCGGCAATCCACGTGGAGCGTGGCGGCGCGGAGCAGGGTGGTGAAGCGGTGGCCGACTCGCCGGGCGAGCTGAGCTCCGGCGTCGCGCCGGCCGCGACAAGACCGGCCCCGGCGCCCGTCTGCAACCTCGACGGCGACTGCGAGAGCTGCCAGTGAACACCTCTCTTCCCACCCAACTCCAGGACCGAACAATGACCACGACTTCTTCGAGCGCCGCCGACAAGCGCCTCATCAACGCCCGCGCGGTCGACGTGAACCAGCTCATGCCCCTCAAGTACGAGTGGGCGTGGGAGCACTACCTCAACGGCTGCCGCAATCACTGGCAGCCGCAGGAGATCCCCATGGCGCGCGACATCGCGCTCTGGAAGGGCGAGGCGCTCTCGCCCGACGAGCGACGCGTCATCCTCCGCAACCTCGGCTTCTTCTCCACCGCCGAGAGCCTCGTCGCCAACAACATCATCCTCGCCATCTTCGCGCACGTCACCAACCCGGAATGCCGGCAGTACCTCCTCCGCCAGGCGTTCGAGGAGGCGATCCACACGCACGCCTTCCACTACATCGTGGAGAGCCTCGAGCTCGACGGCGCCGATGTCTTCCGCATGCACCGCGAGGTGAACAGCATCGCCGACAAGGACGCGCTGGAGATGGAGCTCACCGAGGCAGTGCTGCAGCCGGGCTTCACGACGCACACCACCGCCGGCGCGCGGCAGTTCCTCGAGAACCTCATCGGCTACTACGTGGTGATGGAGGGGATCTTCTTCTACTCCGGCTTCGCGATGATGCTCTCCTTCCACCGGCAGAACCGGATGACCGGCGTGGGGCAGCAGTTCCAGTACATCCTCCGCGACGAGTCCACGCACCTCAACTTCGGGATCGACCTGATCAACGGGATCATCGCCGAGAACCCGGAGCTCTGGACACCGGCGCTGCGCGAGAAGACCACGGAGCGGATCGCGCGCGCCGTGGAGCTCGAGATCGCCTACGCGGAGGACTGTCTCCCGCGCGGAGTGCTCGGCCTCAACGCGAGCCTCTTCCGCGACTACGTGCAGCACATCGCCGACCGGCGGCTCGAGCGGATCGGCCTCTCCACGCGCTACGGCTCGCCGAACCCGTTCCCGTGGATGAGCGAGGCGGTGGACCTGCGGAAGGAGAAGAACTTCTTCGAGACTCGGGTTACGGAGTACCAGTCGGCGGCGGCGCTGACGTGGGACTGACTGGAACAGCGGGGTCAGGCACTCGATAAGTAGAGGGCTCGTGAGCGACGCTCACGAGCCCTCTACTTATCGAGTGCCTGACCCCGCTGTTCCCGCCGGTCACCCGTCGAGCAGGATGCAGGCGCGCACCAGGAGCTGCCGCAGCTCGG
>JBIQLU010000173.1:0-6456 GCA_044463985.1 Gemmatimonas aurantiaca | reverse complement strand
GAGGCCCGGGGCAATCGCCCCGGGCCTCTACTTAAAGTACCTGACCCCGTCGCGGACCCCGTCGCGCCGCCTTGATGCGCGGCGTGGCGCCGGCTATGTCTCGACGTACATGACGTGACTGGTGGCTTGGCGATCGGCGCCGAGCCCGAAAGGGAACCCGGTGTGAATCCGGGGCGGCCCCGCCGCTGTGAGGGCAGACGACAGGGAGCACGATTGCCACTGCGAGCGAATACACCTCGCGGGAAGGCGCCCCCTGTCGGAAGACGCCCGAGCCAGAAGACCTGCCAGTGCACGCAACCCAACATGCCCTCGTGGGAGGGGCAAGCGGATCATGACCACGGCAATGAACCTGGGGTTCTCCCGGATAGGTGCACACCGGGAGCTGAAACGTGCGCTCGAGAGTTTCTGGAGCGGGAAATCCACCGCGGACGCACTCCTCGAGAGCGCACGCGAGCTGCGCACGCGGCACTGGGAGCTCCAGCGCGACGCAGGTGTGAAGAGCATCCCGAGCAACGACTTCTCGCTGTACGACCACGTGCTCGACATGGCGGTGATGCTCGGCGCCATACCCGAGCGCTACGACGCGCTACGCGATGATCCGATCGCGCTCTATTTCGCCATGGCGCGCGGCCGTCAGGATGCCCGCGCCGACGTGCCGGCGATGGAGATGACCAAGTGGTTCGACACGAACTATCACTACATCGTGCCGGAACTGTCGGCGAACACTTCCTTCCGGGTCGCGTCCACGAAACCCGTGGACGAGTATCTCGAGGCGAGAGCGCTCGGGATCGACACCCGTCCGGTGCTGCTGGGTCCCGTCTCGTTCCTGATGCTCTCGAAGATGAGCGAAGGCTCCGCGTTCGATCTCCTCGAGAGGATGCTGCCGGTGTACGCGGACGTGCTCTCGCGTCTGCACGCGGCCGGCGCGACGTGGGTGCAGCTCGACGAGCCGATGCTGGTAACCGATCTCTCCACAGACGCACCCGATGCATACCGGCGCGCGTACGCCGCGATCCGCGCCGCGGTGCCGGAGCTGCGCGTTCTCGTAGCCACCTACTTCGGCGGCGTCGGTGACAACCTGAAGCTCGCGGCGTCGCTCCCCGTCGATGGGTTGCACGTGGACCTGGTGCGTGCGCCGGAACAGATCGACGACATCCTGCGCGTGTGGCCCGAGGAACGGGTTCTCTCCATGGGTGTGGTGAACGGGCGCAACGTGTGGCGCACGGATCTGGACGCCGCGCTGTCGACGCTGCAGCGGGTGGCTCGCGAGCGCGGCGGCGAAAGACTCTGGGTGGCGCCGTCATGCTCGCTGCTGCACGTGCCGGTGGATCTCTCGCTCGAAGAGCGGCTCGACCCCGAGATCCGGAGCTGGCTCGCGTTCGGCACCGAGAAGCTCTCGGAGATCGCCGCGCTCGCCGCCGCGGTGGACGATCCAGGCGCGGCGAACGAACTGCCGATCTTCGCCGAGAGCCGCCGCGCCGTGCGCGACCGCCGCGAGTCACCCCGCGTGCACGATTCCGTAGTGGAGGCACGACGCACGGCCGCGAGCGACGAGCAGCGACGGCGCAGGAGTCCCTTCCCTGCCCGGCACGCGGCCCAGCAGTCGCTCGGGCTTCCGAGCTTCCCGACGACGACGATCGGCTCCTTCCCGCAGACGCGCGAAGTGCGCGTCGCGCGCGCCGAGCATCGCGACGGCAGACGCACGCACGCCGAATACCAGGGCTTCCTCCGCGAGGAAATTCGGAGGACGATCGAGGTGCAGGAGTCGATCGGGCTCGACGTGCTGGTGCACGGCGAGTTCGAGCGCAACGACATGGTCGAATACTTCGGCGAGCGGCTCGCCGGTTTTGCGTTCAGCGAGAATGGCTGGGTGCAGAGCTACGGTTCGCGCTGCGTGAAGCCCCCCATCATCTACGGCGATGTATCGCGTCCCGAACCGATGACGGTCGAGTGGTCGCGCTATGCACAGTCGCTCACGAAGTCTCCGGTGAAGGGGATGCTCACCGGGCCGGTGACCATCCTGCAATGGTCGTTCGTGCGCGACGATCAGCCGCGCAGCGCCACGTGCGACCAGATCGCGCTTGCCATCCGCGACGAGGTCATCGACCTGGAGGCGGCCGGCATCCGCGTCATTCAGATCGATGAACCGGCCATCCGGGAAGGGCTGCCGCTCCGGCGGGCGCAGTGGCCGGCGTATCTGGATTGGGCGATCGCCAGCTTCCGGCTGGCGTCTTCCGGCGTGGCGGACTCCACGCAGATCCACACGCACATGTGCTACTCGGAGTTCAACGACATCGTGGACGCCGTGGCCGCGATGGATGCGGACGTGGTGTCGATGGAGACTTCGAGGTCGCGCATGGAGCTGCTGGATGCCTTCGCGCGCTACGCATACCCGAACGACATCGGACCGGGCGTCTACGACATCCACTCGCCGCGCGTGCCGCGCGACGAGGAGATGGTGGAACTCCTGCGCCGCGCCGCGCAGGTGATCGCGCCGGAGCAGCTATGGGTGAACCCCGACTGCGGGCTCAAGACGCGGCGCTGGGAAGAGGTGATCCCCTCGCTGGAGGGGATGGTGCGCGCAGCGCGAGCGATGCGCGCCGAGATGTGACGGGGTCCTACGGGGTCAGGTACTCGATGTATAGGTCCCGGCAGCGACGCTGCCGGGACCTATACATCGAGTACCTGACCCCGTAGGTCGGAGATGTGACGCGACCGACGGGGGCAGGCACCTGCTGTAGAGGGCTCGTGGGCGACGCTCACGAGCCCTCTACAGCAGGTGCCTGACCCCGGCCCATCAGCAGGCGCGTGAGCCAGGAGACGGCGGCGTCGGTGCCGGCTCGCCGATGCCACGCGATCCAGCAGTGGATCGAGCCCGGCGAAATCGGCGGCGCCAACACCACCAGATCGTGGATGCGCGCGACCTCCGCGGCGATCGACGCGGGTAAAGTCGCTATCGCGTCGGATTCCGCGACGAGGTACGGTGTCAGCGCCAGACCCTCGGCGCGAACGACGTAGCCGGGCTCTCGCCCCGCGTCGCGAAGCGCGGCGCCGATCCGGTCGGCCTTCACCCCGGGGATGTCGACCAGGATGTGCGGCCAGCCCAGGAAATCTTCCAGCGGCGGGGCCGCCCCTTCTCGCGCCGCTGCGCCCTGCAGCAGCGGGTGACCGCGACGCACGACGCATGTGAGTGTCTCCCTGAACAGCCTGCGAGCGCTGACTGCGCCAGCCGGCTGGGAGCCGGTGATGACCAGGTCTATGTCGGCACTCGCGAGGCGCCGGAGCGACCCCGCACTCCACGGCTCGATCGTGAGCACGCACCGCGGCGCATGCTCGGAGAACGCGCGCAGCTTCGGGCGGATCACGCGCATCACGCCAAAATCGGTGGCCGCAACGCGAAACTCGCGATCCGCTTCGGCGGGAACGAATTCCTCCTGCGCGAGGAGGAAGCGCCCGTCCGCCAGCCACTCGGTCAGCGGAACGAGCAGAGCCTGCGCCCGCCGCGTGAGCAGCATTGCGCTCCCGCTCTTCACCAGCAACGGGTCGCCGAGCTGCCTGCGCAGCCGGGCGAGGCTCCGGCTCACCGTCGGTTGCGTGACGCCGAGGACCTCCGCCGTTCGCGTTACACTGCGTGTCTGGAGCAGCAGGTGCAGCACGCCCATGAGGCGGAGGTCGACTTCCCTAGAAACGGCTCGTCACGCCCAGGAAGAAGCGGCGTCCGGGCTGATAGTACGTGAAACCCGACTCCGATGAGACGGTCGTGTCGAAGACGTTCCGCACGCCAGCTCGCAGCATGAGCTGTTCCGAGATCCAGATGCTCGCGGCCGGATCGACCATCGTGTACGACTCGGTGATCACGTTGTCGGGGCCGAGCTGGCTGCCGACGTACTGCGCCGAGAGCGAGAGGTTCGCACGATCGGTGGCGCGCCAGTCGAGTGCGGCGAAGCCGGAGAGCTCCGGCGTGGTGATGAGCTCCTTCCCGGTATCGAGATTCTTCGCCTCGATCATCCAGGTGGCGTTGGCGCGCAGCGTGAGCGACGTCGCCACGGGAATCGCCGCCGTGCCCTCGAGCCCGCGGGTGCGTGCGTGCTCGACGTTCTCCATCCTCGTCCACCAGGTGCCCTGGTAGTAGCCGAGCGGCGCGTACTCGATCTTGTTCTCGAAGTCGGTGGTGAAGTAAGTGACGCCGGCATCGACGCGGTTCTTCTCGAGCCGCACGCCGACCTCGTAGTTCGTGCTCTCCTCCGGCTCCAGATCCGGGTTCCCCGCCATGTAGCAGCCGCCGCTCTCGTAGCCCAAGTCGGCGAGCCCCCTGCAACCGTTGCCGCGCGAGAAGGTGGCGGCGCCGGCGCTGTTCTCCTTGAGAGTTGGTGCGCGGAAGCCGCGCGACACTCCACCGCGAAGAGTCCAGCTCTCGAATGGGTGATAGACGAGATACGCGCGCGGGCTCACGTGTTCGCCATATCTGTCGTGGCTGTCGAGCCGCGCGCCGGCGGTGAGCAGGAGGCTGGAGCTGAGCGCCATCTGGTCTTCGGCGAAGATCGCCGCCGTCGATCCCGTGAGTGTGGCACCATCCACGGCATTGCCGGCGTAATCCATGGGTATGGTGCCGATGGTCTGCGTGTTGGTGAGCTCTTCGTGCCGGTACTGCCCGCCGATGGTCAGCGCGTGCGGCACGACGAGCATTGCCGCGCCACTCAGGCTTCCCTCCACTATCACGTCTTCCGCCGTGGCTCTTCCATCATCACCGATGTCGTTGTCGTAACGGTTCCGATACACATCGACTTTCGTGGATCCGAACGACCAGCGCCCTTCGTATCCGGCGCGCAGCCCCACGCGCTCGAGATGCGCCGCGCCCCAACCGCTCTGCAGCTCGCCGGCGCTGTCGGGGACGGACGGCGCGAGCGCTTCCTGCAGCCCGTACGATCCAGCCACAGAGAAGGATTGCCCCCGCCACGCGCTCCATCGGAGCTCGGCGTTGGCCGTGCGGTCGGCTGCGCCGCTGGCACCGAGCGCGCCGCCGTCTATGTCGATCCCGTCCGCGTTTCGGCGTACGTAGCCGGCGCCGAATTTCATGCCGACGCTGGACGACAGCGGTCCGGTGGCGCTGGCTGTGAGCTGATACGAGTCACCGCGATCCGAGCGTCCGGGAAGCGTGTAGTCGGTCCTCACGCTTCCCCGCCAGTAGGGAGCTATGGGACGTGTGATGATGTTGACCACACCGCCCATCGCATCCGAGCCGTACAGCGCCGACATCGGGCCGCGCACGATCTCGATGCGTTCGATCGTCTCCGGGGAGATCCAGTCCAGGTCCTGGCGTCCCATGTCGGGGCGGTAGGTGACGTCGCGCGACGTGCCCTGGCGCCGTCCGTCGATCAGTATCAGCGTGTAATTATCGGGGAGGCCGCGCAGCTTGATCTTGGACATGTCTCCCGTGGCGCCGAGTCCGCCGGTCACGCCGGGGAGCCGGCCCAGAAGCTCTCCGAGGCTCTGGACGGGCTCGCGTTCCAACTCGGCGCGCGAGATGACGCTGACGGAGGCGGGCGCGTTGCGCACGTCGACGCCCGAACCCGAAGCCGTGACGACGACCGGCGCAATGGTGACGGCGCTGTCGGCCGTGGTATCGGCTGCGGGGCGCTGCTGTGCCACGGCGCCGTGACTCGCGCCGATGGCGAGCGCGGCGACGAGGAGCGCCGCGCGGGACCCACCGGCGCGCCGGCGGGTCGAATTCGTGCAGGGTGGGGCCGAGAACATGTGATTATGCGGTTGAGGGCAGAGCCCATGAAGTCGGAGAGCGGCTGCTGTGACAGGCGCTTTCGATGCGCGCCGCGAGCGAGAGATGCTGGCCGTACGAGCTCGCGGCGTGCTCCGCGATGCGCCGCGCGGATGAGAATAGTTCTCATGTAGCATGAGGTCAATGTCGCCGAACGTATATCCGACATTTTTTGTCGGCATTTGACTCGGGGGTGGATCCCGGTGAACATTGCCGGGATATTCACGCCTCCACGGAGCAACCATGTTGACGCCCCCCGCCCCCCCGACCCCGCCTACTCCGCCGCCCGACCGCTTCGACGGCGGACGGCTTCGCGCTCCTCGCCCGCATTCCCAATCGTCTCACCCATCGATTCGTCGCGCGTCGGCGCGAGCGTGGCCTCATCCGGCAGAGCACGGCACCGCGCATACCCTCGTCGAGACCGAGCGCGGTTCCCTCCGCCGCTGTAGCTGCTGCGGCGGGCTCGAGCTCCGGTTCGGCAACGCCATTCTGGGACTCACGGCCGAGGATCTCGGGACCGTGCATTCCGCGCTCGTGGAGGCGGAGCTCAGCGCCGGCGATCGCGGTGACATTCTGCTCCTGCTGCGCAACAATAGCTCGGGCTGGGTGTTCGATCGCCCGGAAGCCGCCGAGCTGCGGCAGCTCCTGGTGCGCGCCTGCATCCTGCTCGACGGGTGACCGGC
>JBIQLU010000172.1:0-6492 GCA_044463985.1 Gemmatimonas aurantiaca | reverse complement strand
CCGAAGAGGTCCGCAACGTCCTCGATTTCCACTGCGTGAGCACACTCGATGAGGTATTCGAAATCGCGCTCGTCCCGCTGGACGGTCCCGAGCCCATCGCGGAGAAGTCGATAATGGAGGCGGAGGAGGAGGCCGCCGCGGGGGCGGGGGCGTAGGGGAAAGAAGAAAGGAAGCAGGAGACAGGACACAGGAAACAGGAACTGCACACCTATCTGGACAGGTGTGCAGTTCCTGTTTCCTGTGTCCTGTCTCCTTTTCCCCCTCACTCCCCCCCGAACGGTCCCCACATCCAGATCGACCACGGATCCTGCGGCTGGGTGCCGTCGAGGAAGTACTCGGTGTAACGCTTGTCGGACGGGGTCGAGGGCGTGGCGATCTGGCCGGTGTCGCGGTCGAGCTGCGCGGTAACGAGACCGGCCGGAGGGTCATCCCACGAGCCCGCGTCGCGGTTCTGGTAGTAGCGGGCGATCATCTGCCCCCAGATCGGAGCGGCCACGCTCCCGCCGGCCGCACCGTGCGGGGCGATCGGCTGCGGCTTGTCGAGTCCCACCCAGACTCCCGCCACCACCTCCGGCGTCATCCCTACGAACCAGGCGTCGGTGTTGTCGTTGGTGGTGCCGGTCTTCCCCGCCACCGGAATTCGCTCGGGAACGTAGCGCCTCACGCTCGTAGCTGTGCCGCGCGTGACCACATCGCGCAGCATGTCGCGCACGATGAACGCGATCCTCGGATCGAGCGCGAAGCGCGGCGCACTCGCCGGCGCGGTCCAAACAGTACGACCGGCGCGGTCTTCGATTCGCTCGATGAAGCGCGGGGCCACCACCGCGCCGAGGTTGTCGAACACGGTGTACGCCGACACCAGCTCCAGCGGCTCGACGACGCTCGCACCGATGGCGCTCGAGGGATATGGCGCGATGGGTGTGGAAATCCCCAGCCGCTGAGCCAGGAGCGCCACCGAGTCGATGCCGGCGCGCATCCCGAGCTGCACCGCCACCGAGTTGCGCGAATGCACGAGCGCCTCGCGCATCGTCATCGGACCGAGGAAGCGGCCGTCGTCATCCTGCGGTCGATAGATCGCACCGTTGTCCATGAGAATCGCGAGCGCCGTGTCGCCCAGGATCTCGTTCGCCGGGAGGCTGTCGCGCAGCGCTTCGGCATACACGAACGGCTTGAACGCCGAACCCGGTTGGCGCCTCGCGTTCACGGCGCGGTTGAACTGCGACTGGACGTAGTTCCGTCCGCCCACCATCGCGAGCACGTTTCCCGTCACGGGGTCGACGGCTACCACCATTCCCTGCAGATAGTCGGTGCTCCCCTTCGTACGATTCGCGAAGGTCGGACGGGGGTAGCCGGGACGCTCTTCGACCTTCTCCAGCCCCGATTGCAGCGCGGATTTCGCGGCGATCTGCAGTCCCGCATCGATGGTCGTGATGATGCGATAGCCGCCATTCCCGACCGGTATTCCGGCATCCTCGGCCTGGCGGCGAACCACGTCCACGAAGTAGGGAGCGGCCGCCGGCATCCCCGCTTCGGGCGCAGTGTGCACGGGCAGGCGCGACGCTTCCGCTGCCTGCTTTTTCGTTATGTACTTCTGGTCCGCCATCAGCGAGAGCACCAGGTTCCGGCGCGCCTTCGCCCGATCGGGGTGTCGTATCGGATCGTAGATCGCGGGGCCCTTGGGCAGCGCGGCGAGCGTGGCCGCCTCGGCGAGTGTCAGATGCGTGGCGGATTTCCCGAAATAGTGGCGAGAGGCCGCATCCACGCCCGACCAGCCATGGCCGAAGTCGATCTGGTTGAGGTACGCCTCGAGGATCTGGGCCTTGGTGTAGTGCTTCTCCATTTCGCGCGCCGCCGCCTGCTCGCGGAGCTTGCGCGGGATGCCGGAAAGCCCGGTCTCGCTGCGGTCTATCTCGTCCGGGTGCATGTTCCCGACGAGCTGCTGGGTGATGGTGCTGGCACCACGTGCGTGGCCGCCGAGCGCGTCCTTGATGGCGGCAGCCACTCCGATGACGTCCACGCCATCGTGTTCGTAGAAGCGCTGGTCCTCGACCGCCACGAAAGCCTCGCCCACGTACTTCGGAAGGGCGCGGAGCGCCACGCTCGTGCGCCACTCCTTGCCGATCTCGCCGATGAGCGAGCCGTCGGCCGAGTAGACCAGCGATGACTGGGGTGGCTGAACGATCTGCCACACGGCACCGCTCGAGCCGCTTCCAGAGGCCTGCGCGGGGAGCGGGGCGAGCGCCGGCGCGGCCACGAGTGCGGCCGCGAAGGCCGTCGCCAGGATCTTGTTGTTCAGGATTTGCATTTCAGTCTTGCCCGACGTGAAGCCGCCGGCAGCAGTCACATCTCGAGGGCCACGCGTCGCGCGCTGGCGTCCGACGTTCCGACCGGCTCGCCAAAGCTAACGAGCGGCCGTCGAACTGACCGTGACGTTGCTCCCATTTCATTCCGGCGCCAACTTTCGGGTATGCCCCCCGTCATCCAGTTGGCAACCGCGCAGTTCGCGCCCATCAAGGGCGAATACACCACAAACGTCGCCAGGATCGGTGAGATGCTCGCCAGGCTGGCGATGCTCCCCACCCCGCCGCAACTGGTACACCTCCCGGAGGCGGCACCTACCGGCTACTTCCTCGAGGGCGGCGTGCGCGAGCTCGCCGTCACCGCCGGCACGCTCGCGCGCGACCTGAACGCGAGCTACCACGCGGCCATGGCCGGAGCGCCGCCGGTGGAGGTAGTGCTCGGTTTCTACGAGCTCTGGAGGCATACCCTCTACAACAGCGCGCTGTGCGTTCGGCTTGGCGACGAGGAGCCGCTCATACGACACGTACACCGCAAGAACTTCCTCCCCACCTACGGACTCTTCGACGAGGAGCGGTTCGTGGAGCGGGGGCAGCGGATACGCGCGTTCGACACACCGTGGGGGCGCTGCGGCGTGCTGGTGTGCGAGGATGCGTGGCACCCGATGGCGAGCACGCTCCTCGCGCTGGATGGAGCACAGCTCATCCTCCTCTCCGCGGCCGCGCCGGCGCGCGGGACGTGGCCACGACAGGACGGCACTCCGGGCCCCGCGAGCGTGGCGCGCTGGGAGCGGCTGGTGCGCGAGATCGCGAGCACGTACGGAGTCTTCGTTTCGCTCGCCAACCTGGCGATCAGCGAAGGGGGCCGCTACTTCCCGGGGGCATCGATGGTGATCGATCCGCGCGGCGATGTCCGCCTTCGCGGCCCGCTCTGGAAGGAAGCAGCGCTCTCGCTCCCGCTGGACCTGGACGATCTCACCACCGCGCGTTCCGACACCCCGCTGCTCGCGGATCTGCGCGTCGGGCTTCCGCCGCTCCTCGAGTCGCTCGAGCGGATCCGCGCCGGGAGTGCACCGGAGCTCTCGTACGACGCCGCCGCGCCCGCGCAGCCGGAGCGCGCCACGTCGCCCGCCGGCCACGCGAAGGCCGCGCCGGACAACTGGTTCGACGTCGTACGAGTGAGCGGCATCGAGCATGGTGGGCCGCCGCCACTCACGCTGGACTCGCCGCTGGTGGAGGAGTGGCTCGTCGAATTCCTCCGCAGCGAGCTCGCGCACCGTGGTTACACGAAGGGGATCGTGGCCGTCTCCGGCGGACTCGACTCCGCGGTTACCGCATTTCTCGCGGCGCGTGCGCTCGGCCCGTCCAACGTGATCGGTCTCTGCCTCCCCTACGGAGAGTTCAGCGCGCGGAGCCTGGAGCACGGGAGGCTCGTGCTCGATGCACTCGGCATCGAGCCGCGCGTGGTGGATATCGCGCCTGCCGTCGACGCCTACCTCGCCAACGAGCCCGATGCCGACGCAACCCGCCGCGGGAACGTCATGGCCCGGATGCGGATGATCGCGACCTTCGACCTCTCGGCGCGGCACGCAGCTCTCCCGCTGGGAACCGGGAACAAGACCGAGCGGCTGCTCGGATACTTCACGTGGCACGCGGACGACACTCCGCCGGTGAATCCGCTGGGCGACCTGTACAAGACGCAGGTTCGCGAGCTCGCGCACCACCTCGGCGTCCCGCAGGAGATCATCGAGAAGGCGCCTTCCGCCGACCTGGTGCGCGGTCAGACTGACGAGGGCGACATCGGTGTGACGTACGAGAGCGCGGACACCATCCTGCACTGGCTCCTCTCTGGATACGACGTTGCGCAGCTCGTCGAGCGCGGCTTCGCCGAAGCCGACATCGCCACCGTCAGGCGGCGGCTCGAAGGCACGCACTGGAAGCGGCGACCGTCCACCGTCGCGATGCTGAGCGGCACCGCCATCGGAGACAGCTTCCTGCGGCCAGTGGACTACTGAGGCGGCAGCGCATCGGAGCGTGACCCTGCGGCGCGATGACGCGTCACACGATTGCAGCCGATCCGCCTTCAGCGTCCCCGCCCGGAAGGGCGAGCCTTCCAGCCGGCTCCGGAGTACATGACCAGCGAGCGTCGCCGGATCACCGACGAAACCATCCGAAAATCGGTAGTCGCGTTCGCGGCGTTCAGCGTCCCCGTGGGGCTGGCGCTGCATCAATACACGCGTCCCACACCTTGGCTCGGCGTGGGTCTTCTGGTGACGGTGCTCGCCGCCACCCGCGCCTTCGGCATTCCGCTCCCGGGCAAGGGCTTCGCGAGCTTCGCCGTGGGAGCGGCGATTCCGGCTGTCGTCGCCTTCGGCTGGGCCGGCGGCGCGCTCGTGGGCGCCGTGGGACTCCTGATCGGAGACGCGATCGTACGCCGCCTCCCGCTCCGAAACGCAGTCGGCAACGCCGGACACTTCGCGACCGCGTGCTGCGTCTCGGGAATCGCGTATTTCGTGATAATGCGGGGGCTCCCGGGAGTGCTGGCGTTCCAGAGCTCGAATCTCTGGCGCCTCACGACGTTCATCCTGCTCTTCATCGCGACCGTCAACACCACCTTCTACGTCCAGCTCGTTCGCTCTCCCGCCATAGCCTGGGTCGACGCGCGTTTGACGGCGCGGTGGGAGAGTACGGTGGCGGTGCTCTCCACGCTGCTCGGCCTCGTCGCGCTGCGCATCGCCTACCTCCACGACCTCTCGGGTGCCTATGTCGCGGGCGTCGCGGTCCTCGTGGTGATCACGGGCCTGTCGCACTGGCTCGTGCGGCGCGCCGCCGTGGGAGAAGGACTGCTTCTGGTCCAGCGACTGGCGCGCGCGCTCACGGCACGTCCGGAACTGCATCGGGCACTCGATGACATCCGTACGCTCACACGCTCGATAGTGCCGTGGGAAGAGATGCAGATCGCGCGCTACGACGAGACCAGCAACGAACTCGTCGTGCTCGACGACACGTCGGAGGGCGTCGCGGCGGGGGAGCGCTACCCGGCGGCCGATGGACTCCCCGCGCTCGCCATCGAACGCTCACGCCCCGTGGTGACGAAGCGCGGAACCCGTGCGGCACCGAACAGGAAGGGCGGGACCGGTTCCGCGATCGTGATTCCACTGAAGCAGGGCAACCGACTCGCCGGCCTCTGGACCATCAGGCACACCCGCACCGACATGTATCGAGAGTACGATGCGGACCTGCTGGAAGCGGTTGCCCCGCAACTCGCGCTTTCGCTCGCGCTGGATTCGTTGATACGTCCGGTACTCAGCGCATCGGAGCTGGTAGCGCAGCACGTGGAATCCATCACCGCGACCACGCAGCAACTGCACGCCGCATCGCAGGAGAGCGCTGAAACGGCGAGGCGCGTTTCGGCGACCGTCAAGGATCTTTCGGAAACGCTGGCCGAGGGCGCACAGCAGGCGACCACCGCGCGCGACAGCGCCGATCAGACCGCGAGCGAGGGGAGTGGGACGCGCGAGAGCGGCGAGGAGATGCTGAACGATGCCCGTGCGGTGCGCAGCGCGACCGCGCTGGCCGCACGCCGTCTCACCACGGCGGCCGACACCGCGCGCGAGGGATCCGAGCAGGCAGCGCGGTTGCAGGATGTGTCGAACGCCGTGCGTGCCTTCGGTGAAACCATCGCATCACTCGCCGATCAGACCGGACTGCTCGCACTCAACGCGGCGGTGGAGGCAGCACGCGCCGGTGTACACGGCCGCGGCTTCGCTGTGGTAGCGCAGGAAATCCGCGACCTCGCCGATCGCAGTTCGGAAGAGGCCGAGGGGATGGACCGAGCGGTGCGCAACATCCACGGCACACTGCAGCGCGCCATCGAGCTCATGGACCGAACGCGTCGCGACGTTCTCGAGGTAGCGCAGGAGAGCGGCAACTGGGTGGACGAGCTGGACCGCATCGTCACCGCTTCCGAGGCCGTGGCGTCAGCCGGCATCCGCATCGCCGACGCGTCGCGCTCGAGCGCCGAGCATTCGGGCGTGATGGCGTTCGCGCTCGCGGGTGCTCGCCACGATGCCGAGCTCGCGGCGAGCGAAACCGCCGTTGTCGCCGGCGCGAGCACCCAGCAGGAAGCGGCCATCGAAGCGCTCAACGACGCCGCCACCCACCTCAGCCGCACCGCGCACGAGCTGGCGACCGC
>JBIQLU010000171.1:0-6549 GCA_044463985.1 Gemmatimonas aurantiaca | reverse complement strand
CCCACCATGCACATCCGTCTCGTTGCCGCTGGCAGGATCAGGTCGAAGGAGGTGGCAGCACTCGTGGCGGAGTATACGACGCGGGCGAGTCGCTACTGGGAGCTCGACGTCGTCGAGGTGAAGGATGAGTCGGCGAGGTCGCGCCCGATCGCGGAGGTCAAGGTACGGGAAGGGGAGCGGCTGCTGGCAGCGGCGGGATCGGCGATGATCGTGGCGTGCGACGAGAATGGAACCATGTTTCGCTCCGGAGAGTTCGCCGGTTGGTTGCGCGACGAGCGCGATGGAGCTGCGCGTGATCTGGCGTTCATCCTGGGAGGCGCGCACGGGCTGTCGGCCGAACTGCTGGGGCGCGCGGATGCGTGCATAGCATTCTCGCGCTGGACGCTGCCGCACGAATTGGCGCGACTCGTTCTGGCGGAACAGCTCTACAGGGCAGGAACCATTCTACGCGGGGAGCCGTACCACAAGTGACCTGTCGTATCTACATCGGCTGTCGCATCATCGACTGCTGTAGATGACGGACTTCCGCATCCTGACGCGGGCGCTCGGCGCCTCGGAGCTGGCGCGCCTGGCGCTGAGTGACGATGCGCCGCCAGGCTGGTATCCGAAGATTCCTGCGGGAACCGAAGAGTGGCGTGCGCGCGCGGAGTCGGTGCTTGGCGACTTCGCGGGCCATGACTGGGTCTCGCCGCTGCGCGAAGCTTTCGCCGCCTCCGGGGAAGCCGCCCGCCGACTGGCCACCGTCGCGAACGGACGCGGCGTGGTGGTCACGACGGGGCAGCAGCCGGGCCTGTTCGGCGGGCCGATCTACACCTTCAGCAAGGCTCTCACGGCGCTCGCGCTGGCCGATTCCATCGAGGCAGCTACAGGCATCCCGACCGCGCCGGTGTTCTGGGCCGCGACGTACGATGCGGACTTTGCCGAGGCGAGCGTGACGTACGTGGCGAGCGGCGAGCGAGTGGAACGGTTGCAGATGGCTGCGCCGCCCGTGCCCGACCTCGAGATGTGCGATACTCCACTCGGCGACGTCGAAGCGCAGTGGCGCAGCCTCCAGAGGGCGGCGGGAGCGGCGGCCGATCCCGAGCTGATGGAGCTCGTGAGTTCGGCGTACGGCCGCGACGCCACGGTCGGGAGTGCATTCGTCAGGCTGCTGCGCGGCGTGCTCGAGCCGCTCGGCATCGCGGTTCTCGACGCGGGACACCGGGCCGTACGCGCGGCGGAGCGACCGCTCATGCTCCGGGCGCTCGGGCGGGCCGACTCGATCGACGAGGCACTGACGGCGCGTGAGAACGAGCTGCGCGCACGCGGCCTCGAGCCGCAGGTGGCGCACGTGGATGGCCTCTCGCTCGTGTTCGAGGTCGAGAGAGGCGCCCGCGAGCGCATCACCATCGAGTCGGCTCTGCAAGCCGCCGGTCGCGATCACGCCGGAACGCTCGAGCCGAACGTGGTACTACGACCAGTCGCGGAGCGGGCGATACTCCCCACGGTGGCATACGCCGCCGGCCCGGGAGAGCTCGGATATTTCGCACAGGTGAGCGCCGTGGCGGAGCGACTCGAATCCGCTCAGCCGTTGGCGGTGCCGCGCTGGTCCGGGTTGATCGTCGAGCCGCATGTGCGCCGGATACTGGAGCGTAATTCGCTGGTCGTGGACGACCTCGCGAATGCGGATGCCACGCTGGGGCGGTTGGCCAGAGAAGCGCTCCCCGAGCGCGTGCGCAACGCGCTGGGGGCGTATCGCAGCGCGCTCGAGAGCGCGGCCGACGATCTGGCTGCGGCCGTGGCGGATGGCGGCTCCCCCATCGTGCCGGAGGCAGTGCTCTCGGGCTCCCGCAACGGCATCGGCCATCGCCTCGATCGGCTGGAGCGACGGATCGTTGCGGCGTCGAAGCGCAGGCACGAACAGTTGGTGCGCGACATCGAGACCGCGCGCGCCTCGCTCTTCCCGCTGGGCAGGCCGCAGGAACGAATGCTCAACCTGATGCCTCTCCTTGCGCGCCACGGCGAGCCGCTGCTGAACGCGATGCTGGACGCGGCCAGAGAGCACTCCGCGGCCATCGTGGATGGTACTCTCGCCGGCGCGGCGAGGGCGACCGCGCGGTGACGGCCGAGGCGCGCGCGCCGGGCACCACTGCACGGCGCGCGGAGCGCACCGGCCGATTCGCGGCGCTGGTGGCGGCTGGCATCCTGCTCAGCCGCCTTTTCGGCCTCGTGCGCCAGCGTTTCCTGAGCCACTACCTGGGACTGGGGCCGGCCGCGGACGCGTTCAACGCCGCGTTCAGGATACCCAACTCGCTGCAGACGCTCTTCGGTGAAGGAGTGCTCTCGGCGTCCTTCATCCCGGTGTACGCGAGGCTCCTCGCGCAGGGAGACGAGAAGGAAGCCACGCGCGTCGCGAACGCCGTGGCAACGCTCCTGGCACTCACGATGGCGGTGCTCGTGCTCCTGGGCGTGCTCGCGGCACCGTTGCTCGTGGACGTCATCGTACCGGGTTTCGACGGCGCCAAGCGCGATCTCACCGTACGACTCGTGCGCATACTCTTCCCCGGCGTGGGAATACTGGTGCTCACGGCGTGGTGCCTGGGAGTGCTCAACAGCCACCGTCGCTTTTTCCTGTCGTATACCGCGCCGGTGGTGTGGAATCTCGCGATCATCGCATCGCTCGTACTGTACGGTGGCCGGGTAGGACAGTTCTCGCTCGCGGTGGTGGCCGCGTGGGGCGCGGTGGTGGGGAGTGCGCTGCAGCTCATCGTGCAGCTTCCGGTGGCCATCCGTCTCCTCGCCGGATTTCGGCCCGTCCTCGATACGACGTCGGCGCACGTACGCACGGTGGTGCGCAACTTCGGCCCGGTGTTCCTCGGGCGCGGCGTCGTGCAGGTGAGCGGATACGTGGACATCTTCCTTGCTAGCCTGCTCCCGGTGGGCGCGACCGCCGGTCTCGCCACGGCGCAGACGCTCTACATGATACCGGTGAGTCTCTTCGGGATGTCCATCTCGGCCGCGGAGCTCCCGACCATGTCGAGCGCGCACGGCGATGCCGACGAGGTGGCAGTCGCCCTGCGTACGCGGCTCGACGCCGGTCTCAGGCGCATAGCCTTCCTGGTGGTGCCTTCGGCGGCGGTTTTCCTCGCGCTGGGTGACGTGCTCGCTGCAGCGCTCTTTCAGACCGGCGAGTTCACCCGACGTGACTCGGTCTACGTGTGGGCGATACTCGCCGGCTCGGCGGTCGGGTTGCTCGCGAGTACGATGGGTCGGCTTTATTCCTCGACGTACTACGCTCTGCACGACACGCGTACGCCGCTCCGCTTCGCCATCGTGCGTGTCACGCTCACCATCACGCTCGGGTACCTGTTCGCGATACCGCTTCCACCGCTGTTGGGAGTGGAACCTCGCTGGGGCGTGGCCGGCCTCACCGCGTCCGCGGGGATCGCGGGATGGCTGGAGTTCGCACTGCTGCGCCGGGAGTTGAACCGGCGCATCGGGGTCACGGGACTGCACTCGCTGTTCGTGGCGAAGCTGTGGCTGGCGGCGGCGCTGTCTGTGGCGGTCGCCTGGGGAGTGAAGCTGGCCATGGGCACCGCTCATCCCATAGTCCTCGCCGTCGCGGCGTTCGTGCCTTTCGGAATCGCGTACTTCGCGATCACCGGAGCCATGCGCGTGCCGGAGTCGCGTACGCTGATAGCCTCGCTGCTGCGTCGTAGATGAGCGCGTGAAGCGCGCTCCTCGACGCTTATATTTCATGTGGGCTGCGCGTCGGACGGTGCAGCAGCATATGGAGCGGAGTGTCGACTATCGAAGCGCCCGAGCGGGTCGCCAGCAGGATCAGCCATCTTCCCGAATCACCGGGCGTCTATCTCTGGAAGGACGCCGGGGGGGAAGTCCTGTACGTGGGCAAGGCGAAGCGCCTGCGCTCGCGGGTGCGCAGCTACTTCGCGGGCGATCACGCCGCCAGCCCCAAGACTCGCGCTCTCGTACAGCGGATAGCCGACGTCGAGACGATAGTGGTTCCCTCGGAGGCGCATGCGCTGATCCTGGAGGCGAATCTCATCAAGGAGCATCGCCCGCGATTCAACATCTCGCTCCGCGATGACAAGTCGTATCCGTACATCAAGGTCACCGTGCAGGAGCCGTTTCCACGGCTGCTGGTGACGCGGCGTCTCGAGAACGACGGTTCCCGGTACTTCGGTCCCTTCACCGACGTGGGCGCCATGCGTCACGCGCTGCGAGTGGTGAAGCGTGTCTTCACGGTCAGGTCGTGCAGCTACGACATGCCGCGCGAGATGCCGGAGCGGGCATGCCTCGACTACCACATCGGCCGCTGCAAGGCACCGTGCATCCTCGCACAGAGCGAGGAATCGTATCGGCAGATGATGGACGAGGTGGTGATGTTTCTCGAGGGTCGTACCCGCGAGCTCACCAACCGCATTCAGGAGCGGATGCAGGAGGCTGCGGCACGGCTGGATTTCGAGGGCGCCGCCGAACTGCGCGACGTGCTCGTGCAGCTCGAGCGGATGCAGAGCCCCACGGTCGTGATGGATGTCGGCGGGAGCGATCGGGATGTGGTGGGCTACGCGCGCGATGGAAGCGAGGCGTGCGCCGTGCTGCTCCGCGTCCGCTCGGGCAGACTCCTCGGCCGCGAGCATCAGTTCCTGGAGAACCTGGACGACGAGGAGGATTCGGCCGTCCTCGCCGCGTTCCTGGTGCGCGCGTACCTGCCGGCCGAGGATCACGCGCGCGAGCTGCTTCTCCCGTTCGAGTTCGACGATCGCGAGCTGATCGAGGAGGCGCTTCCCGGTGTGAAGCTGCTCGTTCCGCAGCGGGGTCCGCGCCGCGAGCTGATCGACCTGGCCGAGCAGAACGCGAGGCATCTGCTGGAGGAGCAGCGCCTCTCGGAGATGGTGGCGACCGAACGCGCGACCGATCCCGTGTACGCGCTGCAGCGCGACCTCGGACTCCAGATACTCCCGCGCTCCCTCGTATGCTTCGACATCTCGACGGCGCAGGGTACGGACACGGTCGCGTCGTGCATCTGGTTCGAGAACGGCCGGCCGAAGCGCGGCGAGTATCGCAAGTTCAGGATCAAAACGGTCGAAGGCACCGACGACTTCGCGTCGATGCACGAAGTCGTGACTCGCTATTTCACGCGGCGCCTGGCGGACGAAAAAAAGCTTCCCGACCTCGTCGTCATCGATGGTGGGAAGGGTCAGCTCTCTTCGGCGCGCGCGGCGCTCGAGGAGCTCGGACTCGGAGAGCTGCAGACCATCAGCCTCGCAAAGAAGGACGAGGAGGTATTCTTTCCCGGCCGCTCGGAGTCGGTCCGACTCTCCCGCCGCTCCGCCGGACTTCGCCTTCTTCAGCGCGCGCGCGACGAAGCACATCGCTTCGCGATCACCTACAATCGCAAGCGGCGCAGCATGCGCACCGTGACGTCGGAGCTGCTCAGCATCCCCGGCATCGGCCCCAAGCGCAGGCGTGAACTGCTGCGCGCCTTCGGGAGCGTGAGCGGTGTGCGTGCGGCCGGCGAGGACGAGATCGCGAAGCTTCCCGGCTTCAGTACCGCCGCCGCCCGGCGCGTGCTCGATGCGCTCGAGCATCGCGAAGCGGATGCCGCGCCGGCTCCCGACGTCGTAACCAATACTCTCACCACGGATTCACCCGAATGACGACATGGACTCTCACCTGCTCGGCGTGCGAGCACACCGAGCGGGGGGATGCGCTTGCCTCCGTATGCCCCGACTGCGGGCAGCCTTACCTGGTGCACCTCGCGGAACTTCCCAAATCGCGCGACTCGCTCCTCGATCGCTGGGACATGTGGCGGTACTCGGCGCTTCTTCCACTCCGCGAGAACGAGTCGCCGGTTTCACTCGGCGAAGGCGCGACCCCGCTGCACGAGCTGCCCGAGTTGGCGCGCGAGATCGGAGTGCGACGGCTCTGGGTCAAGGATGAGGCGCTCAATCCCACGGGTTCGTTCAAGGCGCGCGGGATGAGTGCGGCGGTCACGCGAGCGCGCGCCGCGGGCGTGCCGGGCCTCGTCGTTCCGACGGCGGGGAATGCGGGCGCGGCTCTCAGCGCCTACGGCGCAGCGGCAGCTCTCCCCGTGAAGGTCTTCGCTCCCGCCAGCACGCCGGCAGGCATCCTGGGCACCATCCGTGCGCTCGGCGCCGACCTCGTGACCGTGCCGGGGCACATCGGCGATGCCGGCCGGGAGGCGAGGGCATTCGCGAAGGAGAGTGGCTACTTCGATGTCTCCACACTGCGTGAGCCATACCGCATCGAGGGAAAGAAGACGATGGGGCTGGAGCTGGCGGAGCAACTCGGGTGGCGGCTCCCGGATGTGATAGTGTATCCCACGGGCGGCGGCACAGGCCTCATCGGGATGTGGAAGGGCTTCGCGGAGCTGCGCGAGATCGGCTGGCTCGACGCGAGCGCTCCGCTTCCGCGCATGGTGAGCGCACAGGCGGCGGGTTGCGCGCCGATCGTGCGCGCGTTCGAGAAGCGCGCATCGAGTGCGGAGCCGTGGGAGAATCCGCAGACCCACGCGTCGGGACTGCG
>JBIQLU010000170.1:0-6621 GCA_044463985.1 Gemmatimonas aurantiaca | reverse complement strand
TATTCCGCCGCGGAAGTCGAGGGCGAGCCGCTCGCGATGCTGATCCCGGAGCGGGTTCGCGACCTGCACTCGAGACATGTCGAGGAGTTCGGCGCTTCGAAAGTGGAGTCGCGCCGTATGGGTGACCGCGGAGAGATAATGGGAAGGAGGAAGAGTGGCGAGCTCTTTCCCGCCGAGGCATCCATTTCGCGACTCGAGTTGAACGGGCACCGGATTTACACGGCCGTGCTGCGCGACATCACGGAGCGCCGGCGTGGCGAAGCGGAGCTGGCCCAGCTCATGAACCGCGAGCGCACCGCGCGTGACGCGGCAGAGGGAGCGGAACGTCGATCGGCTTTTCTGGCCGATGCCAGCGCGCTGCTCGACGCCTCGCTCGACTACGCGACAACGCTCCAGAACCTCGCCGACCTCGTGGTCCCCAAGCTGGCGGATGTCTGTTTCATCGACGTGATCGAGGACGACCGCGCCAGTCGCGTGGCATCGGCGGCAACGAGCCAGATGCTGCGACGAACGGCGCACGAGCTGCACCAGTTTCCGCGCCGCTCCGATCGACCATACCTCACACGCGAGTCGATCGTGTTTGGCAGATCGGTGCTCGTTCGCGAGGCACTCCCGAATGCGCTGGCGCGCGTGACACAGCATCCGGAGCATCTGCGGCTCCTGCTCGAGCTCGAGCCGCGCTCGTACATGACCACGCCGCTACGGGCGCGCGGACACACTCTGGGCGCGATGGCTTTCATCGCGACGGGCAAGTCGCGCGGCTACACGCAGCGCGACCTCGCTTTCGCCGAGCAGCTCGCACGGCGCGCCGCGATGGCAGTGGACAACGCGCGACTCTATGGCGAGGCCCAGCGCGCCACGCGGGCGCGCGACGAGATACTCGGCATCGTCTCCCACGATCTGCGAAACCCTCTGAGCGCGATAAGCATGTGTGCCAGCGCGCTGGAGGAGGACATGCCCGACGCGGGCGACTCCATCCGGTATCTCGTCAACACGATAACGGAGTCGGCGGGCTGGATGAACCGGCTGATCCAGGACCTGCTCGACATAGCGAGCATCGAAACGGGTCGACTTTCCATGGAGCGGCGCTCCGTGGACATCGGCGAACTTCTGGCCCAGCTCGAGACTCTGTTCGCCTCGGCGGCGAGGAGCAGCGGAGTGCGGCTGCTGGTCGACACGGAACCAGGCCTGCCGAGAGTCTTCGTCGACGGTGAGCGCATCCTGCAACTGCTGGCCAACCTGGTAGCGAACGCCCTGAAGTTCACGCCGGAGGGAGGCGAGATAGCGGTGCGTGCGGAGGCCACTCCGGATGACTCCACACGCATCCGCTTCACGGTGCGCGACAGCGGCTGCGGTATCCCGGCCGAGCAGCTTCCACACATCTTCGATCGCTTCTGGCACGCGCGCCGCAGTGCCAGGGAGCGCGGCACGGGGCTCGGACTCGCGATCTCGAAGGGGATCGCGGAGGCACACGGTGGCACGTTGTACGCCGAGAGCGACGTCGGCCGCGGGAGCACGTTTTCCTTCGTGCTCCCCGTGAATACGCCCGCGAAAGAGCGCTGACGAAGCGCTCAGATGCGCCCGCTCCCCATTGCGTGAGCGATGTCGGTCTGCGATACGACGCCAACCAGCCGGCCGTTCTCCTCGACGAACAGGCGTCTGACTTCGCCGTAGAGCATCCGCTGTGCGGCCGACTGCACGTCGGCGTCCGGCTCGATCGTGATCGCACCTGAAGTCATGATGTCGCGCGCAGTGGTGTGCTCGAACAGTGTGGCTCTGCTCCTCCGATCCTCGCGCTCGGCGGCTGCCTGCAGCACATCGGTGGCGGATACCACACCGAGCACGCGCCCATCGGAATCGACGACCGGGAGGCCGGACACATGTCCATCGGCCATCGCCTGCACTACGTCCGCCACGGGCGCGTCGGGGGGAACAGTGGAGAGGTCGGTTTGCATCAGGTCGGCTACGCGCATCGTCTCTTCCTCCTGGTGAACCGCGCGGTGCGGTTGGCCTCGTACACGAGTGGATCCGGGCTCTACCCCGAGAGGTGCGGCGTCCACTCGCTGCGTCCTTCTGCAGAATAGCCGGAAGTCACTGGCGGCGCATTCGGGGAATGCCGGATTCGGTGTCGGGCTACCGCCGACGCTGGAGAGCGCCAGGGGTGGTCGCATATTGGCCACGCTGCTGCGGGGCGAGCTCTACGGTGTGTCTGCCAGCGATCCACTCCCATACATCACCGCCGTCGCCCTGCTGATCACTGTGATCGCAGTGGCGACGGCGGGTCCCGTGCGGAGAGCGATGAGGGTCGACCCCATGCGCTCTCTGCGCAGCGGCTGATCGGATCAGAAACCGATCGCCCCTTCCACCATCACGCCATCGAACTTCCCGCCGTGGCGGATGTCCGTGGTCGGGAAGCCGCCGTAGGTCTGCTTCACGTACTCGATCTTGGTGAGCACGCCGGGCATCACGAACCAGCCACCGGCCACCTGAAAGCGTTTGGCGTTCACGTCGTCTACCATGCCGGCGAGCCGGCCGCTCGCGGTGTTGTATCGCGCGCCCACGTAGAGCTGCTCCCTCGGCAGGAAGCGATAGACGGCCTCGCCGGCGTACTGGTTCCACGTCCGGTTGCTGGTTTCGGTGGCCGCCTTCCCTCTCGCATTCTCGATGTTGCCGAAGAGTTCCAGACCGCGAATCTTGACGAACGGATTGAACACCATCGCGCGCACGTTGCTGCGGAAGCCAGGCTGGATCGAACCCGACCACGCCTGGGCGGTCTCGTTGCTTTGCGTGTTCTCCATCACGTCGTAGTAGCGCGACCCGGCGCGGTCGCCGCTGTACAGGGTGTTGTTCACCGACTTCTTCGTGTAGTACACCGATCCGGTGAGACGCACGCGAACATCCGGGTTCACCTGCCGGTCGTAGCCGAGCTTGGCGATGTAGCTGGGCGAACGCTTCTCCGGAGCCGTGACCTGGCCGTGCACTTCTCCACCGGTCACACCGCCCATCATCAGGATGGGACCGCCGCGCAGATACACCTCGCCGCCGATCTCGGTCGTGAACGCGTCCATGATCAGGTTGCCGACGAACGGGTTGTAGATCGTGTTGCCGTTGTCGCTGCGGCGGAAGTGCTGGTCGCCGTAGTTCACCTCGAAGTGGCCGGCCTTGACCGTGGCGAAGTGCATGATCAGGTCGAGCACGTCGCTGTCGAACGGCAACGCATCGACCAGTACATAACCATCCTTCACCCACGTCTCGTCGTGATGGCGTGAAGACATGTACGTGGTCACCGCGACGCGAATTCCCTTCGCCATCTGCGCGTTGAGGTAGAGATTTGCAACCGCGTTGTTGAAGCCCGCTCCTATCCCGATGAGCTGGTTCTGGTTGACGGTATCCACCATTCGCGGAATCGCCCGGTTGCTGTGGCGCAGATCCTGGAACTGCTGTGTGAACGAAGCGCCCCAGCCGAGCTTGAACCCCGTGTAGGGAACTGTGTCCTGCTTCGGAGGCTCGAACATGTTGATGCCACGCTGATCCACGGGCCGCATGTGCTGGTGGACTATCGGCGGCGCGTTGCTCACGGGCTCTTCCTTCACCGTCGGCTTCGCCTTCCCCTTCCTGGCCCCGGTCGAGTCGACAGAAGTGCCCGACGCTCCGCCGTTGGCCGTATCGGCAGCATTGCCTCGCTGCGCCCACAGCGGCGAGACCGCAAGAAGAGTCGCGGAAGCGAAGGCAACGAGTATACGAGTGGTTTGCATGGGATTCCCTCACTCCTTGAGAAGCAGGTCGAAGCTCACCTTCACCGGATCGTTCACCTTGAAGGCGCCCAGCATGAGCTTCGGAGGCTCCAGGCCGTAGTCGGTCATGCGCAGTTCGTACGCACCCGTCACCTGGAGAAGGCCCTCGCCAGCCGACGTCGCGACCGCGTCGATAGTGACCGGCTTCTCGACGCCGCCGAGCTTCAGCGTGCCCGTGAGCAGTGCATTGGCGCCGTCGCCTTCGTGCGCGAGGTCGTACGACTGGAGGCGGAATTCGATCGTCGGGTTGTTCCCCGCCTTGATCGCCTTCAGCATGTGTTCGTTCATCTTCTTGTTACCGTCCTCGCAGTCGAGGCTCTTCGAGGGCACGGTGACCACCACGGCGCGCACCACCTTCTCGCCAGCGACCACCTTCGCGACGACCGGCGCCTGATCGGTCTCTACCTGAACGTCCAGTTCCTTCGCCTCGCAGGTGAACGGGCGCACGTTCGACGTGCCCTCCACCCAGAGGCGGCTCTCCGGTTGTAGCTCGAGCACCGGCTTCAGCCCCGCGAAGGCGGCGAGCACGGGGCCGAGTATGACCAGGAGGCCCACCGTCCAATTCCGTGTGATGCGCATCTGGAAGCGCTCCGTTGAGGTTACTCGATCGAGCCGCGCTTCTTCCGCGACCCGGGAGAGAATCTCGGAGATCCCGCGCCTCCAGGCTGTCGGCCGTGCCACGCTATTCGATGCACGATCGCGCCGACTGCGCTGTACGGGATACTCCGACCGGTCGCGTGCCGTCATTGATCCTCCGCCAGGCACGACCCCGACGGGTGCTCGTACTGTTCGAGCGAGAAGGTCACGAGCCCCACGTTCGGCATCGCGCTCTCGATGCGCACCGGGATGCGGCAGGCGTCGTCGCTGAGATGGAAGCGGAGCGTTCCCTCACCCTTGTAGCGCTCCGGATCACGGACACGCATCTCGACCAACAGCACTCGAAACGCGCCCGCTTCCGTCGAGATGGTATCTCGCGAGAGCACGCGCACCGTCGTCGGGCTCCGCCGCGCATCGTAGAAGCGGTTGAACGTGTACGTGGAATCGGTGTCGAGCGGGAGCGAACGAACGAAGTAGATGAACGACAGCTCGTCCAGCGGAGCATCGGTTGGGCTCTCACCCGACTTTCCCTTCTCCGTCACCCAGCGCTGCTCATTCGGGAAGAGCTCCACGCGCTCGTCGCGCTTCGAGAGGGGGCGGCGCTCCGACGCGTGGAAGCGCAGAGCGGCCATGCGAACCGGGTCGAGCCACGACTCGGTCCGATTCTTCCCCTTTACGGGACCGAACCCGGCCTCGACGTCGAAGCGCAGGTGGTAGGTCTCCGTGCCGCGAACATCGACAGGCCCGTCAACCGACATCGTGCCGCGTCCACCGATCCCGCTTGCATCCACCCTGTACGAGAGGCGCTCTCCCACGACGAATGGAAGCGGGGCATGGTCGGCGCTGCGCGCCGCCGATCCACTCGCCGCCACCACGAGGACCAGTAGCCCAACAGCCTTCCTTGCATCCATTTTCCCCTCCGGTCTCCGGACCCGTACCGTGCTGTGATTCCCTGTGTGAACGGTAGACCGGACAGGCAAAACGGCGTGTCGGCCGTTCCCTGAAAGGGGAGCGGGAAGTGCTCACACGGCGGTCGGGCGTGCGACCCGTATCTTTCGGTGGAGCTCCCGGATCGGACACTTCAACGGACCTGCGCGGATCTTCGGCAGGGGGAACGACACGAGTGAAACTCCTCACGCTCAACACCGGCTCGTCGAGTCTCAAGTTCGCCCTCTACGAAGTCCGCCCCGGTGACGAGGGCGTCGACGCCGCCGAGTGCATGGAGCGACTCGACCATGGCACGATCGACCGGGTCGGGGATTCGCAGGCCGGCGTGCAGGCGGCGCACGGAGGCGGAGGCTCGGACGCGGCTTCGGCGGCGATCTCGACTCGCGAGGCGGTGCTGCGCTCGCTGATCGCGAAACTGGATCGCAGCGGTGTCTGGAAGGAGGTGGCGGTGGTGGGACACCGCTTCGTGCACGGCGGTTCCGCTTACCGAGAGCCCGTGCTCGTGACTCCCGCGGTGCGCAATTCGCTCGAGCAGCTCGTGCCACTGGCCCCGGCGCACCTTCCCGGCGAGCTGGCAGCGCTCGACCTGATAGCGCGCGAGCGCCCCTCTCTCCCTCAGGTTGCCTGCTTCGATACGGCATTCCATGCCGGGATGCCGCGGGAGGCGCGGCTCTTCGGGATTCCGCGCCGATTCGCGGACGAGGGGGTGGTGCGCTACGGCTTCCACGGACTCTCCTACGAGTACGTGACGACCGCACTCGCGGAGCGCGGTCAGCTCGGCGCACGTACGATCGTCGCCCACCTGGGCAACGGCGCCAGCATGGCCGCGATCGCGAATGGGAAGAGCATCGATACGACCATGGGCTTCACCCCGGTGGGCGGCTTCGTCATGAGCACGCGCTCGGGCGACATCGACCCCGGAGTTCTCCTCTACCTTCTCGCGGAGCGGCGGCTCCCGGTGGAAGAGGTGAGCGCGCTCGTGCGCGTCACAGGCGGGCTTCTCGGTCTATCGGAAACGGCGTCGGACATGCGTGACCTCCTCGCTCGCTCCCCGAGCGACGAGCGCGCGGCCGAGGCCGTCGCCGTGTTCTGCTACCAGATTCGGAAGTGCATCGGTGCCTATGTGGCGGCACTCCGCGGGCTCGACACGCTCGTCTTCACCGGCGGCATCGGCGAGAACTCGCCGGAGATCCGGGCGCGAATCTGCGATTCGCTCGACTGCTTCGGAATCCAGCTCGAACCGGAGGCGAACTCCGCGGGTGCGGCGATCATCTCTCCCGCG
>JBIQLU010000169.1:5059-6632 GCA_044463985.1 Gemmatimonas aurantiaca | reverse complement strand
CCCACCTGGAACATCGGGATGAAGCCGTGCAGCGCGTCGTACGGCATCTCGCCCACGCAGACCACTTTCGGGTACGCCTTCCTGAGATCTTCCACCAGGCGCCGCGTTCCCTCGTGCATGTCGCCGGTGGTGCTGTTCACGTGGCCGCCCACTATGTCCAGGAAGTACGCGTCGACGCCGTACTTCTCGATCATGTCCGCGATGCGCCCGTAGAGATGCTCGCGCCATGGATCGGCGCCGAGGTTCATGTAGCCGAGCCAGCCGTCCTGGTGGCGATCGTTGCTCCAGTCCACCCAATCCAGATTGTACTCGTTGCCGTCGATCTTCTTCGTGATCGAGCCGGCGATCTTCGGCCAGATGGGCTGATTCTTGTTCGCCGAGTTGGTGCCGAACATCGGCATGATCTTGAAGCCCATCTGGTGTCCTTCGTCCACGAGCCGGCGGAAGGCGGCGTCGCCGCCCATCCGCTCGGACACCACGTAGTTCGGGTAGTCCCAGTAGTAGCGTCCGTCCCATGCGGAGATGAACACCAGCACCCGCTCGCCATCGATCTGCGTGCGCATCCAGCGCAGGATCTCGAGCATCTTCGGGTAGTCGTTGAACATGTAGCCGGTGTAGTGCATCCCGTGGAGCGTGGTCGCGAGCGCGACGTTGCGCATCCACGCGGGGACGTCGGTGCGCTCCTCCCACGGCTTCAGACCGAAGGCGCGCTCGACGTGGCTCATGTGGAGCGCCGTGGCTTCCTCCGCAGTCGACACGCGTCCCAGCCGCCAGGTGGGGATCTCGACGCGTTTGTCATCGCGCCAGGCGTCGTGCTCGTAGACCGCCTCCACCCGGTAGCTCTTCTCACCGGGCGCGAGGTAGTATCGCTTGGGGCGTACCTTGTCGTCGAGCGACGAGATGTAGAACACGTCGTTCGCAGCGGTGCGGATCATGAGAAGGGGAGTGAGCATGCTCCCGCCGGGGCCATTGAGGTCGCCCGCGCCGAAGGTGTAGCCCATGAGGATCTCGTTGTCCTTCTCATCCTCGAAGCGTCCGCCGCCGAACGAGACCTCGCCGCGCGGCACGCTGCGCACGATCGAGGTGACGGAGCGGACGGGTTTGTCCATCTCGACCACCGCGTCCCACTCGATGGTGGCGCCCTTGCGCCGCAAAGACGCGGTGAGTCGGCCCGGCTCCTTCACCTGCCCGCCAGCCCACACGAAGCCGTCGCAGGTGAGCTTCAGCGAGTCGCCGCTCCCCTCGACTTTCATCTTCGACTGGTCGAGGCCGTACGTGTTCTCCGGCGTGAAGACCAGAAAGCCGAATGTGTAGTCGGCGAACTGCACCGACGGTTCCGGGAAGTCGAAGGAGAACTTCATGAAGCCGCGACCGCGCGGCGGGATGAAGATCTCGCTCGTGGAGGAGAGCGGCACGATCGAAGGTGCGCCGCCGATGACCGGTGGCACCGGTCCGGGTGCGGCCGCGCGACGTACGGGAGTCGCGGCTACCACATCGCGCGGCAGGAGCGTGCTCGCGCCCGCGATCCCCATCACCTTCAGCCAGTCACGACGATTGAAGAAGGAGCTCATGG
>JBIQLU010000169.1:0-4959 GCA_044463985.1 Gemmatimonas aurantiaca | reverse complement strand
TCCACACCACGCACATCCACGCTCACCGGTACGGCGGCGCTGCCACGCGAAATGGTATCGCTCTTCCAGAGAGTCTTCCCGTCACCGCGCACCTCGAAGATCGCGCGCGCTGGCGACTGGCGGCGGACTCCCTCATCCAGACCCACGCTCGCCACGAACTTCGCGAAGCGACCGAAGATCCTGTAGCTCACCTGTGACTCGGAGAGCGTGCCGATCCCCTTCGAGTACTCCTTCCCGCCGACCTTCAGCGGCGAGCCGCGCACCGCGCGGTCCACGCCGAGCCGCTCCCAGTCCTGCAGCATCGAAATCGGCTCGAGGCCCGATACGAAGAGACTGTCTGGCAGGGCGGGGGTGTACGTCAGCTCCGCTCCCTTCTCGGCGGCCGTTCCGTCGGCCCACATCGAACGAACCGATATCTCGTGCGGCTTTCCAGGCGCGAGCCCGGAGACGTTCGCGCGCGCCGTGAACGCTTCGCCCAGCGGGCGGCCATCCACCGCCACCTGGTACGCGGAGCGCGGATAGTACTCCACCGGCCAGTGCAGCGTGGCGTTAGAGAGCCCGGTGGTCGTGGCCTCGATCCTCTGTGGCGACGTAACCGGGTACACGTAGGGCGCCGCGGGCTCGAAGTCGATCTGCCAGCGGACGAGCTGCGTGCTGTCGGTGCGGATCGTGACGGTGGCGTAGCCCTGATGGCTCGACCAGCTCACGCGCACAGGAGCGCCGTTCGCCGTCGCGCTCGCCCGCGCCGTGGCTACACGGAAGCTCGACTTGCCGCGCGGCAGCCCCACGGTGAGCGTGTACGCGTCGCCGCCTATCACTCTGCTCTCGCCCGAGAGCGATGGACGCTCGGCGCTCCCTCCGTGCTCCAGCGCGCGCAGATCCACCCACCCCTGCGTGATGTGCCGGCTCGTGGACACGAGCTCCGGCCTGTCCGTGGCGCGCACCAGCGTGATCACCCGCACGTCGCCGGCCGGTACGTCGATGAACACGCCGTGCTCCCACGATCCGTAGTACGTGCCGTTCCAGAAGTCGTAGACGTGATACATCGCCGTGGAGTCGAGACCGAGCGCACTCCACGAGAGGAGCCGGTTCGTGCTCTGCTCCGCGTCGTAGTTGAACACGCCCACCACGTCGTAGTCGCGACCGAGATGGCTCACCTTGAGATCCATCAGCGGCTTCCGCGTGTTCGCCGGCCTGAAGAGATCGAGCGGACGAATGTCGGTCGCGGGATACACACGCCGCAGCAGCTCGACGCGCGAATCCGGAAGATCGGTGAGCCGGTCGCTGCTCATCAGCGACTGGCCGGTGAGACCCATGATCGTCGCCCACACGCGCGCGGTGCCGTCGCTCATCGGCGGCCGCACGATCAGTACGTCGGGGTCGGAGTACCAGGCGATGTTGTGCAGGAAGTTCCACCGCTGCACCGTCGAAACGGCACCCAGCACACCGTCCCACCCCTGCACGATGTCGCCGCCGGTGCGCGAGCCGTTGTACATCCCCACGCCCTCGAGCGGTGTTCCCCACGATGCGACCAGATACGAGCTGTCGCCGATCGCGCCGCGTATCGTGCCGAGCGTCTTGCGGTACAGCTTCGCGCCGATTTCCTCCGGCGTTCCCTTCGGCACGGGGCCATGCATGTACTTCGTCTTGTCGCCGAATTCGTGAACGACGATCGTCTGCCCGTCGATCTTGAAGTACGTGAAGTTCAGGTCGCGCAGGTGCTTGAAGATCCCGCCCAGATAGCCAGGTGCCGCGGGCGCCGTGGGATCCATGAGATAGCGACCCTCCCACGTGGTGGAGGCGCTCGAATCGTTGGGCGTCCAGAGGAACGCCTTCGAGCTGCGCGCCACCTGCGTGTTGCTCTGACCGTGCGGCGCTATCCAGATCCCGGCCTCCAGCCCGAGCGAGCGGATGGAATCGGCGAGTCCGCCGAGCCCGATCCCGCTGAAGCGTGGATCGATGGTGCTCCAGTCGCGGTACGCTCCGGCGCCGCGCTCGCCCATCCCCTGCCACCCATCGTCGAGCTGTACGTAGTGCGCGCCGAACGGCGCCAGGTTCTCGGCGATCCAATGCGCGTTCGCGATCACCTCGGCGGGGTTGATCACGCGGTAGTAGTAGTACCAGGTACACCACCCCGATGGCGGCAGCGGGAAGATCGACTTGTCGAGCGGCTCGTAGAACGCGATGCCGAGCGAGTCGCGGTAGTAGTGATCGAGCACGCGTCCGTCGGCGGCCGTCACGCGATCGGCCACCGGATCGAAGCTCCCGTCGGCGAGTGGAGTGTGGATATCGCCGAGTGTCGTGATCATGAGATCGTCGCGCCCGCCGCCGCGCGGCTCGAGACGCACGGGAACGGTGCGTGGCCACGCGGTCACGGGGCCGGCATCGACGGTCATACGTGCTGCGGTGGGCTTCACGGCGGCGCTGGCAGCGCCCGGAATCGCGACGGCTGCAGCGTGCGGTGTGGTGCCGCCGGGCACTGGCGCCGCTGCAGTCTGCGCGGACGCTCGAGGCGCGACCGCGATCATCGCTGCGGTCGCGCCGGCGAGGATGGAGGCCACCGCCGCGCGAGCCGGCGCACGGCATGATTGCTGTTGCTCTCTCACTGGATTACCTCGATCACGAGTCTTCACCCGTTCACTCCGAAGGAGTCGTGCGTGGCCATTGTCGGCGCGAGGGCTTCGCCGTTGTCGCCGAGCCCCGCCATGAGTCTGAGCAGCCCATCCTGCGTCGCCTCCGCGCGTGATACTTCGCCTACCATCCGCCCCGTACGGAGCACGATCAGACGCGTCGACAGGTTGATCAGCTCGGGCAGTTCGCTCGATATGAGAAGGATCGCCGCACCCTGTGCAGCGAGCCGGTCGATCCACGCGTGGATCTCGGCCTTCGCGCCTACATCCACGCCGCGTGTGGGCTCGTCGAGTATCAGGATGTCGCTCTTCGCGGCCAGCCACTTCGCGAGTACGAGCTTCTGCTGGTTGCCGCCCGAAAGGCCGGCGGTCGCGGCGTCCATGGAATGCGTGCGCACGCGGAGTCGTTCTATGTAGCTCTGCGCGAGCTCGCGCTCCGCCGACGAACGTACCCAGCCGAGCCGCGCCAGCGACTCGAGCGTCGGAAGCGTGGTGTTCTCCCTCGCGCGCATGGGAAGCACGAGGCCCTGCCGCTTGCGATCCTCGGGGACGAAGCCGATCCCGAGCGCCATCGCATCGCGCGGATTGCGAATCGTGACGGGGCGCCCGCGCACCACGATCTCGCCAGTGGCCTCACGGTCGAGGCCGAAGATGGCCTGCGCGATCTCCGAGCGCCCGGCGCCCACGAGCCCCGCGAAGCCCAGGACTTCTCCAGCTCTGACCGAGAACGAGATGTCATGGAAGCGCCCATGGCGCGACAATCCGCGCACGCGCAGGAGCTCCTCGCGCGGGTTGGCCTGTACGTGCTCGGGGTAGTACTGCTCGAGCACGCGGCCGATCATGAGCCGCACGAGCTCCGCTTCATCCACGGACTCGATGGGCTGTGTACTCACGTGGCGCCCGTCGCGAAGCACCGTGACGCCGTCACACAGGCGGAAGATCTCGGGCATCCTGTGCGACACGTAGAGCACGGTCACGCCGCGCTCCCGCAACTGCCCCAGCAACGTGTAGAGGCGCTCCGCTTCACCCTCGCTCAGGCTGCTCGTCGGCTCGTCGAACACGATCACACGCGCGCCGCTCCCCACCGCGGCCGCGATCTGCACGAGCTGCTGCTCGGCCACGCTGAGCGCGCTCATCTGCCGCCTGGGGTCGAGCGTGGCGCCCACCTGCGCCAGCATCGCCGATGCGCGCCGGCGCAGCTCGCCCCGATTCACGAACGTCCAGCGCGACGGGAGCTGACCGAGACAGAGATTCTCCGCGACGGTCATGTTCTCGCAGAAGGCGAGCTCCTGATGCACCATCGCGACGCCCGCTTCGTGCGCGTCGCGCGGGCTCGCGAAACTCACCTCCCGGCCGTCGAGGAAGATCCGCCCGGAATCGGGTCGCTGAATCCCGGAGAGGATCTTTCCGAGCGTACTCTTGCCGGCTCCGTTCTCGCCGCACACCGCGTGACAGCTTCCCGCCGCCACCTCGAAGGACACGCCATCCAGTGCCACCACGCCGGGGAAGCGCCTGGTGATCCCCTCGAAGCGGATGGCGGCGGGAGCCATGATCGTCTGCGCTACTTGCCGAGCGAGAGGTACTTCTGGTCCACGTCGGGATACCCCCACTCCTGGAGCTGACGCGCCCAGTCGCCGAGGTTCTCCTTCGACACGCGCACCAGTTCCATCTGAACGTGCGCGGGGACGTCCTTCTTCAGGTACACGTGGTCGAAGATCGTGTGCACCGACTGGTAGCCCCAGAGGTACGTGGGCTGCGCGAGGAGCACCGGCGTGAGGCCCGCATCCACGTACGCGAGCTCCACGGGGAGCGCATCGACCGAAACGATCTTCAGCTTCGACGGGTCGAGGTCGGTGAGGAGCGCACGCGTGAAGAGTGCCCAGCCGCCCACCATCGCCCACCCCTGGATCTCCGGATACGCGCGCTGCGCGCGGAGCACTTCGGCCGCAGCATCCTGCGGAGTCTCGATCGTGTTGAACGTGTTGACGATGGTGATGCCGGGATACTTCTTCGCTTCGTCGAGAACGCCCTGCACGCGCTTCTGAAGGTTTGGTGCGTTCTGGTTGCCGGAGAGGATCGCGATCTTCCCCTTGCCGTCCATCTGCTTCGCGAGCTCCGACATCACCTGGCTGCCCATGGCGTGGTCGTCGCCGCCGTAGAACGAGAAGCGCTTGGAGTCTGGCGCATCGCTGTCGAAGCTCATGACGGGAACGCCGCGCTCCACCGCTTCGTCGATCGCGCCGGTGATCTTCCCCGCGTCGCTGGCCGAAACGAGTATCGCGTTGGCGCCGCTGTTCACCGCCTGCGCGATGCGCTGCGCCTGCAGCTC